>CALFXX010000061.1 GCA_937952975.1 uncultured Alcaligenaceae bacterium
AAATACCCAGAGGTATCAATTATTTTGTCGCACTGCTTACTCACGGGTAACGTTGACTTAGTCAAAACGCTTTTGACTCAGCACCCGAATTTATTTTGCGAAATGTCTGCGCGCTCAAAGTCCCATTATCCAAATGTTGATAATGAAAGAATCAGAACACGGGTGATTTACAGCGAAGATTTTGCTAAAAGTGAATGGATCAAATTGATTGATGCGTTTCCCACACGGTTCATGGTTGGCACGGATACCTATAACCCAAACGTTAACTTCGAGCAAAATATTGCTGAGATCAGAAAAGGGCTGTTGGCACGTTTGCAACCAGCGAGCATTGAACTGGTGGCTTATAAAAATGCTGTCAGGGTGATGCGGCTCGATTGATTGACCACACTAGCTCGATACTGTTGATTTGCACCGAAAACTGACCCACCTCCATGACTTCGTCGCTGAGTGAGTTTGGTCAAGCCTCGTCGCACACAGTGCCGTCATGCTGTGATGCAAAGTACAGTACTTGTCGAGCAAGCATCGCTGGCATGATGTTCATGATGGCGTGATGGCTTGAGGGCACGTGTACGATCGTAAGATTTTTAATATGCTGGCGGATGACTTGCTCTTGCGTTTGGATGGTTACGGGCGCCTGAGCGGGGTACAAGCCAAGCGTCGGAGTGTTGATACGGCTCAGATAAGGCGTCGCATCAATGACCGATGCGATACGTGACATGCGGATCAGTACGTCAACGTTTGATTTTCCCATTTCATCGGCATACCACTTTAACAAGCCGACGTCAGTCCCCGGTCCAAACCGGGTCGCGCTGTTTGCAGCATCAGCCCAACCACGCGAACCGAGCGTGCTTAAAGCCTCCTGCCAAGTTGGGTAACCAAAGGCGAAGGCCTTTTGCGTATCAGGGTTAATGTGTGTGGGCGCAGCGACCAACGATAGCGTGCGAAGCAGATCGGAGTGCTCGGCCGCAAGTGCCATCCCAATAATACCGGCGACTGATTCGCCGCAGTAGTGCACAGGAGCGCCACCTAGACTTTGTATAAGCGCGACAAGGTCGCCTACGTAGTGTTGGGGTGTGATGTCTGTATCTAAATTGCCAGGGATTTCAGACTGACCCAGACCACGCAGATCCGGACGTACAACCTTAAAGAAACGCGCTAAGTAAGGGACCCATGGTCTCCAAAATTCGCTTGAGCGGCCATAGCCGTGCTGCAAAATTAAATAAGGCGCTTGACGCCATGGATCGGTAAAGTCATCGAGTTCATAGTGAATGGCGGGGTGACCAGCGCGTTTTAAAAATGGCATGACAGTCCTTGCGTGATAAATGTTGAAACTTCGTGCGGTGCGGCAAGCCGCGACCTAGTCAGGCTTAATATTTGCATTGCGAATCACAGCCGACCATTTGACTAAGTCGGCTTGCATGACTTCACTTAACTGCTCGGGCGTGCTGCCCAAGGCTTCAATCCCCATTTTTGCGAACCGAGCCCTGAGGTCGTCTTGCTTGGTGATGGCTACAATATCCGTTGATAATTTTTTTAAAATCTCGGGCGGTAAGCCAGCGGGCGCTAAAAACGCGTACCACGTACCCGCTTCGAAGCCGGGGTATCCCGATTCAGCGATCGTTGGGATGTCTGGAGCAAGCGCCGATCTTTGTGTACCCGTAACGGCAAACGCTTTGAGCTTGCCAGCTGTGACGTGTGGCAATGCTGATACCGGGTTGTTAAACATTAACTGACCTTGACCAGCCAGAAGATCATTGGTTGCAGGCGCAGCCCCCTTGTACGGTACATGCAAGAAGTCGATCTGAGCCGCGGTACGAAATAGCTCTGCGGTGAGATGTGTGGGCGTGCCGTTTCCAGCAGAGACCAAAGCAAGCTTTCCCGGCTGCGCTTTGGCCAGGGCAACGAGCTCAGTCAGCGACTGAGCAGGTACCGACGGATGCGCAACCAACACCAGAGAGTAATACGCGACTTGTGAGATGGGCGTAAAGTCTTTAATCGGATCGTAAGGAAGTTTGTCATACAACGCACTATTAATGACGTGGCTGCTCGCAATTAATAAAAGGGTGTATCCATCTGGAACAGCCTTCGCAGTCATGTCTGAGCCAATATTGCCTGCAGCGCCCGCACGATTTTCGACGACCACAGGTTGGCCCCATGCGGCCGAAAGCTTCTCGGCGTACAGGCGGCCCAGCACATCAGCAGGCCCCCCTGGTGGAAACGGCACAATGAGACGTACCGATTTGCTAGGAAAACTCTGAGCGCGTGATTCGGTTGCCCACAAGCTTGTGATTGCAATCAAAAGACTGAAAAGGGCTAGGCGGTACATGATGAGCTCCGGGTGGTTCTATTTCTTTTTTGTATTTTTTGTAATATGGGTCATAGCATACTCGCTAAATACTACGAGAGCAGCGATCGCTTCGAGAGGTTTAATTGGTCGCATACAACCTAATTAGCTTTCAGTTTTAACTCGCGCACGATTTTTCCCCAGCGCTGATATTCGCTCTGCACGAATTTCGTGGCGACCTCAGGTGAGCCGTTGACGATTTCAGTAATGCCAGCTTCACGCAGGCGATCCTGTACCTCTTGAACCTTGAGTGCTTTATCGAATTCTGCGTGCACGCGTTGAACAATCGCGGCGGGTGTTTTGGCCGGAGCAAACACCACATACCAGGTCATCACGGTATAGCCTTTCAATCCCGACTCATCAAACGTCGGGATGTCTGGTGCAATGGACGAACGTTTGATGCCAGTCTGGCCAAGTCCACGGACGCGGCCAGCGCGTACTTGCGGGAGCGCCTCTGGCATCGCGATTGTGGCGAATTCAATCTGACCGCCGATCACGTCTTGTAAAGCCTGCGGCCCGCCCTTATACGGTACGTGCAACATTTCGACGCCAGCCATCATGCGCATGACTTCGCTGGCTAGATGCGATGAGCTGCCGATCGCCGAGCTTGAGAAACGCACCTCACCAGGGCGTGCTTTGGCGAGTTCGATCAGCTCACCAATCGTACGCACTGGCAATGAGTTATTCGCAACGAGCAGCAGCGGTGCGTCGCCGACGTACGAGACGCCCACGAAATCCTCAATCCGGTAATTAACCTTTTCGAAAAGAGTAGGATTAATGGCGACACCGATCGGACTATAAAGCAACGTGTAGCCATCGGGATCCGCCTTGGCGACGTAATCAAAAGCGATATTGCCGCCGGCTCCCGGTCGGTTCTCGACAATGAAACTCTGACCGGTGTTCTCGGATAATTTCTGCGCGAGGATGCGCGCGGTGGTATCTGCGCCACCGCCCGCAGTCAGTGGGATCACCAACCGGGTCGGACGCGCCGGCGATTGCTGCGCGTGGGCGTTAGAAGCGCCGAGCGCAAGCGCGATGCAGGTGGATAGTAATGAATTGATGACCATACGTCGAACGTCATGCATAGCAAGCACCCTACAGTCTGTGCAACTGTTACCCAGCAAAATGTGATGCCAAAAGATTAGGCAAACCGGATGGCGACTTTGCCCAGCAAGGCATTTTGTTCGACGTATTGCTTGGCAGCCGGCAATTCATCAAACGAGAATGTGCGATCAATGACCGGGACGATTCGTCCATCAATAATGGCAGGCATAACGTCGCGCTCGAAGCCGCGTTGGGCAACTGCACGCATCGCCGTCGATAGGGGGGCATTCGAAAGCCCAAATATCTGCAAGCGTTTGCCGTGTACCGGCTCAATATCGAGCCCCGTCAACATCTGTCCGTCAACATAGCCGACAACCGCCAGACGGCCAAAGTCAGTGAGTGCTTCAAGGCATCCTGCAAAAGCGCTACCGCCCACTAAGTTCACAGCAA
Organism: uncultured Alcaligenaceae bacterium; assembly: GCA_937952975.1. GTDB lineage: Bacteria > Pseudomonadota > Gammaproteobacteria > Burkholderiales > Burkholderiaceae_B > Zwartia. Next base: position 3,839 of record CALFXX010000061.1, read on the forward strand.
GTTTGACACCGGCGCCGTCCGTAATCTTCAGCGCTTCTTCTGCAAAGTTTTCGCCACGCGTTTGGATGCCGGCGTCAAGACCCAGCGTTTTCAAGCGCGCAAGCTTTTCTGCGGATCCGGAGGTACCGATGACCTTGGCACCGCACATCTTTGCGATCTGTATCGCTGCGACACCAACGCCAGACGATGCCCCGGCAATCAACACCCAGTCGCCCTGTTGCATACCACCGAATTGCAAGAGCGCCTCGTAGGCGGTGATGTAGGCGATCGGAATCACTGCGGCCTGTTCCCAGTTTAAGCATGCCGGAATTGGCGTGAGCAGTGTTGAGTCGACAACCACGTGTTCAGAAAAACAGCCCTTGGCACGGAACATGACTCGGTCACCGACTGCAACGCCGCGAACATTGGCACCGATTGCTTCGACCTCGCCGGCACCATCGACGCCGGCTGGACGCCCGCCCTTGGCGCTATGAAGCTTAATGGCGCCCATGATGTCGCCGCGATTAATGCTGGTTGCCCGCACCCGCACCAGCACCTGTTCAGGGCTGGGGGTAGGCACCGGAAGCTCGCGCAGTTCAAGCTCGGTTCCGTTCGTGGTCTTGTTGATCCAGTAAGATTTCATGAGACGCGTGCTCTCCAAACATTCGATAAGTATCGTGATTTTAATTCCGTGCCACTAGGGCAGGGTGTTACAAGTTTTGCTAGGCCAGTTGCGACATGAGGGAAACAAGCACCCCACGAGAAAACAGCACAGACCAGAAAGATTAACACGCAGGTCTAGCGGGTTAGGGCTGAACCCCAACTCAGGAAAACGGTTGAAGTCTTTCATTTTGGGTTACGCTTCTTGGTCTAAACCACAATTCTTGGAGCAAACATGTTCAGTCACGTAATGGTAGGTGCAAACGATTTAGAAGCATCGCGCAAATTCTATGATGCGTGTTTTGGTACCTTGGGCATTGCACCGGGTGTGATGAACCGAGACATTCGCTACTTTTACCGCACGCCCACAGGTGTGTTTGCGTTTTCACTGCCTATCGATAACAAAGCAGCCACGCCGGCTAACGGCGGGACGATCGGCTTTTTGGCGCAATCGCCAGAGCAGGTCGATACGTTTCACGCGGCTGGCGTTGCAAATGGCGGAACCACTTGTGAAGATCCCCCTGGTTATCGCGAAGGCCCTGCAGGCAAGCTGTATCTCGCCTACATGCGCGATCCAATCGGTAACAAGATTTGCGCGATGTATCGAGTGCCAAAGTAAGTGTAAATGCTGCCTGGGCCGACTCAAGACGTTGCAGTCGCGTGCGGCCATCCTCGAACACATTCAAAAGGAACCCGAACATGCAACTCTACATTAGCCCAGGTTCACCCTATGCCCGCATCGTACGTGTCGTCATCATCGAAAAGGGATTATCAGAAAAAGTCGAGGTGATTTCGGCCAAGACTCGTACGACTGATAGCCCCTACTATCAGGTTAATCCGTCTGGCAGGGTTCCACATCTAGTGTGTGACGACGGCGTTGGGCTTGAAGATTCTGGTTTGATCTGTTCATACCTTGATCACCTTGACGGTCATCCAAGTTTTGCATTGCCTACCGGTGAGGCAGGCTTCGAGGCCCGACGCCTCGAGGCACTTGTGCGCAGCACGCTTGATGGCCTGGCGGTACTGGGGCGCGAAAAATGGCGACCCGTTAACGAGCAATCCCCCAAAATCGTTCTGCACGAAACTGATCGAGCTAGGCGATTACTGAATCTTTGGGAGCAGCAAATCAATCACCCCTTGTTTCAGGAGCCGCTCAACATGGTGCAAATCGTGTTTGGTTGTACCTTAGGTTTTGCGGATTTGATTCCTGATTTTGTATGGCGCTCAACTCATCCTAATTTGAATAGCTGGTTTGAAGCGATTTCTGCAAGACCATCCTTTCTAGAGACAAGGCCGCCGGCGCCTAAGCATTGATTGATAGGTGGTTAGAAAAACATCGATCGTAATCACGAAAATACCTCGAAAATTTTAATAAAATCAAACAGATGCACCTGATATACTGCGTTAGCCTTAGTTGTTTCGGGCGCATCGCTTCAAGCTTTATTATTTATTAATTGAGGGCCTATTTTGAGTGAATGGATCGAAGGCTCGGCCGTGCTTGCGACACTGCAGCAAGTGAAGCAAGCCGGTAGACCTGTAACAGGGTTGAAACTGAGAAATGCTGATTGTTCAGGCGAACAGTTGGCGGGTGTCATTCTTGCCGAGTGCCAGATCCAAGGCGTGCGGTTTGACAGCGCAAATTTAGACGCAGCCGTTGTCACAGGCTGCACGTTAAATCAGGTTAGTTTTGATCAAGCAAGCCTGAATAAAACTAATTTCTTTAAAACGAGCTTTTTGCAGTGCAGTTTCCAGTCGGCGGTCGGTCGGCGTCTCACTTTAGCGCAGTGTGGCACTATCGGCTTGCAGGCGCAGAGTGCGCGCTTTATCGAAGCAAAATTTTTGCAGTCATCGTTCAAAGAGGCCAGTTTCAAAGCGGCTAACTTGAATACTGCAGTGTTTGTTGAGTCTTTACTTGAACAGACAGATTTTTCGAATGCGTTGGTCGAGCAAAGCTGTTTTTATAAACTTGATTTGCGCACCTGTACTTTTGAAGGTGCACAAGGCGCTCGCATCGTGCTCGGATCGTCTCTGCTAGATGGGTTAGATTTGTCGACTGTGTTGATGCCGTTTGCACAGTGCAGTGGCACAAGTTTCATAGGCGCCAATTTGAGCGGAGCAAATTTTAGCAATGCCAATTTTGTTGATGCTCAAATGTCGGAGTGTCAACTTACAAAAACCAATTTAAGTTTGGCTGGTTTTATTCGTACCAACCTTGCCGCAGCGAATCTCGATGGGGCGCGGCTTGATAACGCCCGCTTTATAAAGTGTACGTTGATCGGTGCCTCATTGAAGGACTGCCAGGCAACAAAGTCGCTTTGGCATCTGTCAAATCTAAAAGCAGGTAATTTTGAAGCGGCAACGTTAAACGAGGCCGACATGATCGGTGCCGATCTGACCGAGGCAAATTTTAGAAAAGCCTCGCTGACCATGGCAAAGTTAGATCGAGCAATACGAGATGACGCGAAGTTTGACTCGTCGGCAGAGTCTAAGTTAAGCCCAGAAAATGAGGCTTACGCAGAATTTGTCATGCAAAATACTTAAGCGAAACAGAACTACATTTTGACAGGAATACTCGGATGGATTTCACCAATATTGAAAGTCTGGCAGCTGAAAACGTTACCGTGACATTAACGCAAGCTACGGTCACTTCGCTTGATCCTCTATGTATTAAGGGTGGTATCCGAGCTGAATGCGCGCCAAGTTGTTTGGTTCGTCCCGATTTAGGTGATGTGGTGTTGTGCACGAATCCTGGTCATGGGCCTCCGTACATTTTGGCGATACTGCAGCGTTCGCAACCAGAGCAGACCATGGTGCTTGCTTCGAGTTCAGCAGTCGAGTTGCAGTTTGCCAAAATCGGTGTGATTAGTGAAGAAATCGAAGTCGTCGCTGATCGGGCGACCGTAAACCTGCGTATGTTTTCTAGAATCGCCGAGCGCATCGATGACACAGTTGAATTTTTATCGAGCAGCGTCGGTACGCTGTTCATGCGCGCAAAGCGCAGCATACGTCGTATCGATGAACTAGACGAAACCAACGCCGGTCATCTGCGTCTAGAGAGTCCCACTTTGGTTGAAATTCACGGTGAAGTGACAGCGATCAGTGGCGAGCAGATGGTCAAAATGCAGGGCCAGCAAATTCACATGGGGTAGTGCGCATGAGTGATCTAAAGTGGTCGGATGTTGTCCCGAACTATGACAACCTGCCGAGTGGTATGCAGCAGTGGTTAACTGAAAATCTTCCGACCTTTATTGAGCAGGCAATCAAAAAGGGTTTGGAGGAGCATCATTGGGGTGTCTCGGTAGGCGGCAACTCTTATCACTTGATTGGTATTGATCATACTCATGCGATCGGTGGATATCATTCTGAGGTGGTGGGTAACGAAAAGACTGAAATTCACCAAGGGGGCAGAAGCTCTCATAATAAAAAGCACGAACAAACGATTATTGACGGTAATCGAGTTCATCAGGTCAATGGCAATCACTTTCAAAACACGGGTGGTAACAGCTTCAATCTGATCAACGGCAATCATAATTCGCAGATCATTGGCGATTACGCTGTATCCACAAATGGCAACCATGCACAACTAGTTGGTACGTACACTTCAATCGTAGCGCCTGCTAATACCGATATGACGACGGTGATGGCATCACAAAATGTGAATGGATCTTCAAGCTTTGTCGTGAATGGCACTCACTTTCAGCAGATGCAGACGCGAGTGACTTCTATCGGCGGGCCATTGCCTAGCGCACCAACCCCCACTTCTGCTTCGGTCCAGGTGGCCGCTGAGTCAGAAGAACCGCCCGCCCCGGCGCAAAAGGCAAGTACCAATTCAACCAGTAAAACTGTATTCACCGGGGTAAATTTTGCTTGGACATCGATGACGTCAGGGGCTGCGAGTATTGTGTCAGCAGGCATGGCATTCATGTCAAGTCCCACTCTGCCGGTTGTTGAGACTGAATCCGTCGATGGCAGTACTGTGACGACGGTTTCCGGAGCAGAGACTAAAACCGTTATGCAAAAAGGTGCCACCAGTTTTTTAGGCGGCACAGATGACATGGTCATGGGGTCAGCCAGTGACACCACAATTGGCATGTCCAGCGACACAGTCATTGGCTTGGCAATGGATTCTGTGATTGGTTTGGATATGCCCTTTACCGTGATGTCGATGGGACAAGTCTTATTGGCAATGGACGAAAATGTGATTGAGGTCGAAAGTAAATCCTTTAAGCTGGATTTGGCGACGATGAAGATCACGTCTGCGGGGGCTGCGGAAGCCGCTGAGGCGGCGGAGGCGGCGGAAGCTGCGGAAGCCGCAGGCAAAGCGGCAGAGGCGGCCAAGGCAGCAGAAGAGGCTGCGAAAGCGACTGAAGATGCCGAGAAAGCTGCCAAGGCACTCGAAGATACTGAGGCGGCCGCAAAAGCCGCAGAAGAGGCTGCGAAACTTTCTAAGACAACGACTGAGGCGAGTCAAAAAGCCCTAGAGGCCTCGCGCGCTGCAGAGCAGGCAACGAAAGAGGCGGAGGATGCTGCGAAGGTGGCTGACGACGCTGCTAAAGCATCTAAAGATGCTGAACAAGCGGCGAAAGATGCAGAGCAGGCATCTAAAGATGCTGAGCAGGCTTTAGAGAACGCAAAGGCCGAAGAGCAATTGGCCAAAGATGCGAACGATGCAGCGTGGATGAAAGGTGCTAGCAAAGATGCTTACCTGGCTGCGCAAACTAAGACAATGATTGAAGCAGGCAAGGCTGCCACCAAGGCCGAAGAGGCGGCTAAAGCCTCAGAGGCGGCAGCGAAAGCCGCGGACGACGCAGCGAAAGCCGCTAAAGCGTCTGAAGATGCTGCTAAAGCGGCCGAGACGGCAAAGGGGACCGAACAAGCCGCCAAGGACACCGAGCAGGCCGCTAAAGAGGCAGAAACTGCTGGCAAAGAAAGCGAAGCAGCGCGGCAGGCGAAGTTAGCTGAGGACGCCAAGGACGAGAGTCAAATCGCAAAGGCAAATGAGCATTTTGCGAATGAGGACGCTGCTAAGGCCGCTGATGAGGCAAAAGCAGCCCAAAAATCTATTGATGATTCGAAGGCTGCAGAAAAAGCGGCGAAAGACGCTGATAACGCTAAGAAGGGATGGACCTTTGCGACCGACTCAAAGGGGGCGAAGTTACAAAAAAACTTTGCGCAAATCTTGACTAAAGGCATGCCTGTTCTTGAAACGATTGGAGTAAAAGCAGGAATGTCTGTTGCCGATGCGACCAACGCGGCAAAGGCGATTAAGTCGGTATACAAAGTCACAACTAAAACGTATTCGTCGGTGACGAAGTACCAGAGTCGTAAATGATAATGACCACCTATGCACGTCTTATCAGGCAAATAAGGGAATTCAATCATGGATAAGGATAGTGTTTCTCAGCCAATGGATATCGGTGCAGAACCGAGGCGTCCGAAATTTACGGATCTGCCGATCTCAGAGCAAAAAAAAGCTAGTGTCATGCTCGCCGACCAGTTATTTGCAATTGGCGCGTTTGGCGAAAATGTCTCGCGTGATGCCGCTATCGAGAAATGTTCAGATCAATTAGCAACCTTATCCGACGACTTTTTTGAGTTACCGCAAGCTCTGTTTGAATTAAGCGACGAGGATCTTGGGCGAGTGATCCTCGAGTTAGTCAATAACCCTGAGCAAGCCTAGTCGCCTAGCTAACTGATCATGCTAACAATCAAACCTCAGGCGCTGAGTGTTTCTTCGCGCCCGGTTCCTAAGCCAGCAGGCAGGGTAGTGCTTGTGGTCACTTGCATGGCGGGTTTTGAGATGATTGGGTCGCAGCCCACTCTTTGTTCAGATCAAACGCTCTGGAAGACGCTATCGAAATTACTTCCAAAAAAAACGACTCCTGATTTTGGTCTAGAAAAGCCTTGGTCAGAGTGGTTGGTTTTTGGACATGTTTATCCGAAAGACAACCTCGCCGTGTCGGCTCGGGCAGACGTGAAAGTCACACGGGGCGATAAAGTGCTTTCGCATAAACGTATACACGTTAGTGGAGCAAGGCATTGGAAGAAAGTCTTGAATACTGCCTGGCCATCCGAGCCCGTAGCGATTGGAGGTCCAGTTCCTCTTGATTGGTCGCTTGCCTTTGGTGGTGCCGGGCACGACGTCAATCCTGATGGGCAAGGATTTTACGGCGATGCTTGGGCTTACAAAATGTTGCCTCAAATTGAGTATCGAGATGACTTGATTGCCTCACCCTCCGATTCGCCAAGGCCGGCGGGTTTAGGCCCGCTTCCACTTAACTCGCCGTCACGCTTCAAACCCTATGGCACTTATGATTCTAAGTGGCAAGAATTAGATTACCCAGCGATGGCGAGTGATACGCCTCCCGAAGTGTTGATGCTGGCTGCAGTAGATCAGCATGTCCCCCACGCGTTTCAAGCGGGAGATGTTTTTACTTGCGAGGGGCTGTCGCGTGAAGGGTGGGTAAAGTCCTGGACTTTACCGGCGTGGCAGGCAAAGTGTTTTATTCGACGTGGGTTATCTGGGCCCGCGCTAATACCCATCCCGATGAAGCTCGATACCGTCTGGCTAATGCCTGAAAGAGGGTTGTTAGGGCAGATGTGGCGAGGGGTGATTGAAATCGCCGAACCCGACGCAAGTGACGTGAATTTGTTGTTAACAGGGTTAGAGGACATTGCCGCGCCAAAGGGCATCGCCCACTATGCAGAGGTGCTTGCTACCAGAAGTGGTTCTAAGCGCGATTCAGTCATGAGTTCGCTCGATGAAAGTCCTTTGCTGCCGGCAGGCCAGGTTGGTTCACTACTTTTACCCATACCGCCTGAAGCAAAAAAACGTATTGCGACGATTGTCGATGAGGCAAAAGCGAAGGCACAAGAGCGAATCGATCAAGCCAGTGTTATTGCACCAAGCGCTGATATAAAAATTCCCGGCGCCACGGTAACTCCTGCGTCGGGCGCAACGACTCAAGAGCCTTTGCCGCTTGCACCTGCAGACGAAGCTGCTGCAATTTCTGAACAGATAGTCGAAATTCTAACTTCACCTAAGCCTGATGCGGTAAAACTGGCTTTGCTTGTGAAGCGGGCTCAAGAGTTAGGTCTTGAAGCGCGTAAGGTCGCGAGCGCCAAAGTCAAAGCAGCGATGGATGCGATGGGTGTTGACATCGAAGCTAAAGCTGCAAAAAAAATTAAAGATGAGTTGGCGGGGCCCCCTGTTCGAAAAATGCATGGCATGCTGACCCAGCTTCAAGATAATTTACAGGCAGGACGCATCAGTGCCGCGCAACTCGATCAAATACGTCCGAAGTTAGCGCAAGCGTTGCAAGCGAGTGTGGCGCGTTACCGTAAAGCTGCACATTGGATGCCGGTCGCTAGTTCATTGATTGAGCCTAAGTTACTTGGTAAAAAAATTGCGGAATGGGTAGCTCAAGGTGCGTCGGGAAGCCCTGCAGTCGGCTGTGATTGGGTTGGGGCTGATTTGTCTGGACACAACTTAGATGGAGCTAATTTTTCGGGAGCGTTTTTGGATGGAGCCTCTTTTGCAGGGGCTTCACTCGTGGGCGCAGACCTGCATGATGCAACCTTTGCGGGCGCTGATTTTGAGGGGGCAAACTTATCAAAGGCGAACTTATCAGGAGCGAACTTAGGCAAGGCAAAGTTGATACACGCCAACTTGCAAGGGGCTAACTTGTCCCGTGCAGTGTTAGATCACGCTCAGCTCGAGGGCGCGAATCTGAAAGGTGCCAAGCTAGAGGGAGCCGTTTTAATTGGTGTGATCTTTGGAAACGCTGATCTTTCTGGGGCAAATTTCAAATTGGCCAAAGTGATTGGATTAAAGACTGGGCCAGATATGGATGTGGAGAAGTTATTGGCGGGTAAGTTACCAACGTTCAAGTCTTTGCTTGCTCCGATTGATGTGAGTCGAGTCACGGCAGTTAGCGCATCAATGGAAAAAGCCACGCTCATTGGGCTGGTGGGTAAGAATGCTAATTTTTCAAAAGTAAATTTTCTGAACGCTAGCTTTGCGCACTGTAAGCTGACGGGTACCAATTTCTCGCAGGCAAACTTTACTTCTACGAGCGTAGTGCTGGATAGCCATCTTCCAAACTCAAATTTTCAACATGCAACACTGCTGTCGAGTTTTTTTAACGGTGTTAATTTGCAAGCCTCAGATATGCGCAATGCAAATTTGAATAAATCGTATTTTGGTGCGGCTAATATGGTTAACGTGGATGCTAGCTTTGCAAAAGCGAGTAGTGCTCGATTTGATCGTACAAATTTAACGCAAGCGACTTTTGCAAATGCGCAACTTACCGGTGCGCTGATGGTAGGTGCCAATATAAAAGGGGCTTGTTTCGATTTTTCGAACTTAACGCACTGTGATTTTACAAAAGCCGAGTTTGATGATCGCACGAGTTTTGTAAGAGTGATTCAGAATCAAACCAAAATGCCGAAAGCTAAAAAAAACGATTAGGCCACATCATTCAAGATTGAAGCTAAGATCAACCAGATTGAAGCCGATACCAATCAACTCGAATGAAGGTACTCGTTAGATAGGGTACGAGGTGGCTTGGCATAGCTTCAGCGGGCAGGCAAAAGGCGCTGCACAGCAACACACACTGGCGTGAGGTCTGGAATGATCAAGCGCGTAAAGTGCTCGAGCGCAGGTCGCATCTCTGCGACGTTGGGGGGCGCCGAATCAAGCGCGGGTAGTAAGGCCAAGGCCTCGCGCTCAGCGGCTCGACACGTGCTTGTGCGTGCTGTGCGCATTGCTGAAGGTTCGTACAGCGCCTCAAGCCAATGCGGAAAGGTCGCCATCAACGCTGGCCACCTGACGAGTTCGAGATAGAGGCTCGGGATAATTCCTCCTTGCGCGCCTTCGTGGCGTTGCGCCAGTGCGCGTATGGCGTCGGCAAGACTTGGATCTAGTGTGTCGATGCGTGGCAAGGGCGGTGATTGCTTCATTGCGACCGGAGGTGGGGCAGCCGAAAATACAGGTGAAGCGTGGTCGAGTCCTTCGAGACGTAATCGCAGCGCAGTTAAAACGATGATGTTGGTGCTGTTGCCGCGAACATAGTCTGCCATCATGGCACGAAAGGCGGTTAACTCAGCGCCATCGACGCCAGCAGCGCGCCAAGCCTCAGCGCTGAGGGCAGGGAGTATCGGAAGTTCGATCGCGTCAATGAGGCGTTGACGAGCATCCACCAACTCTTTCGAGGCCACAAGTGGGCGCACACCTTTCCAAGCCCATTCAATCACATTAGGCAAGGCCGCAAAGTGTCGCCAAATGAGGTTGACCATCGATAAGCCTGAAACCGCGCGAATATCGGCATAGATCTCTGCGATTTCAGGGGACGCGTTGAGTGGATGTATTTCACGAAAGTTTTCCATGGCCTCACTTCGTATCTTTTGTGGATTGCCTAGACCAGTCAGTCGGCCTGATGACTTTTACTGCGCACCACCACGCCAGCCCATTTTTCGTAGTACTGAATCAGCGTGGTGAAATCAAGATCTGCCCCGCCTTGGGTCATGGCAAATTCCCATACTTGACGTGTATTGCGCGCCACCCACATCGGCACTTCGAGCTCTTCAGCTTCGATCAGACCCAGAGTAATGTCTTTATGTAAGGTGTGTGTCGAGGCACCATAGTCAAACGTACCTGGCAACACGGATTTTGGTACTTTGTCGGTCGTGGCGCTATTGCGGCCCGTACTCGCATTGATGACATTGACCATCAGGTCGGCATCCAGCCCAGCTTTGGCACCTAGAACCAACGCCTCAAAGGCCGAGGCCATATTGCTTGCAGAGATAATGTTGTTGACCAGCTTCATCATCTGCGCCATGCCCGGCTCAGGGCCAATGTCAAAGATATTTTTACCGATTAGATTTAAGACGTGCCGAACGCTTTCGATGACGGTTGCGTCTCCAGACACCATAATTGCCAAAGTGCCGTTGTCTGCGCCACGTGGCCCGCCGCTAACTGGACAATCTAATACATTGATATTTTGGGCTGACAGGACCTTAGCAATTTCAATGACTGGGCTGCGACCGATGGTCGACGTTTCGATATAGACCTTGAGCTTTTTGCCCTGGATAACTCCTTCGGAACCATAAGCAACGGCTTTGCTTACCTCTGCATCGGGCAGACAAGCAAATGCAATATCGACTGCATCAGCGATCGATCGGGGATCGGTGTGAACAATGGCACTCCACTGAGCAAAGGCGGCGGTCTTGGTGGGATCTGGATCGCAGACGTGTAGTTTGATACCCGCTTGAGCAAGTCGACGTGCAATGCCGCCTCCCATAGCGCCTAGACCAATAAAGCCAATTTCTGTCTGATTAAGCGACATCGAGTTCTCCGGTCAGTCTATTTTTATCGAGGCGAATAAATGCCAAGGTTGGTCGGGTCCTGTTAGAAGATTTCACGCCACTACAATAACCCAATGATCATTGATGGCATAGAAATTGCTTTAAGGTATCAGGTACTTTATTTACTTTCTTAGGATTATCTTATGTCAACAGAACGGATTTTCGCGTTAGCCGATTATTTACAGCCCTCCGACCAAGAGCCTGTCCGATCCGTTGTGTCTCGCACCCAGGACACCGCCGTCATTGCGTGGCACGTCAAACCTGGACAACGCCTGTTGGCACACTCGCATCCCACGGGCCAAGATACTTGGGTGATTTTGTCTGGAATGGGGACATACCAGTTGGATAAAGAAGGCAACACCAAGATCATCAAGGCAGGCGATGTTGTCATCGCCCCAACAGGTGCTGTGCACGGGGTCTATAACCACGGTGCAGAGCCTTTGATATTTGCGGGCATCGTTTCCCCAGCAGAATCTGGTTTTGAGTTGTTTGGTTAAGAGCGTGCCTTGTTAAGGCTTAAGCTGATAGCAAAACGGCAAGAGGTTAGGCTTGAGCAAGCCCTCTACAAAATAAGCTGTTCATTCGCCTCTAAAAAAATGAACGTCTTATTTTTTTAGAAAAAATACTTTTAGATCATCAACTGGGGCGAAGTCGTGTTTCGTGATTTCAAATGAAGTGGGGCTGGTCTGTTTCATGCCCTCCATACAAATCGAAACTAAGTTTTGTGGATCATCGGTTTGAAGTACCAAGGTGAATTCGCCGATTGGCTTGTGCCATGCATTAGCCGTTTTTAAAATGAAATCAATCGAGTAAGTTTTAAACGCTGTTTTTGTTTTTGCGGCGGCGAAAAATTGATCGGTCATACAATACTGCTTAAGACCCTCGGCATTTTTTGGATAACGAGCGTTTGCGTTTCCGGTTAACTCCAGCGGTAAGCGTTGCATCGTTTTCTCGTCATAAGACTGTGTGTTGAAACCTTCTGACATGGTTGATATTGGCTGGTAAGTATGATGAATAATGACGTCTTTACCTACCGGGAAAATCTGCGTCCAGTAATACAACGTCACGAGCCGCCAGTTTGGAAACGGGTAGGCATCGTCTTCTGGTGGGCCGCTCTTTAGTGCACCCATATTAATCAGGTGTTGTTGCACATTTTTAGGTAGCGCTCGCACTTGTTTGGTTGAGTCAATACTTAAATCGGCTTGGGTCTCATGTGTCCTGAGGCCATAATCAGTTCCGTAGCCTGGTATCCAAAACTGGCAAGGGGAACGCAACCATGAGTTCGACAGGCTGGTCTGTTGTGTTTCTAAAGGTATAGCGCGCATCGATCAGTTTTGGTGAAATCGACAACCATTCTTTGACCATACTGACTTTATCAGTGGTGCGAAACTCAAGCCCGCCTGCCCCTAACCCAACTACCGTGTCATCGGCCAAACTGCGGTTCGGTTGAAATAGTAAGAAAAAACAAACGATAAAGAGAAAGCGCATAGCGATCGTCAATCTAGTTGCGAATGGAATGTTTGCTCAGAAAATCTTAATTAATCAAGGTGCTTCAAAAGATATTAACCTTAGCCGTAGTAGGGCATATTGAGTACTGAAACATATTTTGGGTATAAATAATTGCACTTTTGATATTCATTTTGCATTCGGGTCAAACAGTACGTTAATCAACAAAGGTCATTCATCATGAAACTGGTCATGAAAAAAGTTTTCACAAAAGCTGCAGTCATTTCTGCGTTGACACTTGGCGCAATCACGGTTGCCCACGCGGGCGCTTGGGCTGATTTTCATCTGCATAACGGTAGCAGCCACAGCATCATTATGTTTCAAACCAAGGAAGGTGGTTCTTGGGGTAAGAACTGGCTTGGCAGAGGTGACAAGATCAAACCGGGTGAAGTGTATGACATGCACTTTGGCCATAACGAAGGCCCATGCACCATTCAGTTTCACGTTGAGGCGGATGATGGCTTCAAGTACGACTATGAGGCTGACTTCTGTAAGGCTACCAACCTCTACATCACCGATTCGACAGTGAAGTACGACTAAGAATCATCAAGACACCAAGTTTATCAAGGAGATCAGCGATGCGATTGCTGCTAAACCTCGTGTTTATTGCGTTTGTGTCGTTGTTCTCAATTGGTGTGTTTGCGCAGGTTCCAGCTGACGCGGTGAAATTAGGGACATCGACAGCGACGCCATTAGAACCCTCCTACGATGTGATGTACTCACCTGCATTGACTAAAAACGGTGATCAGGTCAACGTAAAAGTGTTTGGTACGTTTGCTAAGACAGATGATTTTGGTATTCGGTCGATGCTGTCTGAAATTCAATTCGACTGTAAAGCGAGTCAATTCAGTTTTGTGAAAATGACGGCGTATGAAGCTCCGAACTTAAGTGGTAAGGGTAAGGAGTTTCCTCCTGAACTGTATAAAGATTTTCAAAAGCTCAATGTAGAGAGCGCCGATCAAAGTATGTCGGCGGGTTCGCTCCCGTTCTCGATGGTGGCCAAGCTTAAGTCGGCAGTGTGCGGTGACTCTGTGAGCTCGGCAGCGACAACCGCTGCAACCTCATCCGCGAGCACGCCAGTCTTGAAGTCTGCGACGGTGACTGCCCCCGAAACCACGACCTCAGCCACTGCCACAGCACCTGTTAAGAGCGTTTCTTCGTTATGCACAGTGGGTGTAAAGAGCAGGTTTTTCTGGCCGAATGATAAAAAATGGTACGCAGGCACTGTGATTGATGTGCGGCCCGATGCGTGTCTTGTTCATTACGACGGCTACGGTAACGAAGATAATGGCTGGGTCAAGCCAGAGCATATGCGACTGCTAGTGCTTTGGAAGGATGGTAAAAAATACCCAGCTGTGGTGTTAAGAAAACAAAGCGACAAAAAATATCTGGTCAAATATGAAGGTTACGACGACTCTAGTAATGAAACCGTCGATCTTGCCCAGCTTTCAATCAGACCTTCTAATTGAACGACACAAAGTTAAGCCTCACCACGTCGGCTCTTCACTTAGGTAATCGTAGCCAGGGTCTTGGCGATCACCGTGCGCTGTGCGTGACTGCCCCCCACCGTGACCGAGTGTGTTAAGCACTCAGTCAACACGTTGCGCGCTGTGCCAATATCGCCCGCAAGCCACGATGCTAAGCCTTCAACCCAGGCTAAGGCACTTGGGGCGCCGCCGTGGCCTGCGTCAGCGTATTTTTGCAAACGTGCGCGGCAGGCGTTTAAGGCATCGATCTTCCTTGTGCCGGCCGCTAGCATGGCCAAATGAATTTCTGCAAAAACATTGCCCCCATTTGGAAACTTGTCTTGCGCAAATTTTTCTGCTGTGCTCCAGCTTAAGTTGGTAAGACCTAACAGCTTCAAACGCCATAATAAAGACGTGGTATCTGTCATGCCCACTAAGCCCGGAGCATGGGCAAGGTGCGGTTCGATGATCGTGAGTAATCGATTCACGGCTGCTGCTGTTTGACCTAATTCAAGTTCGCAAAGTGCCGTGTGCCAATGTATATGACCAAAAAGTATGGCGGTATCAGGGTAAAGACTGAGCCATTTATCCGAAAAATCCATCGCGCGTTCGGGCTCGTTCAGCTCAAACCTTGCATGCATCATGACGTGAGCGGCATTACCATTTGCAGGTCGCAGTTCTAGGCTGCGCGAGACGAAAGGCAGGCCAGCCTCAGGTTGATTCGATTCAATCAGCACCCAACCGCGATGGCTGAGTAGCCATGGATGATCAGCAGGATAAGAAGGAACGAGTTTTTGTACCAAATCGAAACGCTGTTGATCATGATCAGCTGCACCGCTAAAGGTAATCAAACCAAAAGCCCCTAAAGCAAGCGATACGATAAAGGCATCGCGCGGCCATTTTTCAGCGTGCGTGCGAACGCAGGCGAGGGCCGCAGTTGCGCGGCCTTCAAGTATGAGATTGATGATGCCCAAATGAGACTGCTCGCGTTCTGTCAGGGCCTTGACTAAAAGCAGCGCCTGCTTTGAGGCCTCGCGCGCCTCATTGCCGCGACCTGCCGCTTGCAAGAGCGAGGCTCGGGTGCTGTGGGCTAGTGCAAAATCAGGCGCGTGTTCAAGCGCTGAATCAAGCGCCGCAAGCGCCCCTGGCCAAGCGTGCAGTTGACAATCGACTGCATGGTCGTAAGCCTTTAGGGCTGCTTCAGACTGACACGTTACGAATTGATCAAAAGAATCTTTCAAAAATCACCTAATAAATTGATTACTGGGCGTAAATGAGTGCAAAGTATTGTTGCGGATCGGTCCAAAATTTTAGCGAATGAAATCCAGAGCGGTTCAGTAAATCACGAATCGAAGTAATCGAATACTTGTGAGAGTTTTCAGTGTGTATCAATTCGCCTTTCTTAAACGACCGCTGCTTGCCTTGCCATGACACGGTCGTATCCAGTTGCGCTTCAAGATAAAGCTCGACGCGTTCTTTTGAATGATTGATTAGCACTTTATGGCAAAAATGACCGACATCAAAATTTGAACCGATCATGGCGTTTACTGAGCGAAGAATATTTAAATTAAATGCAGCGGTGATTTTCAGCGGATCGTCGTAGGCGAGCTGCAATACGTGATCTGCTTTCATGAGGTCAACCCCAATGAGCAAGCCACCGCCAAGTGCTTCACGTTTGATTTGGCTCAGCAAGGCTTGCGCTTCGTTCGGTAAAAAATTTCCGATACTTGAGCCAGGGTAAAAAAAAGTTCTTGGGGTTTGAGTGATCGTGGTGGGCAGCGTGAGCGTTCGTGAAAAATCCATTCCGATGCCGTACATGGGAATCTCAGCGTACTGGCTTTGTAACTTTTCTAGTGCCTCTTTCAGGTAGTCAACTGAAAAGTCGACCGCCACGTACGATGAGGGTTTAATCGATTCAAAGAGTCGAGCTGCCTTCTTACAATCGCCTGCGCCTAGATCAATCAATACAGGATTCAGACCTACGGCCGCCGCAATCTCATTTTTATAGTGCGCCAGCAAACCTGTTTCGACCGCGGTTGGATAGTATTCTGGCAAAAATGTGATGGCGGTAAAAAGATGGGCGCCGAGCTGGTCGTATAGAAACTTTGGCGAGATGGACGCAGCCTCGGCCAATAACCCTTCTTCAATCTCAGAAACTAGGCTTGAAGCGTGGCTGACCTGGTCGCTCTCAAGAAAGGTGGGTTTTTGCATGACGGGTATCTGACCGCGGGGAGGTAAAGCGGTCTATATAACATGAGATAACGAACGACAGGGCGATATTGCACCTCTAGGACGCTTGATATCGGCGTTTGACCGCACGGTCTACAAGGGCTAAGAGCCTAAGCCAGCCTACATTGCGTACAATTGCGTCGACTGAATGACCGATATGACCACCTACACCGACGTTTCTCTCTTCCCTCGTAACGCTAAGCCCCTGAGCAGCTATCGCAAGTTCTGGGCGGCGCGTTTTGGCGTGGCTCCCTTTTTGCCGATGAGTCGCGACGAGATGACTCAGCTCGGCTGGGACAGCTGTGACATCATCATTGTCACGGGTGACGCCTATGTGGATCACCCCAGCTTCGGTATGGCCGTGATCGGGCGAATGCTTGAAAACCAAGGGTTTCGTGTTGGCATCATCGCACAGCCTGATTGGCAAAGTGCCGAGCCCTTTAAAGCCTTAGGGCAGCCAAATCTCTTTTTCGGTGTCACCGCTGGCAACATGGATTCAATGATCAACCGTTACACGGCTGATCGCAAGATACGAAGCGATGATGCGTACACGGCCGGTGACATTGGTGGCAAGCGCCCAGATCGTGCCGCAATTGTGTACACACAGCGGTGTAAAGAGGCCTATAAAGAGACACCGGTGATCTTAGGTGGTATTGAAGGCTCGTTGCGGCGTATCGCACACTACGACTATTGGTCTGACAAGGTTCGCCGCTCGGTCGTGATCGATAGTAAGTGCGATTTGCTGTTGTATGGCAATGCTGAACGCGCAGTGGTTGAAATTGCACATCGTCTTGCTGCCAAAGAGCCGATCGCCCAAATGACTGATATTCGTGGCACGGCCTTTATGCGCCGCGAAACTCCTGAGGGCTGGTTTGCAATTGATTCGACAAGTATCGATGCACCCGGTCGAGTCGAGGCGCACGTCAATCCTTACTTAATGATCAGTGAGCAGGCGCTTGAGCAGGGCGAAAGCTGTGCCCGTAATGACGAGGCCCGCGAAGTGGCTGATGCGGCAAATGCAAAAAGTGCGAAGGCATTAGGCGTTCAAGCAACAAGTGCTCAGGCAGTCATCGCAAAGGCGCAAGAGGGTGCTAAAGCCGTAGGTCACGGCAAGCCCGATAGCCCGAAGGGCAATGCGAAAAAATTAAATTTAGCAAGCAACGAAGCGCCACTCGTGTTTGCGCCGAACCCCGCCCTGCCAACGACTAAAGGCAAGCTCAAGGTGCCGCCGCGTGATCGCAGCGTGATCCGCTTACCCTCTTACGAACAAGTGAAGTCTGATCCGGTTTTATATGCGCACGCCAATCGTGTGCTGCATCTTGAAACCAATCCTGGAAACGCGCGAGCTCTCGTGCAAGCGCATGGAGAGGGCCGCACAGCCCGCGATGTCTGGATCAATCCACCACCCATTCCGCTGACAACGGCTGAAATGGACCTGGTGTTTGATTTGCCCTATGCTCGAAGCCCTCATCCTGTATATGCGGATGAAAACGGTGGCCATGATGGCGCGACCAAGATCCCCGCCTGGGAGATGATTCGGTTTAGCGTCAACATTATGCGCGGCTGTTTTGGTGGTTGCACCTTTTGTTCAATCACTGAGCACGAAGGCCGAATTATTCAAAGCCGCAGCGAAGACTCTGTGATTCGCGAGATTGAAGATATCCGCGACAAGGTGCCTGGCTTTACCGGCGTGATTTCAGATTTGGGTGGACCAACTGCCAATATGTACCGTATTGGTTGCAAAAGCCCAGAAATTGAATCGGCCTGTCGCAAGCCGAGCTGTGTGTACCCTGATGTTTGTCAAAATTTAAATACTGATCACAGTTCGTTGATTCATATGTATCGACGCGCTCGCGCTTTAAAAGGCGTGAAGAAAATCTTGATCGGTTCGGGCTTGCGGTATGACTTAGCGGTGAAATCGCCCGAGTACATCCGAGAGCTCGTTACGCATCACGTTGGTGGCTATTTAAAAATTGCACCCGAGCATACTGAGATGGGGCCTTTGTCTAAGATGATGAAGCCCGGTATCGGCAGCTACGACAAGTTCAAACAAATGTTTGATCGGTTTAGCGCAGAAGCGGGCAAGAAGCAATTTTTGGTGCCGTACTTTATTGCCGCACATCCCGGTACCAGCGATCAAGACATGATGCATCTTGCGATGTGGCTCAAGAGCCATGGCTTTCGTGCCGATCAAGTGCAAACCTTTTATCCTAGCCCAATGGCGACCGCAACCGCGATGTATCACTCGGGGCGTAATCCCTTAGGGCGAATCACTCGCACAAGCGAAACGGTTGATATCGTGCGTGGTGATCGCCGTCGGCGCTTGCACAAGGCTTTCTTGCGGTATCACGACCCCAATAACTGGCCTTTGCTTCGCGAGGCGCTGATGGCAATGGGCCGAGCAGATCTGATCGGCAACGGCAAAAAACATCTGATCCCGTTTCATCAGCCCAGAACGGATGGCAGCTATACCAGTGCGCGCCGTAAAAACAGTACCGAATCTACCGTACGACGGCCGGTGATCCAAGGTCGAGTCTTGACGCAACACACAGGTTTACCACCGCGCGGTAAGCCGACCGCCTTTAAGAAAAAGTAGAGTTGCCTAAACACTATAGCGTTTGATAATTTCTGGATCTGGGTCGCGCCCCAGACCAGGCCCTGTTGGTACGGCGATGTAGCCATCCTTTACCTCAATGGCGTCTCCAAGCGGATTGGCACCCAAGTCGGCAAACGAGTATTCAATCATCGGCGTATGCGCGAGCGATGCAGCAATATGAACGCTGGCCAGTAATCCTGGGCCAAAGTAAGGGCAATGCGGTGTCATGACAACCTTGTGTTGTTGCGCAAGTGCCGCGATTTCTATCATCGGCGAGATTCCGCCAATTTTTGTCACGCTCGGCTGAGCGATATCCACGGCTCCGGCTTTAAACATTTGCTCAAAGTTTTTCACGCTCATGGCGTTTTCGCCCGCAGCGATTTTTAAACCGCTCTGTGCTCTGACCTGGGCAAGGCTCTCAAAATCTTCTGGTGGCCAGATGGGCTCTTCGAACCAGCTCAGATTGTAGGGGCGCACCGAATCAGCAATGGCTAAGGCTTCTTTCACAGACCAAGGGCAATTGACGTCCATCATCAGGTCAATGTTTGGGCCAATCGCGTCGCGCGCTGCCTTGACTTGTGCTGCGCCAAGCTCATGAAGCTTGACTGCCTGATAGCCACGCTCAACGACACGCGCGCTGTTTTCAGCGACTAAGCCAGGATCTGTATAGCGCATCAAACTTGCGTAGCAGGGCAGGCGGGTGGCTTTAGCGCCTCCCAGTAGGGCCGATACGGGCTTACCTGCAGCTTTGCCTGCAATATCCCAAAGCGCGATATCCAACCCTGAGAGTGCGAACACCATCGGACCAGTGCGCCCAACGATGTGCAGCTTCCTGTTGAGGTCTTCCATCAAGGCAGGGATATTCGTCTCGTCACGCCCCAGCGCAAGGGGGGCCACCATCGAGTGGATGGCCGCTCGCGTGGCGGGCCAGATGCCAAAGCCAAAAGCCTCACCCCAGCCAACGATGCCTGCGTCGGTCTCAACTCGAACCAGCAGGATCTCCATCGAACGGTCTAACCCGGCAAATTTAGGACGAGGCCCGTAGATTTCAAACGGGAGGCTTAACGCAAAGGTGTCGACTGCGCGGATTGTCATACGGTTTTCTCTTGTCTATTCAACTTTGATATTGGCGTCTTTGATCACTTTCGCCCATTTGGCGATCTCAGCAGGGATCCAGGTTGCAAAGTCGGCCGGCGAGCCACCCACCGTGACAAATCCCTGTTGCTTGAGCTTGGTTTGAAGCTCTGAGGTTTTTAACGCTCGATTGACGGCGGTATTCACACGCTTCACATAATCGTCGGGCGTCCCCAACGGGGCAATCAAGCCGTTGATCGTACTCGCATCGACATTGGGCAAGCCACCTTGGGCAAACGTTGCAATATCTGGAAAGAGGTCACTACGCTCTTGACTGGTGATTGCCAAGGCACGAACGCGGCCCGCATCTAGCATGGCTTTTGAGCCTGTCTGTGTTGAAAACATTGCTGTGGTTTGCCCACCCACAAGCTGCGTAATGGCCTCGCTTGCGCCCTTGAAAGGGATATTTAGCATTTGAATATCAGCTTGAACTTTAAACTGCTCTGCGGCCAAATGCGCGCCCGTCCCCTGACCCGCAGAGCCAAAAGTGATTTTGCCTGCATTTACTTTTGCATAGGTCACAAATTCTTGTACTGTCTTTGCTGGCAGCGAGGGGTTCACCAACAAGACCAAAGGCGAGGTTGCAATAAAGACGATGGGGGTGAAGTCTTTGAGCGTGTCGTAGGGCAATTTCGCGAGCAAACTTGGGTTGGTGATAAAGGCGGCATCAATCATGCCAATCGTTAAGCCGTCTGGCTCTGCCTTAGCCACAGCAAGCGTGCCAATCGTACTGCCCGCACCGGCACGATTTTCAACCACAGTTTGTTGACCGAATTCGTCGCCTACGTATGGTGCAATCAAACGCGCCAGTGCGTCTGTTGCCCCGCCCGGCCCATAGGGTACGATGATCCGAATGGATTTTGTGATCGCTGTTTGAGCGGAGAGCTCTGGCGCGAAAAGCAGCATGAGTGGTGCGACGCACTGCAGCAATTTAGAACGCCAGCGTTGTTTAATTGGATGTTTCAAGGTAGTGTCTCCGAGGCGACATCGTTATGTTTTTTGGTATAGCATAACCGCGAACGCCCAGAGTCAAACGAAAGAGACGCAATTTAGAGTTGGTCGATCTCAACGCTGAACCGCGCGATGCATTAATGCGAAACTGCACGCGTCAGTTGTGTGTTGAACGTTTTGGAAATTCAGATTGCAAAGCACCTGGTGCTTAAGATGTGTATCTTGGCTCGCTTGTGCGAGGTTGTAGTTAGGTCAGAGGAGATTAAAAATGAACACCACTAAACGAGCGCTTGGTGCCTCGCTTACCCTTGCGGCCTCGCTGCCGCTCGTTGCCGCGGCCGCAATCACAGAGTTTGCGATTAAGTCGACTCAACCTTACGGTGATTTCGCAACGGGTAAGTTTGTGCGTATCGAAGCAGAGGCCTTAGGTGAGCTGTCGCCCGCTGAGCCGATCCCCGGGCTTGATCGGGCACCGCGCAACGCGCGCGGTCTCGTTGAGTATCGAACGCCTGTGACGTTAATCATTCCCGAGTCGCCGCGTACCGGCAATGGCAACTTGTTGGTAGATGTGCCGAACCGCGGTCGCCCAATTACTCACGGTCTTTACAACAGTCCTCGCGCCCGGCCACTCGCGATTGGGTCGCTTGACCAAGGAAATGGATTTTTGCAAAACCGAGGCTGGTCAGTTGCAGTCGTGCAGTGGGAGCAGGGGGAAGGCCCCGTATTTCCGATATTTACTGATGGCAAGGGTGGCAAGCTCTACGCCGAGGGCGTGGGGTTCGCTGCTGTACGCGACATCACCCTGTTTTTACGTGACGCGCGCGCAGGCAACCCACTCGCCGGCGCAATTGAGCGCACCTATGCGGTAGGTTACTCACAAACGGGGCGATTCTTAAAAAGCTTCTTGCTCAATGGTTTCAATCAGCTTGATGAAAAGATTGTGTTTGATGGATTGCATATCACCCAAGCTGGCGCTGGCCAATTGCCGCTACTTGCCGCCGGGCCAGGGCCTGGCTCAGTCGCATGGCAAACGCCCAGTCACACAGAGCCCGAATTACGTGGTGTACATGAGGAGCCCTTTACGTACGCCGACACCATGAAGATTGCATACACAAAGTATCGAAAGCTTCCACGTGTAGTGGTCAATCACGCGTATAACGATTATCTTGGTGGACGTGCGGCGCTCACGCGCACAGGGGCCAATGGTATCGTTGACTTACCGCAGCCCGAAAATGTTCGCATGTTCGATATCTCGGGTTCGCCACATATTAATGGCCGCGATAAAAACGCAGAATGCCTTGAACCCCCAGGCCAGATTGACTGGGCACCGGCAGTACGTGCGCAATTGGTTGTTCTGGATGAATGGGTTCGGGGTCAGACACCGCCGACTAGTCGCCTCTTTGAACTTGAAGCACGCTTAAGCGACGCTGAGGTGTTCCAGGCACCTCACTTTCTTGCAGGCGCGATGGTGATGGTGCCTAAGCGAGATCTTGACGGTAATGCGATGAGCGGCGTTGTGTTGCCCGATATTGCTGTGCCGATTGCAAGTCATGGCTACATGAATGCACCGCTTAATGTGATGGCGTGTCGTCAAAGCGGTACATACAGGCCTTTTGCGAAAACGACTGCAGAACGAAAATCTGACGATGCGCGTCTCGCGCTTGATGCTCGGTACCCCGGCGGAATCAATGAGTATTTGACAAAGATACGTCTCGCGACCCGTGCACTTGTTGCAGACAGGTTGCTTCTTCCCGAAGATGCCAGTGTGATTGAAAATGCTGCGGCCGAAAGTCCAGCATTTACACCCACGAAACCGCGTGCACGAGGTGCCACAACGGCCAGATGATGCGACCCGAGGCTAGCGTTGGGTAAAATCATAGTCCTATTAGCGTCCTTTCTTTTGAGCGACGCATGGGCTAAACATGGCAAACCATAAATGATCAAGAACTTTAAAAAAATACTAGTCTGCGTTTGGGCGCTCATTGTTGTTTGCCAATTTGGCGTGGCTGTTTCTGCGCAACCGGCGACCAGTCAGCAACCCAAAAATATCATTGTGCTGTTCTCGGATGGCGTGACGGGTTCTCAGTGGGAGTTCGGGCGAAAAACGAGTCAACTCATTCGTCAGAAGCCTTTTGTGGTGACCGATGTTGTGATGCAACGCGGGCACTTTGGCTTGATGACAAATTATCCTGCGAATTCGTACATCACGGATTCTGCCGCGGCGGCGTCGGCCATGTCCACTGGCTTTAAAGTTAATAATGGTGCGATTTCAGTCACGCCAGACGGCCAACGTCCTGCCACGATGGCTCAGTTTGCAAAAGCGCAGGGAAAACGCATTGGACTGATCACGACGGCAACTGTCTATGATGCCAGTCCAGCGGCTTTTTCAGTTCATAGCCAATCGCGCCGGGATTCTGAAAATATCGTTAATCAGTACCTTGAGCTTCAGCCAGATATATTGATGGGTGGTGGTGCTGAGTACTTTTTGCCCAAAGGCCTCAACGGTGGTAAGCGAGTAGATGGCAAAAATATGATTGAGCTTTTCGCATCGAAGGGCTACCAAATAGCTAGGCAGCCTGACGACTTAAACACACTTCGAGGCGATCGCTTGCTAGGTCTGTTTGCAAATGAAGATCTGGATTTTGAAATTGATCGCGATCCAAAAGAGCAGCCAAATTTAGCGCAAATGACAGCGGCGGCGCTAAAGGTCTTAACCCAAACGAGCCCTGCTGGTGCTGGCGTTGGTGGCAAAAGCGACAATGGATTTTTTCTGTTCGTTGAAAATGAAAATACGGATTCGGCTGGCCATCAAAACGATGTTGCTGCACTCATGCGTGACCTTTGGGCCTTTGACGACGCTGTTCAGGTAGCGCTTGATTTTCAAAAGCGTCACCCCGATACTTTGCTCATTGTGACGGGTGATCATGAGACGGGCGGATTTTCTCCGACCTATGCTCGTAAAACCAAAGCACCGGCAAGTTCAGGTAACGAAATTCGGGTGGCAGACGAACAAATAAAATTTATTGCAAACTTCAAAACTTCGTTAGATGAGATTGCGAATAAGCTCAAAGTAAAGGCAAAGCAGGGTGCTGATCAAGCCGCAATGAAGTTATATTTTGCAGAGCTGGTCAAAGAGGGCTTGCCTGGACTTGTCATTGAGCCCGAACTTGAAAATTTAATTTTTGAAAATCAGGCCGTCGATCTGAATTCTTCGTATTTGCCTGGCAATACACTTGGGCGTTTGATTGCCAGACAAACGGGTTTTTACTGGGCGAGCTCGGGGCACACGAATCAGCCCGTCGTTGTCGCCGCCATTGGCCCTGGGTCGCAGCTATTTCAAGGCTATAGCGACAACACCGATTTTGCTAAAAAATTACAGACCTTGATCGGCGCCAAGTAAATGGACCTGCGAAAGTGCATCAGGGGACGATAATCTTTTTCACAGAAAAAGGTGTTGTTCGGCCTTCATCAATTGTGATGTTCACTGCCCCCGTCGTTTTTGCACCTGGTACTTCAAGGCGATAGACATTTTTTAAAGCTTGCGAGTCAAGCACAAATGCTTGATCGAACTCGTAGGTATGGCTGTCACCATGCACAATCAAGATCGAACCCCTAAATCCCTTGGCCAAAGGCAACAGTGTTTGTTCGATTGAGGCGTGATAGCCTGTTTTGTCGGCTAATGCGCCGGTGCGCGACATCGTTCGAATGACATCCGCCTGAAAAGCAAACACGAGCGTCTCAATGTTTTGCTCACTTGCGACACGAAACGATTCTTTGATCCAGGCAATATTGGCTTGATCGCGCGCACGAAATTCTTTTTCAGCCTCTGCGTTGTTTGGCGCGAAGCGATTGTCGCTTCCGACAATGTGTAGGGTCGTAAAGAGCGTATTCGCAAAGCGCCAGCGTTGATTCTCAATATAGTCTGCATAGTCAGGCATTGCCTTGGCTTGAGTCAACAACGACAAAGGCGTCTGACCTAACGAGGTTGTAGGGTTAAAAAACTGTACCCTAAGCTTCGCAAGCCGTTCAAGTGGGTCATAGCTACCGTTGCTTTTGCGCCCGCAGTCTGTCCAATCGTTATCGCCAGGCGTGTAAATCACTGCGCTTTTAAATAAATCAAAGTGTTTGCGTTGACGCGCGAACTCTTCGTCAGAGCAACGCGCGCTGCCTTCTTTAAAATCGCCGACATGAATCGAAAACTCAGGATTCAACGCATTGATCTGCGTAATGAGGCTGCGGTATTTTGCACCTGCGGTGTCGTCCGACCCATAGGGCAGGTCACCGAGAGCGACAAAGCTGAAGGTCTCTGCACGAACGCTAGTGGCCGCGCAAAATAATATCAATAACCACAAACACCAAGACATCTTTTTCATTTCAAATCCATATTGTTGTCAATCGACGACGAATGAGATTATCACTCGTTCATGAAAAAAATAGATTTCAAATAACTAAAAAATATATTTCATTTCAGCGGCGTGTCATTGTAAGTATGACGCACAAATCATTACGCAGCGAAATTTAAAACCTTACTTAAAAATGTCATGCAACTTTCTTTTGGCTGAAACATTTGCTCTCTACAGTTCTGACATTCTTAGTTCTTGCATGACACTTCCCCAAATCACCGGAGAGCTTTTTAATGTCGACCTTGTCTAGATTTAAATTAAAACCCTCAGTGGTAGCGCTGCTGTTAGGGTCCACGCCGTTGCTTGCGTTTGGCCAACAGGTGACTGATGTCGGCATCGTGAGTGCGACGGGTGGAAAAGGCGACGCAGAGAATCCTAAAAACTACGAGGCTGTTCTGACTTCGCCGGTAAGATCGTCGGTAGAATTTGCACGACCCATCGCAGAAATCAGTCAAAACTATATCGAAAACTTTGTAGCACCGACTTCTACTTTTGCTAGTATGGCAAACAGCATCTTGCCTGGCGCCTATGGCTACAGCAATAACGGCTCGGGCGGCGGAGACGAAAAGATTTGGTTCCGTGGCTTTAAAGATGGCTTGTTTACGATGACGTTTGACGGGATTCCGTTTAACGATACGAACGATCCGACGCATCACTCTCAGGTCTTTTTTCCTGCACCCTATATTGGTGGCCTGACGTCAGATCGCAGTCCTGGTACGGCGTCATCCATTGGCCCTGCAAACTTCGGCGGTACGATCGGAATTTTGTCTAAGCCTGTTGATGATACCTATCGTTCGAGCGTTTTCGGTACCTACGGTAGCTTCAATACATATACGTACGGGGCAGAGTTAGCTTCGGGCTACTTGAAAGAGGCGCCAAATACTAAGTTTTTGATAAATGTGCATAAGTTTCAGAGCGACGGCGCACAAACTTACAACCCACAAAATCGCACAGGGGTCAGCTTTAAGCTTGAATCGGCGATTACGGCCGATACAACGATGACAGCATTCATCTCGTACACCAACTACACGTCAAACGCGGGCGGTGGTCCAAACCCAGCGACGTTTGCTGTGTACAACACGCCAGCCCCAAGTGTGAGCCAAAGTTACTTCAAGGGTAACTTGATGTACGTTAACAGTAATGACCCGTTACGTGCTGATAACTATGCGTACTCGAAGTACGACGTCACCGCAAGTTTTAACTATATTGGTTTCAAATCAAATCTTGGTAATGGTTGGAGACTGGATAACAAAACGTATTACAACTACTACTCAAATCAACAGAATTACGCAAACTTTTCAACACCTGATGCCACGCTGGCTTCGATTATTGCCGGCGGAAAAGGTGGCGTCGATAAGCTCAATTCTTACGAAACTCTCGGTAATATTCTTCGGCTTGAAAAAGACACCGACTACGGAACCTTGCGTACCGGCTTTCAATTAGAGCGCTCGAATACTCCACGTCACCAAAACTATGTGAACCCTGTGACAGGGCAGGCAGCCTCTGGCGGCATTATTTTTAATGAGACTTTTATTACGACGATCGTTCAGCCCTATGCTGAATTTGCGTTTAAAGCAACAGACAAATTGACCATCACACCCGGTGTGAAATACAACTACTTCAGTCATGACTTGACACAGTATGCTGACGACAACACGATTGGTCGTTTAGGTGGTCAGGCCTCTGTGCAAAACCAGCGCAGTTATACCGATGTTCTCCCATTTTTAGATATCCGTTACATGATTCAACGTAACTGGTCGGTGTATGGGCAATACGCAACCGGCGACGTGATCCCCCCGACCTCAGTGTCAGACGTAAAGGGCGCATTAGTGTCTGCATTGCCTAAACCAATGCGTACTCAAACATATCAGATAGGTACGGTCTATCAAGGCAAGGGCTGGACGTTTGACGCAGATATTTATCAGACCAATGCAGACACGAGTTATTCGCCAGTGTCCGATCCTAACAATCCAGGCTACACCTACTATACGCAAGGTACGCCCGTGACCTATCGGGGTATTGAGGCTGCCGGTAATATCGTTTTAGGTGGTGGTTTCAACTTGTATGCGAACGCCGCCTTGTACCGTGCAACGTATAACGACACTGGTTTGTCGGTTGCAAATATCCCTAGCGATCTCGAGTCGCTTGGTCTGTATTGGCAAAATCAAACTTGGGCAGTTGGCGCGACGGTCAAACGTATCGGATCGCAGTGGCAAGATAACGCCAAAGCAACGCAGGTTAATGAGGCGTACAAATTGGATCCAATTTATCTGACCAACTTGTATGTGAACTACAACATCAACAACATCCCCTCTGGCTTGTCAAGCGCCAAGATCCGTTTTGGGGTTGACAACGTGTTCAACACCAACTACATGACAGCATTTAAGCCCGGTTCAGGCACATCGACCTCTCCGGGGATGAATACTGCAGATCAGGTGACTTACACCTCGGGTCGGGCGTTCTATCTATCGTTTGTGGGTAATTTTGATTAAGTGACTTGGGCAACCTCGTATCACGGCGATCCGCTTGCCGCGCTCAGTGAGTCGGCAAGGGGTTCTCGTGTCATAAAAGAATGCGATAAGTATCGTTCAGTTAATTTTTTAAGATAGAAGGCAGCAAGAGCAACGTATGAACTTAGCAGCAATACTCGAAGTCGCCAACGGATCTGGCGGTATTATTTATTTCATGTTGCTGATGCTGTTTGTAGCAATCTTCATTATCATCGATCGTTATAAGTACTTGGCCAATACACGCAAAATCGGTGAGGCAGCTATTGCAATGTGCAAACAGCCCAATGGCTTAAATCCCAAAAGCCTACGTGATTTTCAAGCGACCTACTCAAGCAGCCCGGTGGTTAAGCTACTTGAAGTAGCAATTGATGCAGAACGCGCGCATTTGTCGCGGCAAGATTTGGACGGCAACCTAGAAGAAGCGATCATGCATCAAGTGCCTAGGCTGGACAAGGGCGTCTGGATGCTTGACACCATTATTACGCTCGCGCCTTTATTAGGTCTGCTTGGTACCATTATTGGCATGTTCAATGCGATGAGTGTGATGGCAGATTTTCAGAATGCAGCCACACAGATTTCGGGCGGTATTGCCGAGGCCTTGGTATCTACGGCAATGGGTTTGGTTGTCGCGATGATTGGTTTGTTCTTTTTTAACAGCATCAATACCAAAGTACGCTTGCTTGTGCATCAAATGGAAACGATGAAGTTGATGGTGTTGAATCGCCAGCATTTGTTCAAGTTATTGGATAAAGCAGCGTGAAATATCTCGAACAGAGAAAGGCGCGTATCGAGATCATTCCGATGATCGACATCATGCTCTTTTTATTAGTGTTTTTTGTCATGATCGCGCTGAAGATGGTTCCTACAAGCGGTCACGTGACAAACCTTCCCACCAGTTCAACCACGGTGCAAACACCGCCGCCTAAGCTTACGGTCGAGCTTGCGGCAACAGGGGCCATCTTTGTTGAAGGTAACAATGTGACGGCCAACCAACTCACAGAGTTGCTCAAGGGGCGCAATGCAGCCGCCAGTGCCGTCACGATTGTTGGGGCTGAGTCGGTGTCTCTACAAAACGTGATGGTTGTTGTGGATGCCATAAAAAATGGCGGTGCTACGCAAATCTCGTTGGCAGCTAACAATAAAGCAGTTAAGTAAAGGTAACGATCTCATGAAGTTTACGTCTGAGGTTATCGGGACCGATAGAAAACGTGTTGCCTCGACATTTGTCATGGCCCTGGCTGTTGAGTCGATCGTGATCCTGCTGTTGGTGTTGGTTCTTTTTTCAAGTCCAAAGCTCACGGCTAAGGCATCGTCGGTTGCGATTGATCTGACAATGGAACAAACTCAGGCAGATGAGCCGGCGCCGCCGGCACCTGAACCAGAGCCTGAACCTCCTAAGGTATTGGCAGCTGCCTCGCCCGCGCCAAGTCCTCCTGTAGTCGAGCCACCTCCGGTCGTACCACCCGTGGTTGAACCCCCACCGATTGAACCTCCCCCCGTTGAGTCACCGCCTATCGAGCCGCCTCCGATTGAGCCGCCGCCTGTAGAACCTCCGAAAGTCGAGCCTCCGCCTGTTCCCGTGCCGGTAGAGGCGCCCAAAGCGGTTGAGCCACCTCCGCTCAAGCCGGTGGTCAAGCCCCCGCCGGTCGCAGCGCCCAAGCCTGTAGTGCAGGCGCCCGTGGTTCGACCGCCGCAAACCGCCGCCCCAACAGCTAGCACTCAGGCCAATGAGGCGGCTGCTATTGCAGCTGCCGCTGCAGCACGCGCCGCGGCAGCGAGCATCATGGACGCTTACAGTGCTCGGGTGAACGCAGCGATTCAAGCTGCGGTGGTGTGCCCGCTCGCAGCCCAAAATATGAATATGTCAGGCCGAACTAGGGTTCAGTTCAAATTGCAAGATGCTGTTGCTTCAGAGCAGATTGTTGTAACCGGTAGCGGCAAGCCTATGTTGGATACGGCTGCACTTGCTGCGGTGCGAGGTGCCAAGTACCCAAGTCCTCCGTCAGAGTTGGCGGGTCAGTTGAAACTCATGCTCGTGACAGTGGTGTTGAGCTGCGGAAACTAAGTTGCTAATCCTTAAGGTTTTAACTATTTGTTGCATTGCAGTAGCTACATTGCGTTGTTGTTGATGTCAGGGATCAAAATCGGTTCGGCATACAAGTCGATCACCCGATCGCGATTGGCGATGGATGCCAGGTAGACCTATACGAATCCTTATTCATGGCATACCATAACCCTACAACAACAATCCGGAGACACCATGACTATCGATCGTCGTCAGTTTATTAAAACAACAGCAACCCTGGCTGCGGCATCTGCTGCGGGTCTCGGTCTAACTGGTAACGCCTTTGCACAAACCACAATGAAACAAGCTGAAGACGCCTTGATAAAGGCCTCCATTGCGGCGGGTGACGTGCCAGGTGCAATTGCGGCCGTGACGAGTTCTGATAAAACGCTTTATGAAGGTGCTTTTGGCGAGCGCGTGTTAGGGCAGGGTGTTCCGATGACCATGGACACCGTCGTTTGGCTCGCCTCGATGACCAAGCCGATTGTTGGTGCTGCGGCGATGAAGCTCGTCGAGCAGGGCAAGTTAAGTTTGGATGAGCCTGCATCGAAATGGCTGCCGCAACTTGGCAATGTGAAGGTACTTGCGGGTTGGGATGCGCAAGGTCAGGCGATTTTACGGGCTCCTAAAAGCCCTATCACGCTTCGCCATTTGCTCACGCATACCGCTGGCTTTACGTACGACATCTGGAATCCAGATATGGCCAAGTACATGAAGGGTTTAAATATCCCTCGTGCCGGTTCGGGTAAAAAGGCGGGTCTTGATGTTCCGCTGTCGTTTGATCCCGGTACACAGTGGGAGTACGGAATCAACATTGATTGGGCGGGTCAGGTGATTGAGGCTGGCAGCGGTATGAAGCTGGGCGAATATATTCAAAAAAATATTACTGATCCGTTGGGGATGACCAGCACGTCGTTCAAGATTTCACCTGAAATGCGCGAGCGGATGGCAAAAGTTCATCAGCGAGGCGAAGACGGTAAGCTGACAGTCACACAAAACGAGACAAATCAAAATCCAGAATTTGAAGCCGGCGGAGGTGGTCTCTACTCAACGGCGAATGATTACGTCAAGTTTATGCGGATGGTGCTGAATAAGGGCAAGGGTAATAATCAACAAATTCTTAAGCCCGAAACCGTCGCCTTGATGTCTCAAAATGCCATGGGCCTTCTGCGAGTAAAAATGTTACCTACCCAAAATAAAGGCGCTTCGTTAGATGCAGAGTTTTTTCCTGGTGTGCCAAAGACCTGGGGCTTGAGTTTTATGATTAACGAGGCCTTAGCACCTACGGGTCGCTCGGCGGGCAGTTTGGCTTGGGCTGGTTTGGCCAACACCTTTTTTTGGATTGATCCTAAAAAAGATGTGGCTGGTTTGATTTTGATGCAGGTTTTGCCCTTCGTCGATCAGAAGGCGCTCGGCCTATTCACTAACTTCGAAAAAACAGCCTACAGCACCCTAGGTTAAAAAGGCCCGACATGACCGCCGCGTCTTACTCGACTTTGACTTTCATCTCTTTTAAGATCGCGGCCCATCTGACGGATTCGGCGTGTATAAATGCGCCGAATTCTTCGGGTGAGGATCCTTTAGGATCTTGGCCTTGGGCGATCAGTCGCTCTTTGAATTCGGGTTCATTCACGGTTTGCGCGACGGCCTTGCTTAAGGTCTTGAGGACAGCTGGAGGGATGTTTGCCGGACCGACTAGTCCGTACCAGGTTGACATATCGTAGCCAGGCACGCCCGCCTCGGCGATGGTTGGCATGTTGGGCGCGGCAACTGAGCGCGACTTTGTTGTGACACCAAGTGCGCGCAGTTGGCCTTGTTCTGCAAGCGCGGCGCCAGTTGGTAGATTTGGAAACGCTAAGTCGACGGTACCCGCCAAAAGATGAGGCATCAAGCTGCCAGCACCTTTATAAGGGATGTGAACCATGTCCACACCTGAAAGTTGTTTAAAGAGTTCGCCAGACAGGTGAACGGACGAACCAATACCCGAAGACGCGAAATTGATTTTCCCGGGATTTGCACGACCGTAGTCGATCAGCTCTTTGACCGTTTTGAATTTAGAGTTCGCGGGCACCACCAACACGTTTGGCCCAGATAAAATTTGACCGATCGGCGTGAAATCATTCACTGGATCGTATTTGGCGTCTTGATAAATCAGTGGGTTGGTGACGTGCCCGATCGAGGTATAAAAAATCGTGTAGCCATCAGGGGGTGAGCGACGAACAAAGTCGGTGGCCAGATTACCGTTTGCACCAGGTTTATTCTCAACGATCACCGATTGCCCAAGGATCTTACTAAACGAATGTGCAATCTGCCGCCCGACAGTGTCGGTCGAGCCGCCGGGTGTAAAACCAATCACAATTCTGATTGGCTTATTCGGAAACTCGCTTACTTGGGCAAACGAGGCGTTGCTTGCAAAGCTTGCAATGCTCAGCGCAGTCGCTATTGGGATGACTTTTTGAAACGTTGGGTAAAGCTGGATCACTTTTTGGTCTCCGCAAGCGACAGGTGTTTGAGTATTGTAGAGCTCGAAGCTAGCGCCGATTGAGTAGCATCGGGATAAAGCCAAGCAACAGGCCGCCAATGCCGATAACATTCGTGAGCGGATCAAATGAAATCGCACTTAAGATAGCAATAAACACCATGAAAGCCGCGCTGAATAATGGCCACCAAACGTGAGTCAGAGCTGTGACGAATGAGACTTTCAGCGAGTTGCGGTAGTACCAGGCACAGGCAAAACCGGCCAGACTCATGTAAAAACAAATTTGAAAGCCAATCGCAGAGATCGACTTGTCAAGAATATCCTTGACCGAGGGTAAGTATGAAGAAGCGAATAATAAAATAACGCCCAACAGCCAGATGGACAGCGTGGCGACCCAAGGCGTTTGCCACTCAGGGTGGATTTTGCTGTAGCGAGCATGCAAGACACGATCGCGCGACATCGCAAATAGTGTGCGGCTGAATTGCAGAATTTGGGTTTCGATTGTGCCGATTGTCGATAAGATCGTTGAGAGCACCGCGAGGTAGCTCCATGGTTGTGGAAATAATTTGTCGGCGATGGCATACAACACATTCGTGTTCGCTTGAGCGATTTCTTCATCGGTCAACACAATCAGTACGACGATCACAATGATGATGTAGAAGAGCATTAGATTCACCATCGACCAAAATGCCCCTTTACTGGACGGTAACGGGGTGCCGCCTTTTGTTTCTTCGCCCAGGTTCATGGTGACATCCCATCCCCAGTAAAAGAAGATGGCAGTCAAGGCGCCCGTCGCAAACGTCTCTGCGCTGAATGACAGAGGCGAGATCCAAGAAAACGATGGGACATGAGCGGGTGTTGAGCCATACTCTATAAAAGCCCCGATGATCAACGCTAAAACAATGCTGGATTCGATGACCGTCAAAATTAATTGTGCATAGCTTGCGTGCTTGATGCCTTTGCTGACGACAGCCGTCACCAACGTGAGCCAAAGCGCTGATACGCAAGTCACCCAGGTGGTTGCTTCGATGGTTGCGGCGTCGACCCATCCCAAAATCGACAAGATTTTTAGGGTTGATGTCGCAGCAGGAATCGTCGCTGAGACCATAAACACAACCGAGGCGACCAGCAAGCCCCAGCCTGCAAAGAAGCCCCAACTAGGCCCAAATACCGCGCCAACCCATGCGTAGGTTGCACCAGCGTGTGGTGCCATTTTGTTCAGGTTAATAAACGCAAACAAAATGCCAAACATGATGAGTCCGCAGTACAGCACGCTACCAACAGAGAGAACGCCCACTGAGGCGACGATCACTGCGGTAGTGACCGCCACGCTGAAGGCGGGCGCCGAACCGGCGACCCCCATGACTGCAGACTCAAGGGCTCCTAGGGATCCGCCCGCTAAACCTTTTTCTTGTGACATGTTGGAACCAGGCAAATGGGTTTAAAGTGAAATCGATTATTTAGGCGATCGCGAGATATTGGGTCACCAGTCTTACCTGGCGTGCAGGTTATTGAGCATTGCATCGAGCCCTAAAAAATACGAATGCACACCAAATCCGGCGATAACGCCAACACTGGCTTCAGCTAATATTGAGTGGATACCGCGCTTTTCGATATTCGTCATGTGCACCTCAATGTACGGAAAGCTGATCGCACGCAGGCAGTCTCTTAATGCGTAACCCGCGTA
Organism: uncultured Alcaligenaceae bacterium; assembly: GCA_937952975.1. Lineage (GTDB taxonomy): Bacteria > Pseudomonadota > Gammaproteobacteria > Burkholderiales > Burkholderiaceae_B > Zwartia. The sequence goes on from CALFXX010000061.1 coordinate 37,869, forward strand.
CAAAAATCCTGCGGGATTCATGACCACGCCGTCTACCCCTTCGTCGACTGCTTGATAGAGTCGTCCAATTGCTTCGCCCTCAAGGTGGGTATAGAAGATCTCGAGGTCATAAGCATTGGTGCGTGCGTGCTCGTGCAACATTTGATCAAGCTCCGCGGCAGTTGTCGTGCCATAAAGCTCAGGTTGCCTGCGCCCAAGGTACGACATGTTGGGGCCTTGTAATACTAATAGTTTGGTCATTTTTTGAGAATCGTCCGAGCCTGCACAATGAAAGGTTCAAGCTCTAAAATTACCACGAAAGTTGGCTGCTCCTCGGGTACGAAATCAACGAGACCCAAAGCCACAGCTCTTCGTAAAGCTTAATTTTACTTAGTCTTTTGAGCCCTAAGATTTAGATAAATATTGCTAGAATCGTGATAAGTGCTGCACTGGTACTTTGAGTATTGGCTCAATGAACAATATCCTTGATGAGGTGTTGAAATGAAAAAGAAAATCCTGCTCGCCGCGACCGCAATGTCCCTATGTTTTGCGTTGGGAGTCAGCTACGGCCAAGTGTCCCATGCGCAAAAAGCACTCGATCTTTTGAATCAAGCTCTTAAAGAAGCGATTCAATGCGGCGGCGGCGGTGCCGACGGTTCAGGCTGTAAGGGCGCGAGGCTAGACGCTATTAATTCGATTAAAAGTGCGATCTCGAGTATGCAAAAAGCACTTTGATTCGTTTGCTGAATTAAGTGCCAGCGATATCGATTTTTTTGCGGCTATGTTCGTTGCAGTCATTTCCATGGCTGCCATAGTTTGAGTATGTGTCGCTGCGGGCCTTGTTACCCGCAGCGCGCCTTTGCGAGATTTCACACAAAGTAAGGCGATCACCAGGATTCGTCGCGCGGCTAAGATAGCAAGCCAACTAAAAATTACAAGGCACAATGATGCGCGACTGTGAACGAATCTAGCTCAGGTAAAACCTCTCCGGCTAACAGCTTTCCGCTATGGCCGCTGCTCGCAACACTCGCCACACAAAGCCTCGCGACGATGGCTGCTTACTCGTTTCCGGTCGTGGCGCCCGTGATTGCCCGCGACCTGAATGTGCCGGGTACGCTGGTCGGCTTTTTTATTTCAACCGTTTACGGCGTCGGGATCATTTCAGCGTTGCTTTCGCCTCGGTTCATACACCGTTATGGCGCAGTGAGGGTCAGTCAGTTGGTGCTACTCGCCACGCTCGCCATGCTGCTGGCCTGCTCGTTAGGAAGTGTGCTGTCAGTGGTACTTGGTGCGGCCTTGCTTGGCTTGGCTTATGGTGCGACGGCACCAGCCAGCGCTCATCTGCTTGTACCTCGTACACCCCCGCAGATCATGAATCTGGTGTTGTCTATCAGACAGATCGGTGTGCCTCTTGGTGGCGTGTTAGCGGGACTTGTGATGGCGCCGTTAACCTTGCATCTGGGTTGGCGGACAGCTTTGCTGTGTCAGACCATCCCAGTTTTGCTTGTCGTGTTGCTGTTGCAGTTACGGCGGCTGAGTTGGGACAGCGATCGTGACTCAAGTTGCAAGATACTGAGTCAGGGGTTACTCGCCCCCGTACAGATGCTGCATCAAAGTACGGCGATACGGCGTCTTGCGCTCGCCAGCTTTGTGTATAGCGGATTGCAACTTTGCTTCATCGCCTTTTTAACGGTTCATTTAACAAGTAAAGCGGACTTTAACTTGATACAGGCTGGTCAAGCGCTTGCGGTCTATCAGTTGGCTGCAGTGGTGAGTAGGCCGATTTGGGGTTGGTTAGCCGATCAACATGTTGCAGCGAAGTCGCTGCTGACTTGGCAAGGTTTTTTGATGGGCGCCACCGCGCTGATTGCTGGTCAGTTTGCAGCAGCGTGGGCGCAATGGTTGGTGCTGATCGTCTGCGCAGTCGCTGGCGCAACCGCTAGCGGGTTCACTGGCTTGGCTTACGCTGAATGGGCGCGTTTGGGGGGCGCAAAAAGAACGGAGGCAACGGGCTTGGGCTCAGGCCTGATGTTTGCGGGGGTCTTGTTGATGCCTTCAGCATTTTCGATTGCTGTTACATTTTTTGACGATTACGGCTTAGCCTATGGATGCGCCGGAGCCCTCGCTGCACTGGCGGGTCTGTTGCTGGCCCTGCCCAAGAAAAGCGACACAACCGTTATTCAACAGGGTCGAACCAGTTAAAGACACTTAACCCTCCGTCGACAACGAGCTCGGTACCCGTCACATAGCCAGAAAATCGATCGATGAGCAGGGTGAGGCCCATTGAAGCAACGTCTTTGGCACTGCCAAGGCGTTGCATCGGAATTTTCAGTGCCAGGTCGCCTGCGGGCTTAAAGCCACCCGCAGCGATTGCACCGGGCGTCAAGGCGTTGATTCGAATGCCGTGCCGCGCCCAAGCCTTTGCCATTTCTTTTACCAGCATCAACATGGCAGCTTTGCTGGTTGCGTAGTGCGGCAAATTTCGAGGCGTATGGGCATGCAGCGAGGTCAAGTACACCATCCGCCCCGCAATGCCCTCCTCAATCATGTGCTGGCCCGCTGAGCGCGCAAGTTCAAAGCCAGATTTAACATTAACGTGGTACATCTGATCCCAAACATCACTACTAACGGTGCGCCAGGTGTCTGTCTCGCGTCGGGGCGGCGAAGCCGAGTGCACCACCATATGAATCGATCCAAAGGCGGCCCGCGCTTGGTCGACGACCCGCTGAGCCGATCCGGCAATCGATAGGTCAATGACCGCCGCTTTGGCCTCATACCCCTTGGCGTGCAGTTCGGTCAGGGTTTCAGCCAGTCTATTCTCATCCGAATCAGTTAAAAATACCCGAGCGCCCTCAGCCGCCACCTCAAAGGCCAACGCGCGACCGATGCCGTTTCCAGAGCCTGTAATGACTGCAGTTTCGTCGACAAGGTAGGGGCTTTGAAGCTTCATATGCGATCCTCTAGGATGTGAACTTAGGTAAGCGAACTTAATCGATCAAATGACTATAGTCGAGTTGCGTCGTCAAATGTCGCGTTGCGTCGTCAAAACGGCACGGCGCCTCAGGTGTAAAATGCGCTGCAACTTTGCGTTTGTACTGAAGCGATCGCGCTGAGCAAAAAAAGATACCGCCTCGGCACTCAATTACCAAAAATAAGACAACGCTGCGATGTTCAAGTTTTTCTTTTTTTTTGTTCTTGCCGTCGCGATGCCGGTCTGTGCACAAACACAGGCCTTAAAAACTATTCGTTATACGATTTTTCTTGATAACGGTGCCGTTGCCGGCGAACAGATTGTCGAGCGTCCAAGTCTCGACACCATTAAGGTGCATTTTGACTTCAAAGAGAATGGGCGTGGTCCGACTCTTGATGAGGTCATTAAAATTGGTCCTGATCTCACCATGCTTGACTACAAGGTCACGGGTAGCTCTGAAATGGGCGGCGCCGTCGATGAACGGTTTGCGCGCCGAGGCGGCCTTGCCGAGTGGAGTGTGAAGGCCGAGCGTGGTAGCAAACGCTTGCGTGGCCCCGCTTTTTATGTGCCGGTTGATTCCTCCCTCGAGGTTAACTCATTGATGATCTCGGCTCTTTCAGCGACGCGAACCGGTACGTTGCCTTTACTGCCAGAGGGTACGTTGACGCAGCAGCGTCTTGATGAGGCGGTTGTAACGCGCGGAGCTGACTCAGAAGTGGTACAGCTAGTGATGCATACTGGGCTAGGCCTAAGCCCTCAGTTTTTTTGGGCAACGACGACCGCTGAAAGTCATCTTTTCGCTGCCATCATGCCAGGCATATCGGCGATGATTAAAGAAGGTTGGGAAGCCAATTTAGCGGATCTGAAAAAGCGGCAAGAAGAGGCGGCTGGTCGTATCCTCGAGCAACGTGCTAAGAGTTTGCAGCACCCAATGCGAGGGTTGACGGTCGTTCGAAATGCACGCATCTTTAATTCTGAAATCGCCACGCTGTCTGTTGCCTCAGATGTCTATATTCTTAGAGGGATGATCACAGGGATCTTCCCTGCGGGAACATATCTGACTCCGGTGGATAACGAACTTGACGCCGCAGGTCGCGTGATGTTGCCCGGTTTGTTTGATATGCACACCCATATCAGTCGCTGGTCTGCGTCGTATCATCTGACGGCTGGTGTGACCTCTGTGCGCGACCTCGGTAACTCGAATGCCGAGCTACAAAAGATGATTGATGAAACACTCGATGGCAGTTTGATGTCACCGCGCGTCATTCCTGCCGGTTTCATCGAAGGCGAAAGCGCGTACTCCGCGCATGATGGCATCCTGATTAGTGATTTGAACGAGGTGCGCCATGCGATCGATTGGTATTCTCTTCGCGGTTATCCACATTTAAAAATTTACAACTCATTTCCCAATGAGCTGATACTTGACACGATTTCTTATGCACATCGCAGAGGGTTAAGAGTCAGTGGCCATGTTCCGGCCTTTATGCGAGCTGACGATGTGATTGAGGCGGGCTTTGATGAGTTGCATCACATCAACCAAGTCTTTCTCAATTTCTTGTCGACGCCCCAGACTGATACCCGAACGCTTGAGCGTTTTTACATTCCGGCAGAGAAGGGAGGTAGCCTAGATTTAGACTCGCTAGAGGTGCAAGAATTTATCGAAAAATTACGAAATAAAAATATTGTCGTTGATCCTACGCTTGCCACCTTTGATTTTATTAAACAGCGTAATGGTGAGGTTGCTGATCCGTATAAAACGATTGCAGACTTCATGCCGCCCGATGTTCGTCGTGGTTTTAAAACTTCGACAATGAAGATTCCTGATGATAGAACCGCCAGGCGCTATGAAGCTTCGTATAAAAAAATGATCGATTTTGTTGGACGCTTATATCGCGCAGGAGTACCGATTGTTGCTGGCACAGATGCGCTGGCGGGCTTTACGCTTCATAGCGAGTTAGCGCTTTATGTGAAGGCGGGCCTGACGCCCGCTCAAGCGCTTCAAGTCGCCACCTACAACGGTGCAAAATTCACCAATACGTTAAATGATCGAGGAACTGTATCCACCGGAAAGTTGGCAGACTTGATTTTGATCGATGGCGATCCGACGCGTAACATCGAAGATCTTAGAAAGGTCGCGGCAGTGATTACGCGCGGAAAATTGATTTATCCAAACGAGATTAACCAAGCGCTAGGTGTCAAACCTTTTGTCACGAATCCACCCAAGTTACGCCGCTTGAATTAACCAAGTTATTTTTCAAAAATACCTTCAGGCAGTAGTGCGCTGACGCATACATTTGGAAGATCGACTGCATTACTGATGCGCAGATCGACAGCCAGTGAACAGATGACATAAGCTTGCTCGCGACTAAAACCACGCTCGCCAAGCAATTCAATCATGTCCAGTAACGCGTTTCGGGCGGCTAAGGTCAGATCCTCGCATTCTTGGGTGCCGTCATCTCGAATAGGCAGGCCAGTGGTCGCGATAAAGTTGTGTGGGGCTGCCCATTGAGGGGCTGCAAAATAGCCAGGATGAGAGAAGCGCGGAAAGCGCGTTTTGCGTCGAGCGGCTTCACCTGCAAGTACTTTAAAACGCACAACTGCTGTTGCTCCCATCTCAATGGCCGTGATGCAGCACTCAGAGTCTCCTTGCGCGTAATGCGCGTCACCAAGAGAAAAATGTGCACCGTCCACGCCTACGGGGAGTTGGAGTTTCGAGCCGCGCGTCAATTGTTTGATATCGGCGTTACCACCATTTTCGCGTGGTGGCATTGTGCGCAAGCCTTGGCTGGCAATCGGCTCAATCGCCGGCACGGCATCCTGCGCATCTGGCAGTAAGGCAATGCCGCCACGTTTGACCAAATCGGTTTCGCGGGCGTTCCAGAGCAGCATCTGCTCATGTGACGGTGCGACACCCGCCGTGCCCATAAAAATTCCTTCTGGTATTTTGACTCCCGGAATCTGAGCCGAGCGAGCGAAACCCTGATCGACCTCCCAGTGCGCCAGAAAACGAGCGTCGAAGATCTCTCGCAAAAAGCCTGCACCCGGACGTATGACCGTCCAGCCGTATGGTTGTGGCGTTAAATCCACAAACTCAACCTCTAAAATATCGCCAGGCTTTGCGCCTTTCACAAAGATGGGGCCGGTTAGTGGATGTCCTGCCTTTTTGTCATTACGAGCCAAATCTTCAAAGGTCATACCCGACTTGACTTGCCCGTCAGCCGCATCTCGGGTTTCAAGTAAAAGATCTTCGCCAGGCGCGACTTCAAGAATCGGTTCGATGTCGGGATGCCACCGGTTATGGCCGGTGCCCGGGTCATCGCGCAAACGGCGGTTACGATTGATGTGAATGGCTTTCATTACGTATTTTTTCCTGTTAGCGATAAAAGATAGAGTGAGTGGGGCTTGTTCTGTTTGGCAATCAATTAGATTGCGAACTGCCTGGCGAATCCTCTGAACTCTCAGACTTTAGCCTATCGGAATATTTGAATAAACGCTATCATTATTCGCAGAATAACAATACAGAGACATCGTAATGCTACTGATTCGATTGATCGCAGCGCTAGGGTTGGCCGTTTTGCTTACCTTGTTTGGTATGAATGCCTGGGCGCAAGATTGGCCATCAAAGCCTATACGCTTGATCGTGCCAATGCCTCCGGCCGGTACGACAGACAACATGGGCCGTTTAGTGGCACAAAAAATGTCCGAGCTGATTGGCCAGGTCGTTGTTGTCGAAAACAAGGCGGGTGCCAACGGCAATATTGGATCGGATTTTGTGTCCAAGGCTGCGCCAGACGGGTACACCTTATTGGTATCGGGTGTCGGTAGTCAGGGAATTAATGCCACTCTTTATCGCGCAATGCCCTATGACATCGTTGACGGGCTGACCCACATCGGTATGATCGCAAAAGGCCCCAATGCACTCGTTGTGAATCCGGCCTTTCCTGCAAATACGTTAGGTGAGTTAATTGCTCTGGTTAAGGCCAATCCTGGTAAGTACAACTATGCATCAACGGGCAACGGTGCCTCGAATCATTTGTCCATGGAGATGTTGAAATCTGCTGCGGATTTGACGATGACACACATTCCCTACAAAGGGGGTGGGCCTGCGATGCTTGACTTGATGGCGGGGCAGGTGCCAATGATGTTTGTTAATTTTGATTCAGCGGTGCCCCATGTCAAGTCAGGCAAGATGCGTGCGATTGCTGTTACCAGTTTGACCCGTCGCGATGCACTGCCCAATGTACCGACTGTTGCTGAGTCAGGCTTCGAAGGTTTTGAAGCCGAATCTTGGACCGCGATAAGTGGGCCGCCCAATATGCCTGCGCCATTGGTATTGCGTATCAATGAGCTTTTAATTCGTATCGCACAAATGCCTGAGGTTCGAGAAAAGTTCGAGACACTCGGGCTTGAGGCCTCACTTTTGAAACCTGAGGCGATGAAACAGTTCGTCAAGCAAGAGGTTGAAAAGTGGGGTAGGGCAGTGCGAGCCTCGGGGGCAACCGTCGATTAAAAAATAGTGCAACAAAACAATAAGCAATAAGGCGTCTGGCCAAGCGTGCAACCGTAGATCGAATAAATCACACGAATAATTAATTGAATCCCGATTGGTGAGAGAGATGAACCGTATCCTGACTGCTAAGCAACTTGAACAATACACAGAGCAAGGTTTTGTGATCGTTCAAGACGTTGTGCCCGAGGCGACAATTGCGCAGATGAAAGAAGTTTTGGCTGATTTAGTTGAAAAGTCGCGCGTGCTGACCACGCACGATGACGTGTATGACCTTGAGCCTGGACATCAGGCGTCTGATCCGCGGGTGCGTCGTATTAAAAAGCCTCACGTCGTTAACCCGGTGTTCAAAGATCTGATGACGACGCCAAAGTTTATGGGGATCTTGCAAGACCTGCTCGGCGAAAGCGTACGTTTACATGGCTCCAAGTTGAATTTAAAGGCCCCGCATTTTGGCTCACCTGTTGAGTGGCATCAAGACTGGGCGTTTTATCCGCATTCAAATGATGATGTGCTGGCGGCAGGCGTGATGTTAGATGATACGACAGTCGAAAATGGGGCAATGTATGTCATCCCAGGATCGCATCGAGGCCCGACGTATGATCACCATGACGCCGAGGGTTACTTCTGTGGTGCGATGGATCCGGAGACGTGTGGTGTTGATTTTTCACGTGCTGTTGCGTGCGAAGGTCCTGCGGGTTCGGTGTCGTTTCATCACGTGCGTGCCGTACATGGTTCCGCGCAAAATATTTCGAAACGCTCGCGTGGTTTGCTCTTATATGAATTCACTGCCGCGGATGCTTACCCTTTGATGGCTGCTGGCAAGGCCGACTGGCAAGCGTTTTCAAATCGACTGATCTGTGGAAAAGATACGATCACGCCGCGTTGTGTGGCGACCCCGATTCGGATGCCCATACCGCCCGCCAAAAATCAAGGATCGATTTATGAAAATCAAACTGCGGGCAAACGTTATTTTGGTTTTGTCGAGCAGGGTGGCAGAAAAACGCTCTTGGCCTGAGCGCGCTAATTGGCTCGGTGGTGATGAATGATTGGCTTAGAGCACTTTGGTTAACTGACAGCGTTACAACCACTTAAAACCTTTGGCTAGCAATGCGACAATACCAGCCATCGCACTTAGCATCCAATAAAAGTGTACATCCATCTTTTTGCTCAAAGCCCGCAGATCTTGTTCAACTAATCCTAGGCGAGCATCCATGCATGAAACCTTTTCTTCTAAACGGCTTACGCGCTCGACCATGAGGATTGTCCTTGATATCTTGGATGCTGAAAAAACTCTTGTATTCTACACAGACGTAGGCGCGTGAGCCGTTAGAAGGATAGACATTTTTGTAACAGAGTGCGCGCGAATTTATCAGGTTTTTCTGATGCGTCATCATTTTTGTAAAGGTTGTTGAGATTGAAAGCTTCGATCTTTCTTCGTTGGTTTGGCTTGCTGTTCTTAGTTGCCGAGGTCGCGAGTGCCAGAGCAGATGCGTCAGAAAACTTTCCGAACAGGGCAGTCCGCATCGTAGTCCCTTTCGCTGCTGGCGGTGGCGGCGATTTTATTGCGCGCTCATGGGCCGATAAGTTTTCAGAAACTATTAAGCAGCCTGTGATCATAGAGAATCGTGGTGGGGGCAATACCGTGGTCGGCACAGACATTGTGGCCAAGGCGGCGCCCGATGGCTACACCTTGTTACTCGTGGGGGCCAGTATTGCGACCAATCCAGCCTTAATCGAAAAGTTGCCCTATAAAACGCCAGAAGACTTTACGCCGATTGGTATCGTGATCACGTATGCCATGGGTTTTGCGGCTCGCGCTAACCTGCCTGCTAATGACGTACAAGAATTGCTGGCTCTCATCAAGGCAAAGGGCCCGTTAAGTATTGCGACCTCTGGCGATGGTTCGGCGACCGCGCTAGCGAATGAATTGTTTAAAAGCGCAACGGGTGCCCAGCTGATGGCGGTTCCGTATAAAGGCGCGGGTCCCGCAGCGATTGACGTGGCTAGTGGCCATGTCGATTTGCTTTTTACTGGGATGTCGCAGCTCAAACCGCACCTTGATACGGGTCGTGTCAAGCTTCTTGCAACGTCAGGGTCTAATCGTTTAGCGTCGGCGCCCGATGTTCGCACGATTGCAGAGCAAGGTATCAAGGATTTTGAAGCTGTCGTGTGGTGGGGGATTCTTGCGCCCGCCAAAACTCCGACCGAGATCGTGAATAAACTGAATCAAGCACTCAGTGTGAGTTTGAATCATCCCGATGTGATGAAACGCTTGGCGGTGATTGACGGCGAGGTGAGGTTATCTTCGCCGCAGGCGTTTGAAGCCTTGTTAAAAGACGAGATTGCGCGTTGGGGCAAGCTGTATAAACCTTAAGCCAATTGCCGCAGCTTTGGCATAAAGATAAAAATGAGTCCCATGATCAGCATCGCACAAGCGGTGTAAGAGGCGAGTGCGAGTGATGGGCCCCAGCTTTGCGCTGCGGCGCCGGCCAAAAGATTTCCGAAAGGCAAGCTGATTACAACCCCTGTGCGTATGCCCATGACGCGACCGCGCATCGACTGTTCGGTATTACTTAAAATGATGGTTGCGATCATGGTCCAGCAGATGGCTTGCACAATGCCTGCCAAAAATATCAACAGTAGCGATAGGTAGTAAGAGGTCGAAAGCGAAAATAGAAACAAACTGAATGGCCATAGCAGCCCACCCACTACCAGCATGCGACCTCGGTGACCTGATTTTTTTTGTGAGACTAACCAGAGCCCCGTCGCCAGGGCGCCGCAGCCCGCCATTGAGGTCAAAAAGCCATAGCCCGCGGGGCCTGCATCTAAGACGTAGCGGGCAAAGAGCGGTAAGAACGAATACCGATAGGGCGCGACAAAAAGGTTGAGCATTAAGGCGATCAGTAGGGGCACCAGCACGGCGTGATTATTCCAGGCGTAGTTAAAACCGCTGAGTAAGCTTTTGAACGGCGGCTCATGTATTTTTGCGGTCGTCTGTTTGACCCCATTCAGTCGCAAAAGTACAAATAAGTCCAAGCAATAGATCAGTGCAATCAGACAGTACGCTCCGCTGATGCCTAAAATCGGGATGAATAAGCCCCCCAGCGCCGGACCAACAATTACCGTGAGTTCGGTTGCCACCGAGTTCATAGCGATCGCATTGGTGAGGTCATCTGGGTCAACGAGGTCGGGGATGAACGCTTGGCGTGTCGGGTTGTCAAGTGCCCATGTCAGACTGCTGACGAGCGAGAGCGCAATCAAATAACCGACTGTTAGCCAACCGGTACTGAGCAAGAACAACATGGTGACGGAGATCAAGCCGCTGACCACCGACGCAACAATCAATAGCTTTCGCCGATCAAGGCGGTCTGCCGCGACGCCCATCATCGGTGCTAAGAGATAGCCCGCCATTTTGCAGGAGGTCACAATTCCTACCATGAGGGCTGAGTCAGTTAATTCTAAGGTGAGCCAACCGACCACTACCAAATCAGCCCAGCGCGCCGTAGACGACAGCAGAGTGGTCATCCAGAGCCTGCGAAAACCGGGATGACGTAAAGCGCTACGTTCAAAGATCTGTCTCAGAGAGCCTACTATTTTTATCATTCCTAAGTTTAGCGCGATTGATCACTGCGGTAATATTTCGGTTGCGCTGAAAATTGAGATGTAGTCGCTGTGACATTGGGCAGACTACATTGAGCGAGGCGTCCGATAATCGATGAGTTTAAAGATGACGATAAAAAAAACAAAACGTCCGCATATCTTGATTGCGGGTGGTGGGATTGGTGGTTTGGCCGCTGCATTAGCCTTGCTTAAGCGAGGTTTCGACGTCGACGTATATGAACAAGCCTCTGAACTGCGTGAGGTCGGCGCAGGGGTACAGTTAAGTGCCAACGGGGCGCGTGTCTTGCATGAACTTGGCGTCTTGCCAGAGTTTCGGGAGTTAGCCTGTGAGGCCGAAGGCAAAGAGATTCGTCTCTGGAATACTGGTCAGGCCTGGAAACTGTTTGAAGTGGGGCTCGAGTCAGTTGAGCGTTATGGCTTTGGTCATTATTTAACGTATCGACCTGATCTGCTGGCTGTCTTGGTTGATGGTGTGCGTCGCGAAAAACCAGATGCTATTCACTTAAATGCGCGTTGTATTGGGTTTGAACAATCTTCGACAGGTGTGACGCTGCAATACGAAACCGCGGGTCAGACCCACACTGTTCAAGGTGATTGCCTCATCGGTGCGGATGGCGTGCATTCTCGTATTCGCCATGGGCTGTTTGGTGACGATCATCCGGTCTACACAGGGATGCTCTCTTGGCGTGGTGTGGTGCCCATGGATAAGCTTCCTGCCCATATGCGCAGAATGGTCGGCACGAACTGGGTCGGGCCCGGTGGCCATGTTGTGCATTATCCCGTGCATCGCGGTGAATACATGAATTTCAACGGCATCATGGAAGTCGAGGGCTGGCAGGTCGAATCCTGGAGCGCGCAAGGTACGCACGAAGAGTGTCATGCGACGTTTGCCGGATGGCATGATGACATTCACAGCATGATCAGGCTTTTTTCTAAGCCCTATAAGTGGGCGCTAATGGGACGTGAGCCTTTGCCCCAATGGAGTATTGGGCGTGTGAGTTTGCTGGGGGACGCATGCCACTCGATGCTGCCGATGCTTGCACAAGGCGCTGTGATGTCCTTAGAAGACGGTGTTGTGTTGGCGCGCGCACTTGAGGCGGCGGGCGACGATATTGAACGTGGGCTTGAACGCTATCAGCAAGCGCGCATCGAGCGCACCACCAAAGTGGTGTTGGGCTCGGCCGAAAACGGTAAACGCTTTCAAAGTCGTACACTGGCTGATGCAGCCTCTGCCGAAGAATACGTGAACCGTGAGTGGACCCCTGAAAAGGTTCGGGCCCGCTATCAGTGGCTGTATGAATACGATGTGACGACGGTTCAGGTTTAGCGGCCTCGTTGCGAGCTTTGCCTGTTGTTCGTAGTACAAAAGATTGCGCCTCTGCATAATCTTTAACGTTTGTCGTCGTGGTTTACACGAAGGGCCTGTTGCATGAAAAAGACTGATCTGTACAAAAATTTGGGCCTAAAAATAGATGGCAAACTGAAGCAAGCCGGCACGCCTGACCGCTTTGCGGCAGGTGGTGTGCTCGATCGTAAAGAGCAGCGAAAACTGGATCAAGAAAAAGGGCTGATCCCTTTTGCGGTCAAATTGAACGCTCAATTAGCGAGTGAGTTGCGCGCGCTTGCTGAGGCTCGGGTAATCGGGATGAACGAACTGATTGATGAGTTGTTGCGTAAGGGTTTGGCTGCTACATGAAGCTTTAGGGATGTGATGAGCGTTGGTATATTTTGATGAACTGACAAAAGAACTTTTAAAAAACTAACAAGGGACAATAAACATGAACCTATTTAATCTCGAAGGACAAGTTGCGATTATTACTGGGTCATCGCGCGGCATTGGCAAAGCCATTGCCGAGCGCATGGCTGAACACGGCGCTAAAGTGGTGATCTCGTCGCGTAAGGCGCCAGCCTGCCAAGAGGTCGTCGATGCTATCAATGCGCGCCATGGCGCAAACACTGCCATTTCTGTGCCCGCTAATATTTCGTCAAAAGCAGAGCTTGAAAACTTAGTGGCCGTCGCCAAGCGCGAGTTTGGCAAGGTTGATATCTTGGTGTGTAACGCGGCAAGTAATCCCTACTACGGCCCGCAAGCCAACATTGCTGACGATCAGTTTCGTAAGATCTTAGACAACAATATCGTGGCCAACCACTGGTTGATCAGTTACGTTGTCCCCGAGATGATTGCTCGACGCGCTGGCTCAATTATTATCGTATCGTCGATTGGGGGGCTGAAGGGGTCGTCGGTGATTGGGGCCTATGGCATTAGTAAGGCTGCCGATATGCAACTCGCACGTAATCTGGCGGTTGAATACGGCCCACACAATATTCGCGTCAATTGCATTGCCCCCGGTTTAGTGAAAACTGATTTCGCGCGCGCCTTGTGGGAAGACGAAGCCAACCTAGCCAAGCGCGTGTCGACCACGCCACTACGCCGAATTGGTGAGCCTGACGAGATCGCTGGCGCTGCTGTCTTTTTAGCGTCGCAGGCCGGTTCGTTTATGACTGGGCAAAGTATGGTGATTGATGGTGGCGTGACGATCAGCTAACAGCCTTCTCACTATTCAACTCGGGGATCGCTGTATGAACCCCGTTTTGAGACGAGGTCAGTTGTAGCGGTATAGCTTTGTGCTCACGATACAAATTAATCGGCGCGTATGTTGTTGCTTTGAACGAGTGCGCGCCACTGTTTGATTTCGCCTTGCAAGAAGCTTGTGAATTGCTCGGGTGTATTTCCCACAGGTTCAATCCCCATTGACTCCATGCGCGCTTTGACGGCGGGGTCTTTGGTGGCCTCGTTTACAGCTTTTGCGAGCCGCTCAATAATGTTTGTCGGCGTACCTTTGGCAACAAAGAAGCCATTCCATTCGACCACTCTAAAACCTGCGTAACCGGCCTCTTCAAACGTTGGTACATCAGGCAGTGCCTCCATTCTGGCCGTACCTGTTGTTGCCAATGCGCGCAGTTTTCCAGATTTTAAATGTTGCAGAGCAGTGATTGGGTTTGAAAAATATCCAGCTAATCTTCCCGCTAAGACATCAGCAATCGCTTGAGCGCCGCCCTTGTAAGGGACATGCGTCCATTTGATGCCGGCATCGCGTTGTAGTAATTCAGCCGCTAAATGAGCAGCGCCACCCGCGCCGTAAGATCCGTAGTCGAGTTTATTTGGATTAGCTTTGGCGAAATCAACCAAGTCTTTTAGCGTTTTAAAAGGGCTTGAGGCAGGGATCACCAGGATCAGTGGCATGTTGATCGCCTGTGACACCGGGATCATGTCTTTCACGGGGTCAAAGGGCAGGTCGCGCATCACTGCATTTACGGCATACGGAAACGTGTCATAAAACACGGTGTAGCCGTCGGTGGGCGCTTGTAACACCGCCATCGCGCCTACTACGCCACTGGCGCCCGGCCTATTTTCGATAATGATAGGTTGACCCAAAATGGCAGACATCGGCTGCGCGAGCATTCTCGAGTTCGTGTCAGCGCCACCTCCTGGGGTGTAGGGCACGACGAGTCGAATAGGTTTGTCTGGATAGCTAGCTTGTGCGTAGACCGGGCTGTGCAAGCTGAGCACGGCCAAGGCGAGGCTAACGGCGCCGAGACCTAAGCGAATTGAGCGGTGGAGGATTCGAGTGACTGTTGTCATAATTGTCTCGTGTTGAGCTAAAACCAGGATGTTCTAATTTTACTGACGTCTGACAGCTGTTTTGTAGAGTTCGTCTGCGCGGTTTAGATGATTGCGCATGGCCTGCACCGCACCCTCACCATCATGAGCAGTAATGGCTTCGATGATTTTTTGATGTTCGGCGAGTGTGAGACTTTCTGCGCCCGGCGCGTGAACGATTGATTGGTAATAAGCGCTCGCCCAGCCAAACAAGGCCTCAACGATGGCCGGGAAGATAGGATTGCAACTGATACGGGCGATTTCACGATGAAACAGCATGTCGTGCTTCATGAACAGTTCGCTATTTTGCAGGGCAGCGCGTTGCTCTTCGTGCCGAAGGTATAACTGCTTGATGTCTTCGTCGGTTGCTTTTTCTGCAGCGAGTCGCACCATGCCGGTTTCTAAAAATACGCGCGCCTCTTTCACGTGTTCAAGCGTCTCAGGTTGAATGCGTAATAAATGGCGAGCGCCTTCTGCAATTTGATCGATCAACAGGCTTGCGGTTGGTGTTGCAACGCGCGCGCGCTCGCCGTGAGAAATTTCCACAATCCCTGAGCGTGCCAAGTCTTGAAGTGCCTCGCGTACGGCGACGCGCCCAACGCCATAGGTTTCCATCAGCTCGCGTTCAGAGGGCAATTGATCGCCTGGTTTGAGTTCTGCGCGCTCAATGCGCTGCATCAGTCGATCAAGAACCTCTTGATACAGCTTTCGTCTTTGAATCGGTTCGCTTGTCATGGCATCATTCTCTTACTCACACTTTCGACCTGCTCGGATGTCACCATAAAAGCTCGGTCCTCCCATCTGTCCGCCTTTTAAAGCGATCTCGAGTCCGTCGCGCTGAGCATTGTCAGACCATGCGCGACACAAGGGCACCCCAGGTGTGATGCCTGCACATAAGGTTAACGCTCGAATCCCTAAGTGGCTCGCCACCGCACCAGAACTATCCCCCCCGGCGACAACGATTCGTTTGACTGTCGAGCCATCAAGAACTCTGCGCATAATCTCGGCTAAAACCTCACCGATTTTTTGAGCTGCTTGCATGCGATTCAAACGCGCAGCATGCGCCGTCTGATCAAAATTTGTCACAGCGGGGTCGTCAGGACCTTCAGCTGAAAAAATGAGGGGTGAAATATTTTTTGCCAGAGCAGCGATCGCCAGGTTTGCTAGACGGTTAATTTCTATTTGGCACTGCTCTTCATCAAGAGCCAGCGAGATCTCTACGCGTAAGGCGCTAAAGCCATTGGCACGGGCCCACTTGATTTGTTCGCCGCTCATTGGCGAGCAGCTGCCACTGACCGCCGCGATGCAAGCGACCTCGCGGGCCGTGGGTAGGTGTTGCGTACTTGGGATCATGCCTTGGTGGCGCCAGTAGGCAGTTAAGGCGTACTGTAATCCTGAAGACGAGGCGCTGAACACTTGTTTGCCCCGATTTTCCCAAATCAGACGACCCGCCTCGATCTGGGTGGGTCGATCGGTAACGTCGATCATGATAATAGGCTGATCACCACCCATTACGGTCTCGAGTTTGACTTGCCCTTGATTCTCGGCCATGTCAGAAACATCGATCAGTGCAATACGCCTTGCTGTTTGTTTTGCAAGATGAACCGTCAGATCGCCTTCGCTCATGGGGGTCACTGGGTGACGCGACATTGTCGGATGTCGATCAATGCGGTAAACAACCCCGTTTGCCGCGGCAAATAAATGTCCAAAGACTTGATAACGTTTCAGGCGTGGAGCCCCAACGACCATTGGCGACCACTGTGCCTGCGTGACCTTCATGCCGATATCGATTGCTTGTCCAATCGACCCGATCGTGGCAGAGGAGTCAAAGGTTGAGCAGACTTTATAGTGCAAAATTGGAGCGCCAATGTCGGCGAGGCTTTGAAAGATCGCGGGCAAATGCTGTTGCATCCATGCAGGCGTTTGGCTGCGCGATAGGCCCGCGAGCCCGACACAACGCATGTGTTTAAAGCGCTCTAAGTCTGACGGGCGAGGTAACTGCAAAAACAAAACTGTGTCGATACCCGCAGCCGTGAAGGCTTCCATCACATCGGTTGAGCCGGTAAAGTCGTCGCCGTAATAGGTGAGCAAGGGCCCGTCTGGCAATGTCTGCTTGAGTTCAGCCACAGTCGTTACCAAAAGGTCAGGGCACGCTTTAACTCAGGGTGCTCTTGACTATAGTGCGCAAGAGTTGTGCCCGCTTCAGCGGCTTCGTAGGCTTGTCGTAAGGCCCGGACTCCGGCCGCGACACCATCAGGATGGCCAAAGATACCCCCACCCGCTGTTACGATTAAATCCGAATGACCGATCGCTTTGATCGTGTCGTGTGCTTGCAGGCCAGTCTGCGCCGAGCTAAAGACCGGTACGGCGGTCATCGGCGTCTGTGCATACAGAGGGGCGCCGACAGAGCGCGCCGCAGCAATGACAGACTCATCGCTCTCGCTAAATTTGTTGCGCAGCCCATTGACATGTAAGTGATCAACCCCTGCAAGACGCCAGATTTTTTGCCAAGCCTTATACTCCCAACCAAGCGAAGGATGACGGCTCAAATAACCCCACCCGTTGCGATGCCCATGAATCGGCAAGGCCGTGTGGCGGGCCAGTTCAATCATACCGACGAGACCGACGGAATTCAGGCTCGCCATGATGCAGGTGCCGCCTTCGCTTTTCACAAGATCATGGCGTCGCCGCATCTCATCCAATTCGCCTGTGAGATTGAACGCATACATCACCGTCTTGCCGGTACGGTCGCGATGCGTGCGGATAACCCGCATCACGGCCCGCACGCGGTCATCAAACGGACAATGCGACGCATCGCCTTGCAATTCATCGTCTTTGATAAAATCAATCTCGGCGTCGCATAATTCCTGCACAAGCGCTGCCGTTTCATCCGGCGTAAATCCGATGCTGGGCTTGATGATGGTGCCGATGAGGGGCCCGCTGGCCATGCCTG
>CALFXX010000062.1 GCA_937952975.1 uncultured Alcaligenaceae bacterium
TTCGACGCCCACTTGCTTGACTGCGGTGCCATCAGAAAACAAGCCAACTTCAGGCAGGGTGATACGTCGACCCGCATGCACGCTTTTGACCATGGCGTCAGAGTCAACCGTTTGAACACCAATGATCTTGATGTCCGGGCGTAGCTGCTTCACATAGGCAGCGATGCCACTGATGAGCCCACCGCCGCCAATCGCCACAAAAATGGCATCAATTGGCCCCGTATGTTGCCGCAAGATTTCCATGCCAATCGTGCCTTGACCGGCGATGACATCTGGATCATCAAACGGATGCACGAAGGTCAGACTATGTTTTTTTTCAAGCGTGACGGCGTGCGTATAGGCGTCACTAAAACTATCCCCTTGTAAAACGACTTGCGCGCCAAGCGCGCGCACTGCGTCTATCTTGACCGCGGGGGTGGTGGTGGGCATCACAATCGTCGCCTTACAGTTTAGGCGCTGCGCCGCCAGGGCGACTCCCTGGGCATGGTTGCCCGCCGACGCCGCGATCACGCCGCGCGCCAATGTAGCCTGAGGCAAATGCGCCATTTTGTTATAAGCGCCACGCAGCTTAAAGCTGAACACGGGTTGGGTGTCTTCGCGTTTGAGCCAGACGTTGTTGCCAATACGCGCAGAGAGCTGCGGAGCCCGATCAAGCGGTGTCTCAATCGCCACGTCATACACTTTCGATGTCAAAATGCGTTTCAGATAGTCGATGTTCATGGGGCCCTTGGTCGCGCTTACATGGTGCAGGAGTTTCGTGGCGACGTACCACGCACTCTGAAAGGGTCATTATCCCATGCGTCACATAAGCCGATTGACGCGCGAGGAGTGTGTGCTGGATTCATTGTTTTCTACTTTGCTGGATCTGTTCGCCTTACCGTCGGTCGGTTTAGGGGCGATTTTTTTGATCAGTGTGCTTGCCGCGACGATCTTGCCTGTTGGATCTGAGCCGATATTTTTAGGCTATCTGGCGCTACAGCCAGATTTTTTTTGGACCGCTATTGCCGTGGCAACGGCTGGTAATAGCATCGGAGGCTTCATCACGTATTGGATGGGTGCGGGCGCGCAGCGCGCGTACAAGCGTTGGCGACGACCGCGACTTCAAGCCTTCGCCTCGCCGGCGCACCAACAAGCCGATCAAGCTGGGGCCGGCAGCAGCGCGGTTGGCAGCGTCGCGCAGGAGTCTGCACAAAAAACACGAGCTCAGGCTTGGGTACAGCGTTTTGGTGCACCTGCCCTGTTGCTTTCTTGGTTGCCCATCATTGGAGATCCGCTTTGCGGCGTGGCGGGGTGGCTGCGCCTGCCGTGGTTACCGTGCCTCATCTACATGATTCTTGGTAAGTTTGCCCGTTATTTGGCGCTTGGCGGCGTATTGTCATTGTGGCTGTCTTAGGGCCGTGTGCGCAGCAAGGCTAGGCTTGGTGGCCCGCGCCAGGTCGCCCGGTGCGTCAGCGTCCCTACCGCGAGCAAGGTTGTCCGACCCCAAGTCTTGGGGGTATTCCAAACACTTTTGTAGCATCGCTTAAAATAAGTCTTTAAGGGCAACCTCCAAGATTTCTGACCTATGAACGCCCCGTTTGCTAGCCACCTGTTAAACGCCGAGCCTTTGTCTGATTCGCAGGCACGCTTGCGCGAAATCCCCTACAACTACACCTCTTTTTCAGATCGAGAAGTGGTCTGCCGCCTATTGGGCGATGATGCCTGGGCCCTGCTGTTCGATCTGCGCGGCGAGCGCCGCACGGGTCGCTCGGCCCGGATGCTCTACGAGGTGTTGGGTGATATCTGGGTGGTCCGACGCAACCCTTATTTGCAAGACGACTTGCTCGACAACCCCAAGCGTCGCAAGTTACTGATCGAAGCCTTGCAACACCGGTTGACCGAGATTGATAAGCGTCGCGTGGGTGACGACGCCGGGCGTGATGAAAAAGTAGCTCACTTACTTGATCGCGCGCGCATGGCGGTCAAGGCGTTTGAGCAAGAGTTTGAGCAAATTGGTCGTTTGCGACGCCAAGTGCAAAAAACCTTGGGTCGACTTACCGCGCGCGACAACATCAAGTTTGATGGGTTATCGCGCGTGTCGCATGTCACAGACGCGACCGACTGGCGCGTTGAATACCCGTTTGTTGTGCTCACCCCTGATACTGAAGACGAAATTGCCGGTTTAGTGCGTGGCTGTATTGAATTGGGTTTGACCATCGTACCCAGAGGGGGCGGCACCGGTTACACCGGCGGCGCGATCCCCTTGACCTGGCGCTCGGCGGTGATTAACACCGAAAAACTCGATACCCTTGGTGCAGTTGAGCATATATCCTTACCTGGGGTTGCCGAACCTGTGGCGACTGTGCGTGCGGGTGCTGGCGTTGTCACCAAGCGGGTTTCCGAAGCCGCCGAACTCGCAGGATTTGTTTTTGCAGTGGATCCGACTTCGGCAGATGCCTCGTGTGTGGGCGGTAATGTCGCCATGAACGCGGGCGGTAAAAAAGCCGTACTTTGGGGGACTGCGTTAGACAATCTCGCCTGGTGGCGCATGGTTGATCCAGAGGGCAACTGGCTCGACGTGACGCGCCTTGAGCATAATCTTGGCAAAATCCACGAGGCTGGGCGCGTTCGTTTTGAGCTGACGTGGTCCGATGGTACGGCCCCGGCAGGCGAACGTCCTTTGCGTACTGAAATTCTTGATGTTGATGGCGCGGGGTTGCGCAAAGTTGGCTTGGGTAAAGATGTAACCGATAAGTTTTTATCGGGCCTGCCTGGCGTGCAAAAAGAAGGTTGTGATGGCCTCATTACGGCCGCGCGTTGGGTCTTGCACCGTATGCCTCGCCATACGCGCACGGTTTGCCTCGAGTTTTTTGGTCAGGCGCGTGATTCGATCCCTTCTATTGTCGAAATTAAAAACTACCTTGACGAGACGGGTCGTACGCGTGGTGCGTTATTGGCCGGGCTCGAGCATCTAGACGAGCGCTACTTGCGCGCGGTGGGTTATTCAACCAAAAGTAAGCGCGGTGTGTTGCCAAAGATGGTGTTGTTTGGCGATATCGTGGGTGACGATGAGTCGGCGGTTGCCGCAGCCACCAGCGAAGTCGTTCGACTTGCCAACACACGTCACGGCGAAGGCTTTATTGCCGTCAGCGCCGAGGCGCGTAAAAAGTTTTGGCTTGACCGTGCTCGCACGGCCGCCATTGCGCGCCACACCAACGCGTTCAAAATTAATGAAGACGTGGTGATTCCGCTTGATCGGATGGGTGAGTACACCGACCACATCGAGCGCATCAATATTGAGCTGTCGATCCGTAATAAGCTAAAGTTGCTTGATGCTCTTGAAGCGGTTTGTGCCGGTGTGTTGCCGGTGGCCAAGCTTGACCGCAGCACTGAAGAAGGCGTGTCGATCGAAGAGGCGCTCAACGAGCGCAAAGTACAGGCGCTCGAAGTGCTTGAACGCGTACGTCGGCGCTGGAAATGGGTGCATGACAACCTTGATTTGTCGCTCAGGCAGGCGCTCGAGTCCCTTGAGCTTTATGGCTTGGGGGCATTGGTCGATTCGGTGCGCGAACGTCTGAATCATCAACCCTCGGCCCGTCTGTTTGATGTGGCGCAAGATCGCAGCCTTCGGATATCCTGGAAAAACGAAGTCAAGGCAGAACTAGCAGGTTTGTTTAGCGGCGCAGATTTCGCCCCGGTCATGGCCGAATTGCAGGCAGTCCATGCGCGCATCTTGAAAAGTCGCGTTTTTGTTGCCTTGCATATGCACGCTGGCGATGGCAACGTGCATACAAATATCCCTGTTAACTCTGACGATTACGAGATGCTTGGCGAAGCGAATGCTGTGGTGGTTCGCATCATGCAAATCGCGCGCGACCTCGACGGCGTGATCTCTGGCGAGCACGGCATTGGCCTGACAAAGTACGAGTTTTTATCGGAAAGCGAGCTTGCACCTTTTCAGGATTACAAACGCAAGATTGATCCGGATAACCACTTTAACGCGGGCAAACTCATGCCCGGGGCAGACCTGCGTAACGCCTGGACGCCAAGCTTTGGTTTGATGGGACATGAATCCATCATCATGCAGCAAAGCGATATTGGTGCGATCAGTCATTCGATCAAAGATTGTTTGCGTTGCGGTAAATGTAAGCCGGTGTGCGCCACGCACGTGCCGCGTGCCAATTTGCTGTACTCACCACGCAATAAAATTTTGGCAACGTCGCTGTTGATTGAAGCGTTCTTGTACGAAGAGCAAACTCGTCGCGGGATTAGCTTGAAACACTGGGAAGAGTTCGAAGACGTTGCTGATCACTGCACGGTATGCCATAAGTGTTACAACCCGTGTCCAGTCGATATTGACTTTGGCGATGTGTCGATGAACATGCGTGCTTTGTTGCGGCGCATGGGTCATAAATCGTTCAATCCCGGCACCTCTGCCGCGATGTTCTTTTTAAACGCCAAAGATCCTGCAACGATTAATGCGACACGACTTGCCATGGTGGGTGTCGGGTACAAGGTGCAGCGCTTTGTACATGATTTGTTTTCAAAGTTTGCGCGTAAGCAAACGGCTCAACCCCCTGCAACAGTGGGTAAGCCTGCCATGCGCGAGCAGGTTGTGCATTTTATTAATAAAAAAATGCCGGGCAATTTACCCAAGCAAACTGCACGCAAGTTGTTAGACATCGAAGACTCTGATTACGTGCCGATCATCCGGCCGCGCGAAACGTCAGCCGAAACAGAGGCGGTGTTTTATTTTCCAGGCTGTGGCTCTGAGCGCCTGTTTTCGCAGGTTGGGTTGGCTACGCAAGCGATGCTTTGGCATGCTGGCGTGCAGACCGTGTTGCCGCCAGGTTATTTGTGCTGCGGTTACCCGCAGCGCGGTAACGGCATGAACGATAAAGCCGAAAAAATCATTACGGATAACCGGGTATTATTTCATCGCGTGGCCAACACGTTAAATTATCTTGACATCAAAACCGTTGTCGTCAGCTGTGGCACATGCTACGACCAGCTGTCAGGCTACGAGTTTGACAAGATCTTTCCGGGTTGTCGCTTGATCGATATTCACGAGTATCTGCTCGAAAAAGGCATCAAGCTCGATGGTGTGCAAGGTACGCGGTACATGTATCACGACCCTTGCCATACGCCCATGAAGCTGCAAGATCCAATGAAAACCGTGCGGTCGCTCGTAGGCGATTCGGCGATTAAAACCGAACGCTGCTGCGGAGAGTCGGGCACGCTAGCGGTGACTCGACCCGATATTTCAACGCAGGTGCGGTTTCGTAAAGAAGAAGAGCTCGCTAAAAACACAAAAGAATTGCGTGCCGATGGCTTTGAGGGAGACATCAAGATGTTGACCTCGTGCCCCTCGTGTATGCAGGGTTTGTCGCGCTTTGAACAAGATACGGCAGCGAAAGCAGACTACATTGTGGTTGAAATGGCGCGTTTGATTTTGGGTGAAAACTGGCTTGAAGAGTACGTTAAAAAAGCGAATGATGGCGGTATTGAGCGTGTGCTGGTTTAGCGTGCTGGCGACTCTAAGTTGCGCTCTCGTGAAAACATACTGAAGCATAAGGTTTGAACGTTCATGCGATATATCCCTGAAGCGCAATCGTCTGCAATCGTCACACACGAAATGGCCTTTGAAGCGATAAGCGAGGCCTTTCAGGCGGCTGGCGCACAAGGCTCGGTGGTGTTTCCGGCGCTGATTGCCCACGGATCAAATCCGAGCAACCGTTTTTCGGTGAAGTCTGGTGCGACAGAGGCGCTCGCGGGTTTGAAGATGGGGTTTATTTGGCCCGGCAATACAGCACGAGGTCTGCCGACGCATAACTCAGTGACTGTGTTGTTTAATCAGGACACGGGTGGTGTGCATGCGGTCATTGAGTCGGGCGTTGTCAACGCGTTTCGCACTGCTGCGGCAGACGCAGTCGCAACGAATCAGCTGGCGCGTAAAGATGCCAAGACGCTTGCGGCGTTTGGTGCGGGCAATCAGGCCGGCTACGACTGTATGGCGATCGCTCGCATTCGCAATATCGAGACAGTCTTGGTGGTCAATGCCGATGCGGCGCGCGCCGAGCGTTTTGCTCAGCGTTTGGCTGCGCACGGATTGAAAGTCGAGCGCGCATCGGCGCAAGATGCTTGTGCACGCGCTGATATCATCGTGACGGCAACACCCGCAAAAGCGCCGCTGTTTGAAGCAGACTGGATACGCCCAGGTACCCATATTTCGTGCATGGGCGCAGATGGTGTGGGCAAGCAAGAGTTGCCGACGGGCTTGTATGGACGCTCGAAGCTATTTTGTGACTTAGCGGCACAATCAGTGGTGATTGGCGAGTTTCAACATGCGGCGGCCTTGATTCAGGCGGGCGCCGTTGCATTGACGCAAATTGGTACTGTGCTCAGTGGGCAGGCCTTGGGTCGCCAAGACGACCAAGCCATTACCATTTTTGATAGTTCAGGCATCGCTTTGCAAGACCTGTACATCGCTGATCGCTTGTTAAGTGCCTGCCCGATCAGCGCTTAGGCTTTGAGCCCTGCTTCAAGCCAGCATCGTGCTGAGACGCAAGCCTAGAGCAAGGCTTGCCTCAAGCCGACTTTAATACCCGGCTCAAGCCGCGACTTCAATCCCCGCATTCACAAGCGCCTCGCGGATTGCTTTGGCAAACATGACGGCACCCGGTTGGTCGCCGTGAATACACAGCGTATCAGCCTGCACCTTCACGACAGTGCCGTCGTTGGCGGTCAGCGTGCCTGTTTGTACCATTTGTAAAACGTGTTTGATCGATACTTGCACGTCTTCGATCATGGCGCCTGGTTTGTTACGTGGGCTGAGCGTGCCGTCGGGTGAGTAGGTACGATCACCAAAGACCTCTTGTGCCACTCGTAGTCCAATCGACTGGGCGATTGGCACCATCGCACTTCCCGCTAAGACAAAAAAGACAAGCTCGCGATCTACATCGTAGGTCGCTTGAGCCAACGCACGCGCGAGCCCTTCGTCTTTGACCGCCATGTTGTAGAGCTGGCCATGCGCTTTGACGTGGCGTAGACGGGCGCCTTGTGAGGCTGCGACGCCAGCCAAGGCGCCAATCTGTACCACCATCATGTCGTAGGCTTCTTGATCGGTGATGGCCATATTGCGACGCCCAAACCCTTGAAGATCTGGCAGGCCCGGGTGGGCGCCGAGGGCTACGCCTTGCTTGAGCGCTGCCGCGACGGTCTTACGCATCGTGGCCGGATCCCCACCGTGAAAACCGCAGGCGATATTGGCTGACGAGACGAAAGGCAAGATGGCCTCATCGTTGCCTAATTTCCAAACGCCAAAGCTTTCGCCCATATCGCAGTTCAGGTCAATTTTTAGTGTCATGATGTCCTCAATGATTAAGCAACAAGGTTCGCATAGGTTGTAGAGTTTGTGCAAGGGTCGCAAAGGCTTGCGCGCGGGCAACCTCAAGAGCTTGCGCCTGCTCAAGGCTGATCGCTTTGAAGCTCACCATATCGCCTGGCCCCATTTGAGCAAGGCGGGGTAGGTCGATACTCGCGACATAGGCTATTTTGGGATAGCCGCCGGTCGTTTGACGATCGGCCATCAAGATAATGGGCTGGCCACCGGCCGGCACCTGGATGGTGCCAAAGGTTGTGCCCTCAGAGATCATTTGTCGCGGGGTCGACATTAAAAGAGGTGCGCCTTGAAGCCGATAGCCCATCCGCTCAGAGTCGGGGCTAATGCGGTAGGGCTCGGTGAGTAAGGCGGCGCAGCTCTCAGGGGTGAATTCTTCCCACTGTTGTCCTTTGATGAGACGCACGTGAGGTTGGCGCGATTCTGCAAGGGCACTCGGCAGATAGATTTTGAGCGCCCATAAGTCCATGGCGAGCTCTTCAAGCGCTTTGTTTTTCAGTGGTTGCACGAGCGGAATTTCGTCGTCACGTCGCAACGCGCGGCCCTGCCATCCCCCCATTGCGCTGCGCAGATAGGTACTGGTGCTGCCAAGTACCGGCGTCAGGGCAAAGCCGCCGTGCACCGCCAGATAACTGCGAGTGCCGTATTGGCGTGCGCCAAAGCTGAGCTCATCTTTGGCGCGCACAATCAGGGGACGATTTAGAGCAAGCGGTTGTCCGTTTAAGGCCGCACTCAGGTCGGCACCGCAAAGCGCGATGCAGCACGGCTTGGTAAAGCGAAGCGTCGGGCCCGTCAGTGTGATCTCAAGCGTGGCAATGTTGGGAGCATTGCCCACAAGCACGTTCGCCAACCGATGGGCGCGTTGATCCATCGCGCCCGCAACCGACACGCCTAAGTGCTGTTGACCAAAGCGACCGAGATCTTGAAAGGTGCTCAGCATGCCGGGTTTCAGAACAATCACGCTCATCCTTGCACCTGATTTTGCTGAGCCGCGAGTCGATCAAATTCATCTGACGAGATCGGGACAAAACGAATCTGATCGCCGGGCAACAGTAAGGTTGGCTGTGGGCGATCTAGATCGAATAACTTAAGCGGGGTAGCGCCCAAAATATGCCAACCGCCTGGCAGGCGTGTGGGGTAGATCGTTGACTGACGGTTAGCAATTGCGACCGAACCCGCGGGTACCACAGTGCGCGGGACGTCGCGGCGTGGCAACGCGAATAAGGGATCGTGGATGCCGATATAAGGGTGCCCTGGCGCGAAGCCCAGCATAAAAACCATACTGCCGGGCGCACAATGCATGTGGATGACTTCTTGCTCGGTCAGACCGGTTGCCTTTGCAACGTCGCTCAGGTCTGGGCCGTGCTCGCCACCGTAGCAGACCGGGATATCGATTGTCCGTGAGGTGCGCTCAGTTTGCGCGAGCCCGCTTGCAATCAAGGCGGCCAGTTGTTTGGACAGCGATTGAAAGTTGGGCAAGCCTGTGTGCGTATCTGCGTGGTAATGGACGGCTACACCGGTGTAAGAGGGGACCACGTCGGTGACGCCTGGCAAGCCTGCTTGCCGGATTTTTTCGGCGGCAGCCAGACAAATCAAACCCGTCTCGGCGAGAATGGAGTCGCCAAAGTCGAGGCTGAGGCAATGGTCGCCCTGATGGCGAAAGTTGAAGGTCGGTGCGATCATGCTGTGCACAAGGCTGCAAAGGATAAACGCAACGGATGCGTGAATGAATGCAGTTTAAGCCGTTTTTGAGTCTTTAGAGAAGACCGTTGCTGCTAGGAGGTACGCAGCACGCGCTCGGCTTGAAATACTAAGCTAAAACAGCTCCCTTGACCGATCTTGCTTTGTACCTCTAGGGCGGCATCGTGTCGCATGGCGACATGTTTAGTGATGGCAAGCCCCAGGCCTGTTCCGCCTAGTGCGCGCGAGCGACCCCGGTCTACCCGGTAAAAGCGCTCGCTTAAACGCGGCAGGTGTTCAGCGGCGATGCCGATGCCTGTGTCCGTGACGCTAAACCGAGCGCGGCCGTCTGGCAGGCTTTGCCATGTCACGCTGATGGTGCCGGTATCTGGCGTATAACGAATAGCGTTTGTCAGCAGATTTGAGAAGGCAGACGATAGCTCCGACGCGTTACCGGCAAGGTTCACGCCGGGTTCGATGTTCCAGTCCCAGCGGTGGCGCCCTGCAGAGAGCGCTTCGATTTGTGTGCGCGCAACCTCGAGGAGTTGCGTAATACCCACAGGCGTTAATTCTGCACTTGGGGAGGTCTCAAGGTCGGAAAGTGTCAGTAAATCAGTCACCAGCGCCTGCATCCGCTGCGCTTGTTCAGACATCAAGCCAAAAAAATGTTCGCGTTGTTGTTCGCTTAACGCCCCCTCGGGGGCATCGCGCAAGGTTTCAACAAAGCCGGCGAGCACTGTGAGAGGGGTGCGCATTTCGTGTGATACGTTCGCAACAAAATCGCGTCGCGTCGTTTCAAGTTTTTCAATTTGCGTGAGGTCGCGCGTGATCAGCAAGGTACGGTCACGTGCATAAGGCACCAAGCGCAGCAGCAGGTTGTAGTTACCGCTGGCATGGTTGATTTTCAAGGTAAGCGGCTCAGACCAGTTCTCACCTTTCACATAGGCCGCAAAAGCAGGGGCACGAATAATGTTTTGTAAGTTCTGTCCGAGATCGTGCTCTGGTTTCAGATGTAATTGTTTTTCTGCAGCGAGATTGAACCATCTGATTTGTAGGTCTGTGGTGAGCGTGACGACCCCCACAGGAAGCGCTTGCCCCGCGGCCATGGCGCTGGTGCTCGTTTCTTCAAGCTCTTGGATTGTGGCGACCTGATCGCGGATACGCCGATACAGCGCCGCAACAACGTCATCCCAGGGGCCTACGTTTGCAGGAGGATCTTCCTCGGGGGACAAGATCCAGCGCGCGACATGCCCAGCGTGCCTGCGACGCAGCACGAGCAACAGCCCTGTGCCGAGCGCGAGCGTGACCCAGCCCAGCGAGCTTTGCCAGCGATACTCAATCGCAAGCGCAATCGCTGACCAAAAGCCAACAAAAAATAGAGTGCGTCTCCAGCTCATGCGCTCGATTGTCGCATCAAGCTTAAGATTTCGGAATCAGTGGCGTAAAGCGGTACCCGCTGCCGCGGACTGTTTCGATATGAGCGTCGTGCTTCGAGGGTTCAAGTGCTTTGCGTAAACGGCGGATGTGGACATCGACTGTGCGCTCTTCAACAAAAACGTGATCTCCCCAAACCTGATCCAGCAGCTGCCCACGCGAAAAGACGCGCTCTGGGTGTGTCATAAAAAAATGTAGCAGCCGAAACTCGGTCGGTCCGATCGCAAGTTGTTGGCCGTTGCCAGTTAGGCGGTGAGAGGTCGGGTCGAGTTTGAGGCCTTCGACTTCGATTAAATCATCGGTCAGTTGTGGGGCGCGTCTACGCAAAACAGCCTTGATACGGGCCATGAGCTCTTTAGGCGAAAAGGGCTTCGTGATGTAGTCGTCAGCACCCGCCTCAAGCCCGTCAACCTTGTCTTGTTCAGCGCCCTTGGCGGTGAGCATAATCACGGGCACCAACCGAGTGCGGTCATCGCTGCGCAGTTTGCGGGCCAAGGTGAGGCCGGAAGCGCCTGGCAGCATCCAGTCGAGCAGGATTAAATCGGGTAGTTCAGCGCGGATCAGTGTCTCGGCTTGCGCAACATCGAAGGCGCGTAAGACCTTGTGACCGGCAAACGATAAATTGACGGCGATGAGCTCTTGGATGGCCGGTTCGTCTTCAACGACTAAAATAGTGCTTGACATGGTGTAGGTACCAGTTTGAATAGCGCGCTTACGCGTGCGATGTGTCTATAGTATGGCGGCAATATGTCATGTATATGACAATGTCCATCAAAATGCGACTGTGCGTTTGGCGCGTCGTGCCGTAACAAGCCGCTGTTTTTAAGGCGAGAAGATCGTGAGCAACAAACGGGGTAACAGATATGGCTGAAGAAAATACACATTTTGGGTATCAGACAATCGCCGAGTCAGAGAAAGCGGCGAAGGTTGCGCAGGTGTTCCACTCAGTGGCCGCACGCTACGACGTCATGAACGACCTGATGTCGGCTGGGTTGCACCGAGTCTGGAAGACCTTCACCATCGGGCGGGCGGCAGTGCGCCCCGGCATGAAGGTGTTGGACATCGCCGGAGGCACCGGCGATCTGGCCCGTGCGTTTGCCAAGCAAGCGGGCGCGCAGGGCGAAGTTTGGCTGACCGATATCAATGATTCGATGCTGCGCGTTGGGCGCGATCGGTTGATGGACGATGGTGTGGTACTGCCTTGCGCAGTATGCGATGGTGAGCATTTGCCGTTTGCCTCAAACTACTTTGACCGGGTGACTGTGGCTTTTGGGTTGCGCAACATGACACACAAAGACCGTGCGTTGGCTGAGATGACTCGTGTGTTGAAGCCGGGCGGCAAACTGTTGGTGCTTGAATTTTCAAAGATTGCAGCGCCTTTGACCCCAGTCTATGACTGGTACTCTTTTAAAGTTTTGCCCTGGCTTGGCAAGAAAGTAGCAGGCGATGCTGACAGCTACCGGTATTTGGCTGAGTCGATTCGGATGCACCCTGACCAAGAAACCCTTAAAGAAATGCTTTGCGAGGCAGGGCTTTCGCGCGTACAGTACTTTAATCTGTCGGCAGGGTTAACAGCCTTGCATGAAGGCGTCAAACTTGGTTAGCACCTGACTCAACCGTCAAAAATAAAGTAATTGTTAGCTTTATTCAAAAAAATGATGGTCAGGCTCAATTAGCCTGAACTTCTGTCTGATTATGTCGTCCATGCTTTACAACCTGTTCAGCTTTCAGTAAGATTCAGGTTCTAGTAAGATTTGAAGGCTTTCCGCTTTCAAACTTTATTTGATCGTTTTGGCGCTTAGTCGCCCAGGAGCTCACGATGTCCCGATTTGTTACTCGTCTGTTTGCGGCAGCACTGATTACCCTAGGCGGCCTGTCTTTGTCTGCGGTCACTTTTGAGGCCGAGGCTGCACGCGCCGGTAGCGGCACGAGCGCTGGCCGTCAATCCAGCAACGTCAGTAGCCAAAAGCCTGCTGCCCCAGCGGCGGCCTCAACAACTCAAAAGAGCGCAACGCCTGCCCCCGCGGCTGCGGCACCTGCTGCTGCCAAGCCTAGTGGTGCTTCACGTTGGCTTGGTCCATTGGCCGGTATCGCTGCGGGTTTGGGTATCGCAGCCATGCTGTCGCACTTCGGTCTGGGGGGCGCCATGGGTGACTTCCTGATGGTAGCCTTGTTGGCGGCTGTGGTGATTTTTGGTGTCATGTTTGTGCTGCGTATGATTCGCGGAGCAAGCGCCCCGCAGCCAGCGCCACAAGGCGCAGGCAACGCCTATGGCGGGCAGGCGCCTGCCAATGAGACCTACCGCGAGAGCGCAACGCCAAGCGCCGCGCCAGTCGCGATGCCCGCTTCAGCAACAGGTTCAATGTCAGCAGCGGGGTTCGGGTCAGATGCCCCCGCGCCTGATAAAAACTGGTTTATCCCCGCTGATTTTGATACCAACCGTTTCCTGCAAGAGGCCAAAGCGCAGTTTGTTGCGATTCAAAAGGTTTGGGATAGCGGCGACTTGGCTCAAATGCGTAACTTTTTGACAGACGACTTACTCAAAGAGCTGCAAGCCCAGCTGTCAGGCCGTGTTGGCGAAAACCACACTGAGGTTGTGTTGCTGAACGCCGAAATGCTTGGCATCGAAAAAGTGACAGATGGTCACTTAGCGAGCGTGCGCTTTTCTGGCATGTTGCGCGAGCAGGTCGGCGCAGAGGCGTTCCGCTTTGAAGAAGTCTGGAACCTCTTCAAGCCAGAGCAAGGCGGTTGGTTGTTGGCAGGTATTCAACAAATTCCAGTCACGCACGCAAGTTAATTCTGCTCTTTAGCGCTTTGCAAAAATAAAACGCCCGCTAAGCGGGCGTTTTTCTGCCTACTTAGGCTGACATTCGGTTCACCCGTTAAACTACGCCCTCAATCAGACTTTCTGTGCTTGCACCTACGTGACCTTAGCCCCACCCTTTGTACCAGCGCGGTTCACCTTACACCCCGTCAGGCTATGGGCGCACGCCTTCAATCTGTTAACTCGGCAGCAACCGTGGGCCGCTCAGCGCTTGGCTGCTCATGCAGGGCAAACGCTGAAAATCCGCCTCGGTGGTTTCCAGGTCGCGTTTACCATCGGCCACGATGGCACTCTGACGGTCGCTGACGCAGCGGTTGTGCCCGATGTCGTACTTGAATTGATCGCAGAAAAACTGTCGTGGTCATCGTTGCTTGCACCTGGCGCACGCGCAGACATTGCGCAATCGGTCCATGTCACGGGGCAGGCCGCGCTTGCGCAAGTTGTCTCTGATCTTGCACGTGATTTGCGTCCAGATCCAGAAGAGGCTCTGGCACAGTGGCTCGGAGATATCCCCGCACGCCGTATCACTCAGGGCGTACAAAGCGCCTTAACTGGGGCACAATCGTTGGCTCAACGTGCGGCTGAAAATCTCGCCGAATATTTTTCTGAAGAAACCAATGCTCTGGCTGGATCCTCGGCCTTGGTCGGCCTGGCGCAAGAGGGTGAACTTGCCTTAGGTCGCCTAGAGCAAATTGACCGCCGCTTTGCGGCACTGCAAGCTCGACTTTCCCGTCTGACGCCAAGCAAAGGCTCGACAACATGATGTCGTTGCCTCGCTTGTTGCATATCATCGTTGTCGCACTACGTTATCGGCTAGACGAGCTCGTGCTGTCGGGGATCGATCATCCGCTGGCTTATCGTTTACTTTGGCTCGTGCGTCTAGGGTCGCGCCCGACAATGCCCCGTGGCTTGCGTCTGCGCTTGGCGCTTGAAGCACTCGGTCCTATCTTTGTGAAATTTGGACAAGTCTTATCGACACGTCGCGATTTGATCCCGATGGATGTCGCCGACGAGCTGGCTTTGCTTCAAGATCAGGTGGCCCCGTTTGCGTCAGACAAAGCCGCAGCCATGATTCAGGCGGCGCTCGGAGCGCCCACTTCGACGTTGTTCGCGCAGTTCGAAACCGACCCCGTGGCCTCTGCGTCTATTGCCCAGGTGCATTTCGCAGTGCTTCATGATGGGCGCCACGTGGCTGTCAAGGTCCTGCGCCCGGGCATGCTCGAAGTGATCGATAAAGATCTCTCGTTGATGCGCGTGCTGGCAAGCCTGGTGCAGCGCTTAGTACCGGATGGCCGGCGCTTAAAGCCTCGCGAGGTCGTTGCCGAATTTGATAAACATTTGCACGACGAGCTTGATCTTCTGCGCGAGGCCTCAAATTGTAGTCAGCTGCGTCGTAACTTTGGCCCAGAGAGCAAGCGCGGTGAGCTGCTGTGGGTGCCAGAGGTGATGTGGGATTATTGCGCCTCGACCGTGTTTACGATGGAACGCATGTACGGCATTCCGGTCAGTCAAATTGAACGCCTGAAGCAAGCTGGCGTTGATATCCCAACATTGGCACGAACCGGAGTTGAAATATTTTTTACGCAAGTTTTTGATGATGGTTTTTTTCATGCAGACATGCATCCGGGCAACATTTATGTCTCGGATCGGCCTGAAACCCTAGGGCGGTATATCGCACTCGATTTTGGCATTGTTGGGTCGTTGTCTGAATTTGACAAAAACTATCTGGCGCAAAACTTTTTGGCATTTTTTCAGCGTGATTACCGGCGCGTGGCGCGTTTGCACATTGAATCAGGGTGGGTGCCCGCCACAACGCGCGAAGAAGAACTAGAGGGGGCTGTTCGAGCCGTCTGCGAGCCCTATTTTGATCGGCCCCTTGCTGAAATCTCACTCGGACAAGTGTTATTACGCCTGTTTCAGACCTCCAGGAGGTTTAATGTCGAGATACAGCCTCAGTTGGTATTGTTGCAAAAGACCCTTTTAAACGTAGAAGGATTAGGTCGCCAGCTCGATCCGCAGTTAGACTTATGGAAAACCGCGAAACCTTATCTTGAGCGCTGGATGCTTGAACGGGTTGGCTTAAAGGGCACGCGTAAAAAGCTGATGCAAGAGGCCGGCCAGTGGGCGCAATGGTTACCAGAATTACCGCGATTGGTGCATACACAACTGAGTCGCGCAGACGTGTCGAGTCAGGTCTTGCAAGAATTGCAGCAAATGCGGCGCGCGCGCGAGCAAAGTAATCGTGTGCTAGTGGTGTTGACGGGCGTGGCTGCCCTGAGTTTGGCAGTTGCACTCTGGACGCTGATGCGTTGATTGAAATTTAAACATTAAAGGCAGTGAATATGCTCTACACAGAACTCTTTAAGTCAATGGAATCCGTGCGCTGGAACATGGCCACCGATATTCCTTGGCAAGACTTTGATCGCAGCAAACTCACGGATGAGCAAGCACAGACGATCAAAATGAACGCCATCACTGAATGGGCTGCGTTGCCTGCGACCGAAATGTTTTTACGTGATAATCGCGACGATAGTGACTTTTCGGCCTTTATGTCGGTCTGGTTTTTTGAAGAGCAAAAGCATTCACTCGTATTGATCGAGTACCTGCGTCGTTTCGCTCCCGACTTAGTCCCGACCGAAGAAGAATTGCACCGTGTGCGGTTTGAATTTGACCCCGCGCCCCCGCTCGAAACACTGATGCTGCATTTCTGTGGTGAGGTGCGTTTGAACCACTGGTATCGTCGTGCTTCTGACTGGCACACCGAGCCCGTGATCAAAGAAATTTATAAAGTGATTGCACAAGACGAAGCCCGTCATGCTGGTGCATATTTGCGCTATATGAAGCGCGCCTTAACGCAGCGCGGGCAAGAAATCGGTGCGCAGGCGCGCATGGCGTTTGCCAAGATTGGTGTGCTGATGCAAAACGACGATTTCGGCAAAGACTATATGAAGGGTCTGCTCGACGGATTGGGCGACAAGGCCAAGACCATGGTCACGCACCACCTGACCTACGAGGTGACCGATCCCACCATCGACAGCCAGATCGTCACGCTCAAGTCCGCCGGTGTGGATGTGTTTGTCAG
>CALFXX010000063.1 GCA_937952975.1 uncultured Alcaligenaceae bacterium
ATTGGCGATACCTACGCACAGAATCATCGCGTCTTGCTTAATTATTACAAAGCGCTTGATGAACGACAACTGCCGCTTGCAAAGGGTTTGGTCATGACGCGCGATGATGCAATTCGACGCGCGGCGATTCATTCTTTGCTATGCCAGTCGACACTCGACATACCACGCTTTGAACGCGTCTGGGGCATCGACTTCGCCACCTACTTTGAGCCGGATCTTGCACAGCTGCAAAAACTTGAGCTTGATGGCTTAGTTGAGGTCACCGAAGACTCGATCGACATTACCCCGCGCGGTCGATTTTTGGCACGTATCGTGGCAATGCGCTTTGATCGCCACCTGCGCGAAGCGAAATCTTTCGCAACATTTTCGAGGGTCATTTGATCCACTTAGTGATGATGGTACGCCCGACAACCTTGCGTGTTCGAAGCATTTTTAAGGTGAATCACGATGACCAAACAACTTGATGTCTGCGAACTGTTGCTTCATGCACCACTTTTTACCTCGCTGAGCCGCAGTTGGTGTGAGCTTTTGGCAAAATCGGCGCAGGTTCATCGTCTTCTTAAAAATCAATTTTTATACCGACGTGGGGAAGCCGCGACGGGCGTCTATCTCGTTGTAGTCGGTCAGATCAAGGTATCGATTCCTGTCCCAGGAAGTCGTCACGGCAAAGTCATAGAAATGTTTGAAGCGGGTGATTCGTTTGGTGAAACACTCATGCTATTGAACCAACCGCATATCGTTGACGCTCAGGCGCTTGATGACAGTGTCGTTGTTTGGTTAGATAAGGAGGGCATCGAGCACATTCTTTCGCTTGAAGCCAAATTTGCGCTGACAATGCTCAAAAACGTTTCACGACGCTTTGAGACTCTTTTACGTGACATCGAGACTGTCAGCACACACAGCGCCAGCGAACGCGTTGCAGAGTATCTCTTGAAGCAACCAAGGCAAGGCACACAAACCCAACTCAAATTCAGTAAATGCCTAATCGCCTCGCGCTTGGGTTTGCAGGCAGAGAGTTTATCGCGCGCTCTACAACGGCTCTCACGAGAACACTTGATCTCGGTTCAAGGCTCGCATGTCGAGATTTTGAATGAGCAGGGTTTAATGAAACTGAATCGCTCTGGCCACCCCCCGTTAATGGGGTAGAGCCACGTCGTCGTACCGCGAGTGTCCGACCCCAAAGGGGATAGGACCCTACGCTTTTTATTTGGTGCCCCGAGCCGGAATCGAACCGGCACGCCCTGAGGCCTGAGATTTTAAGTCTCATATGTCTACCGATTTCATCATCGGGGCAATTTAGACAGGCGCTATTGTAACGAAAGCGCCAAATCTTGTTTGAACAGGCCTAACCCTTGCAAGGAAACTTGATAGGCAGGTAACGAATCACCGTTGCAGCCGCCTTGTCTTTGTTGTATTGAGGGTTAGCTAGCGCCCACTGAATGAACTCGGCTAAGACCACGTCACGCGCCACCCCAGCGGCAGGCAGGCACACGGTTTTAGGCGCTTTTGGGTCAAGATTCAGTTCATACGTTTGGTAGACGCCCTCGCCAAAACCATAGCAAAAGGTTTGCGCTTCGAGGTCGGTGCGGCTTTGGCATAGGGCTACCATCGCCTCGGTTGAGACATCGGCGCGCGGCAAATTTTGCGCCGAAGTGCTCTGCGCCAACGCCGCTGACAACGGCAACAAGGCAATAGCGGCGGTAACTAGTATTTTTTGGATCATTTTCGTTCTCGATGACTAAATATTTAAATCTAGGATGAAGCTAGCTAAGTTACAGAAAGAGAAAGGCCGAGCGCTTGATACAAACAGCGGCGTCTGGGTTTGGGACGCGGCGCCGCATATCCTTGCTTAGCGCCTGAACCCACCCATGTGCCCGCCGCCAAAACTACGCCCACCGCCACCAAAGCGATCTTGATTAAAGTCGCTGCGCCCTTGACTACCCAACTGTCGCTCTTGCGAGGCCTCGCGCGAGTAGCTAGGGCTGGCGCGGTCTTGCGCCGCATCGCTGCGCGCTTGCGAATTTAAAGAGCTTGCCTGCTGCTTTTCTTGCGGAGTGGCATTGCGTTGAAACGCACTGTTGGCATTTTGACGGGCCTGGTCAGCACGCTGCTTGTCTTCTGGGCTAGCGTTATTCTTCCAATCGTTAGCGGCGTTTTGCTGGCGCGCGATGCTTTGGCGATCGATGTCGCTATGATTACCCACGCCATATCGATTATTCAGTGCCGAGTTGCCATAGGGGATCCCATCGCGATGCGCGACGTTGTGCGCCCAAGTACTGTCAGCACCGACATGATTTGCCGCCTGATTGGCCAAGGAGTTGTAGCGGCCATTAAAGTTATTAAAGTTCGTGTTGTTGATCGTGATCGAACCGCTGCCCCAGTGAGGCTGCGCCCAAAGGGATGCGCCAACCGCCATGCCCACGCCAAAGGCCATGAAGCCCCAGGCTGGGTTATAGACCGGATACGGTGGATAGGCAGGGTAGCCCCAAGCACCGTACACCATCATCGGATTGTAGGTGGGCACATAGATCACCTGAGGATTGGCCGGCACGATAATAATGTTGGCTTGATTGTCGGTTGACACCGTCAATTGCTGCGTCGTTTGCAAATTGCCGGCCTGCTTGGCCTTCAAGCGCAACGCTTGCACGGCCTGCATCAAATCTTTAGGTTGTGCCAAGTAGGCGTCGCCTAACTTTTGCGTCCAGTCTAATTTGTTACCCAACATGTTCAACGCATCAGGAAACGTCACCAGCGACTTCACGCTGTTATCCCAGGTTTGGGGCTTTAACGCGTCTTGCAACGCAGTGCTCGACATGTGGTTATTGCTGCGCAGCCAGTTGGCAGCCTCTGCGACCTCAAGCGGATAGGTAGCCGCCATCAACATTTGCGACAACAACGAATCGGGGTACAGCGCAATCGGCGACACCAAAGACTGCAACTCAGGCATCGACATATTGCCGGTTTGCTGAGTTGTTTGCGCGTAAGCGGGTGCCGTAAACGCAACACCCACAACTTGACCGCCTGTGGCCAAGGTGAGCGCAAGGGCTGCCGCAGCGGCCGAAAGGGTAAATGTACGCATGTTGATCCCTGTATGAAAACGATACTTGTAAGCTAATTGGCTCAGTATAAAGGGTGCTGATGACGTTAGGGCTTCAGCGCTTTGACCGCCTCGTAAATCTTGCCAAATACGGCATCGGCATGCGCAGAATTCAACCAACGAATAATCACCACCATATCCAACTCAGGTTCAATCCAGGTAAACGAGCTGCCGGCCCCCACTGCAAAATAGCTTGACTCAGGCAAACTTGGAAACACCTTGCGCTGGTCGTTGAGCCACACCAAATAGCCATAAAACGGTGCAATGGCGCAGGGTGTGCGCATACGCTTGATCCACTCGGCTGACAACACGCGCTTGCCTTGCGCCATGCCGTTATCCAGCAGCATCTGGCCCACTAAGGCCTGGTCTTCGCTACTAATCGACATCCCGCCACCCCAGTGGGTACCGCCCGGTACCGATTGCACGCGCTTGCCGGCAATTTCAACCCAAGCATCGTCGTAACCAACCCAGTTCCAGGTATCTGAAGCCCCGACAGGCTGCATGATCGCTTCGCGAAACACCTCAGGTAAAGGACGCTGAAACAAGTGCAATAAAGCAAGCGACAGCTGATTGATCCGAACGTCGTTGTATTCCCAATAGGTGCCGGCCGGCTGCAACGGGCGAGCATCGCCCTTCTTACCATCGGGTGCGGCGGCAAACGTCACAGCGCGGTAACGATCAACCTGGTCAGGCAAGCCAAACAGCGTGCCTTCCCATTCACCGGTCTGTTGCAGCATCTGTTCCCAAGTGATCAGTGCGTTATTACCCGCATCAAAACCGATCCCTTGCAAGGTTTGACCAACCGGGGCGTTGACATCTTGAATCAGACCGCGATCAAACGCCACACCCGCCAGCAACGCCAGATAGGTTTTGGCAACGCTAAACGTCAGATCCGCGCGCTTGGGTTCACCCCACGAAGCCAAAGTTTTACCTTTCAGCAGGATCGTGCCTGATTCAGGGCCGCGATCGTGCACGGGGCCGCGTAGGCGGTTGTAGGGCACGGGATCTGGGTGATGCACGCCCCAATTGGGCGAGGTGCAGTCGCGACTCCAGGGGCTCTCGTGTTCAATGGCAAATTGAATCGCCTGTTCAAGTGTCGGATTCTGCATGAAAGCACCTTTGTTTGAAAAAATAAGCCAGGTAGGGGTTCGCACCAAGGTTGTTCGTTCACGCTGGCGCTCTAGCTAGTGTTATAACAAACTTCGCTCAATCATCTAGCATGCAATCCTTTTTGGCATGCTATTTGCTAACAGGTCAGACAGAACTAAGGGCGCTGTGAGCCCTACCGTTTGGCAGTTTTTTGCACTTTCTCGCAATTTCTTCAATACTTGCGATTACGACGAAATATGACGAGCACTCTAAGGAACAACATGACAGCTTTAGCCCAACTCTGCCCTTTACCACCTCAACGCGTCACAGCACGCAGCAGATTCGTTCCGCTCGCCTGGGTAGCCTGTGCCCTGAGCGCGTTTTTATGCCTGAGCACCCCAAGCTTTGCCAACAAAGCCAACGACACCCTCGGGATGGCTTACGACCAAGCCCCTGAAAATATTGACCCGTACTTCAATAACGTCAGAATTGGTGTAATCATCGCCGCCAATGTCTGGGACACCTTGGTCTATCGCGACCCCATCACCAACGAGTACACAGGGCAACTTGCCAAAAGCTGGAAGCAAATCGATCCACGCACACTCGAATTCGACTTACGCGAAGGGATTAAGTTTCACAATGGTGAAGACTTTGACGCCGATTCGGTTGTATTCACCCTGAACTACGTGGCAGATCCAGCAAACAAAGCCACAACCCAAGCGAACGTGCGTTGGATCGAAAAGGTTGAAAAAATCGATCAGTTCAAAGTACGCATCATCAGTAAAGAGCCCTTTCCGGCGGCCATCGATTATCTGGCCACCACCTTAGCCATTCATCCCGCAAAATATTACAAAGAGGTTGGCCCGACGGGCATGAACGCCAAGCCGGTTGGCTCAGGCCCTTACAAGATTATTGAATATCTACCCGGCAAATCGGTCACGCTCGAGCGCAACGCGAATTACTTTAAAGACTCGCCTAAGACCGCCGGCAAAATCGGCAAGGTGAAGATTCGTTTTATCCCTGATCGCCAAACCCAAATGGCTGAAGTCATGGCAGGCGGCGAAGATCTGATTATGCATGTGCCCAAAGACCAGGCTGAAAAACTCAAAGGCATGCCGCACTTACAAGTGTTAAGCGGCAACACGATGCGCATTGCATTTTTACAGATGAACAGCCGCGAAGGCACGCCGGCCCCCGAGCTTGCAGATGTTCGGGTGCGTAAAGCGATTGCTCATGCGATTGACCGTGAGGCCATCCTAAAAAACATTGTGGGCGGCGGCGAGCTCATCAACACCATTTGTACGCCCTCACAAGTTGGCTGCAGTAGCGACGGTGCAATGGTTTACAAGTACGACCCCGCGTTATCGAAAAAACTTTTAGCTGAGGCAGGTTATGCAAACGGCTTTAGTCTTGACATCTTTTCGTACAGAGAGCGCCAACAGACCGAAGCCATGATCAACTACCTGCAGGCCGTTGGTATTAAAGCCAAACTCGGTTTTATGCAGTACGCCGCGATGCGAGATTTGGCGCGGGCAAACAAAACCGCACTCACGCATCAAACCTGGGGGTCGAATTTAGTCAATGACGTTTCAGCCTCAACGCCCGTGTATTTTGGCGGCGGCAGTGACGACGTCAGTCGCGACCCTGAAGTGATTGCGCTGCTTAACAAGGGCGACAACACGATCGACCCAGAAGAGCGCAAAAAAGTTTACAACCAAGCTCTCGTGATCATCGCTGAAAAGGCGTACGCGCTACCGCTATGGTCAGTTCCTGTCTATTACGTTGCGAATAAAGACGTCAATTTCAAGCCGTATCACGATGAGCTTGTACGCTTTTGGGACATGAGCTGGAAGTGATCGCCTATTTAATCAAGCGTCTTGGCCTGGCGGTACTGGTAGCACTCACTGTATCGGTCATCGCCTATATGTTGCTGTATCTATCGGGCGACCCGGCGCTCGCCATCGCAGGTGAGGGTGCACGACAAGCGGATATTGATCTGATCCGCAAAACCTATGGTTTTGATCGGCCCCTGATCGTGCAATATGGCGATTGGCTACTGAAATTGCTCAAGGGTGATTTCGGCATCTCGATGTACTTTAAAACAGATGTTGCACCTCTCATTTTTAGCAAACTCGAAACCACACTGCTATTGGCCGTCTACGCGTTAGGCGTTGCCTTAGTGATTTCAGTACCGCTGGGGGTGTTAGCCGCGATTTACAAAAATAGTTGGATTGATCGCTTGTGCCTCGCGGTAGCAGTCGTGGGGCAAGCCATGCCAAATTTTTTCTTCGCACTGATTCTGATCATGCTGTTTTCAATATCATGGCGCCTGCTCCCTGTCTCGGGCAGTGGCACTTGGCAACACTTTGTGATGCCAGCCATTACCTTAGGCTATTACGCAGCTCCTGCCTTTATGCGTTTGATTCGTGCTGGCATGATCGAGGTGCTGGGTGCCGATTACATAAGAACCGCGCGCGCCAAAGGTTTACCCACAACGACCGTCATCTTTAAACACGCCTTGCGCAATGCGATCGTGCCTGTTGTGGCACTGGCTGCCGTGCAGTTGGGATTTTTGCTTGGTGGCTCGATTGTCATTGAAACCATTTTTGCTCTCGACGGTTTGGGCTATCTAGCCTATCAAAGCATTACGTTCAAAGATTACCCGGTCACGCAGATTATTGTATTGTTGCTGTCCGTGATTTATATCTTACTCACGTTGGCCTCTGATCTCGCCAACGCCTGGCTTGATCCGCGGATTCGGGTGGCCTGAGATGCGATACAAACAGACCCCTTTGACAGCCAACGTTTGCAGCGCCGCACCGCCTAAAGTGGCTTGATATGAAAAATAACAAAGCACTTTACGTTGGTTGTGGATTACTGCTGGTGATTCTTTGCATGGCCTTGTTTGCACCGTGGCTGTCGCCACACGATCCCTATTTTCAAGATCTCACCTATCGCACGGTGCCACCAATTTGGTACGAGCAAGGTACCTGGCTGCATCCGCTTGGCACCGATCAACTTGGTCGTGATTACTTATCGCGCCTGTTTTACGGTGCGCGCATCTCACTGCTGATCGGGGCAAGCGTTGCGCTCATCTCGGGTTTGATTGGCTGCACGATGGGGATGCTCGCTGGTTATTTTGGCGGCCGCATTGATATGGTCGTATCGTTTTTTGTCACCACACGACTGTCGATGCCTGTCATTTTGGTGGCACTCGCGACGGTCGCCTTAGTGGGTGGTTCGCTGTGGGTCGTGATCATGGTGCTCGGCCTGCTGAAGTGGGATCGCTTTGCTGTTGTCATGCGCAGTGCGACCCAACAGGTTCGCGCGATGGAATACGTTGCTGCAGCTCAATCTGCGGGTGCCTCAACCTTACGCATTTTATTAACCGAAGTGCTTCCTAACGTGATGCCCCACCTGATTGTGATTGCAACGCTCGAGGCTGCGAGCGCCATCCTGCTTGAAGCGGCTCTGTCCTTTTTAGGTCTAGGTGTGCAACCACCTTTGCCCTCGTGGGGCTTGATGATTTCTGAAGCTAAGTCCTACATGTTCTTTTCGTTTTGGCTCATCGCCATTCCAGGCTCTGCGCTTGCTGTGTTGATCTTTGCGATCAATCTTGCTGGTGATGGCCTGCATCAATGGCTCACGCCGCACGAGAGAGGCTAGGCGATGACACAGCAAAGGGCGCCCGCTAACCGGCCGACTGAAGACGGTAGTGTGATTGGTAGTGCTCAGCAAGTCACCCACGCACCTGGTAATGTTCTAGACATTACCGGACTCACTGTTGATATCGCAACACCGCGCGGTACCTTGCACGTCGTGCGCGACGTGTCACTGCGCGTCAAACGCGGCGAGACGTTATGCATTGTCGGCGAATCAGGTTGCGGCAAGTCAATGACGTCGCTATCGATTATGGGTTTACTGCCAAAGTCTGCCAAACGCAGCAGCACGCGCTTTGAATTTTTAGGCGAAGATCTAAGTCAAGCGAGCAAAAGCCAGATTAACGCCTTGCGCGGCAAAAAAATGGCGATGATTTTTCAAGAGCCGATGACAGCACTCAACCCAGCCTATACGATTGGCGAGCAACTCACTGAGCACTACCGCCATCATCTGAAAGCCTCTGAAGCCGATGCGCGCGCCCGAGCCGTGAGCTTGCTTGAAAAAGTTGGTATCGCCTCGGCTGCTCAACGACTTGGACAATATCCCCATCAACTATCAGGGGGGTTACGCCAGCGCGTCATGATCGCGATGTCGTTGATGTGCGACCCTGAACTCTTGATCGCGGATGAACCCAGCACGGCGCTTGATGTCACCATTCAGGCACAAATTCTGCGTTTACTTGCCGATCTGCAAAAAGAGCTTGGCATCGCAATGATCCTAATCACGCATGACCTCGGAGTGGTAGCGCGTATCGCAGACCGCGTTGCTGTCATGTATGCAGGGCAAATTGTCGAACAAGGTTCGGCGGCCGACATTTTTTCGGAACCTCAACATCCGTATACGCGTGGCTTAATCAGTTGCATCCCAATCCCGGGGCGTACCACCCCGGGCGGCAAACTCGGAACCATTCCCGGCGTGGTCCCGTCGTTGCTGGGCGATATGACAGGCTGCGCCTTTCGCGATCGTTGCGCCTCTGCACAAGCCTCGTGTGCGGGCAAGATCCCCCTTCATGAAACGCCCAATGACCATCAATGGCGCTGCGTGCTCGAACCCAGCGAGGCACAAGCAACATGAGCGCCTTGATTCAAACTCACGACTTACAACGCAGCTTCAAGGTGCGCGCCGGTTTATTCAAACCCAATCAAACCCTGCACGCCGTGAACGGCATCAACCTGTCAGTTAACCGAGGCGATGTCTTAGGGATTGTGGGTGAGTCGGGCTGCGGCAAATCAACGCTCGCCCGTATGCTGTTAGGCTTGACGCCACCTAGCGAGGGCAGCGTTTCGTTTGACGGGCAAGACCTGAGCAAGATTGATCGGCGCGAACTCGCCAAACGCGTTCAGCCAATTTTTCAAGATCCGTATTCGTCCTTGAATCCAAGGCGCAGCATTTCATCGATCGTATCGTTTCCGCTTGATGTTGCAGGCCTTGGTAGCAAGACCGACCGTCGCAACAAGGCGCTTGAGATGCTTGAGCGCGTGGGCTTACCGGCGCGCTATGCTGACAACACGCCGGGGCAATTATCAGGCGGGCAACGCCAACGTGTTGCCATCGCAAGGGCCTTAGTCATGCACCCCGAAATCGTGGTGTGCGATGAACCCACTTCAGCGTTAGATGTTTCAGTGCAAGCGCAGATCTTGAATCTGTTGCTCGACTTGCGCAAAGAATTTAATCTGACCTATGTGTTTATCAGTCATAACTTAGCCGTCGTTGAACATATCGCCACGCAAGTGGCCGTCATGTACCTAGGCCGAGTGGTTGAGTTGGCCCCCACCGCAGAGCTGTTTAAACATCCCCGTCATCCGTATACAAAGGCTTTACTCGCCTCTGTCTTGACCCCAGAGCCGGGGCTGGGCTTACCAGACCTTGAGCTTGGGCTTTCGTTTCCCGATCCCCTGCACCCCCCTTCAGGCTGCACATTTCATCCACGATGCCCACAGGCTAGCGCCGAGTGCTCTTCACGGCGGCCTGAATTAGTCAAAAATGGGCTCAGTGAAGTCGCCTGTCTTTTGTACCCGACACAAGCTCACACATCCTCTTAGTGTGCGGCCTAAGCCACTGATGCTCAAGTACAAAAAACCTCTTGACCGTCACATTTAGTCGAATTAGCCTAAAGCGGCATTTCTGAAACCAAACCGACGAGGGATCACGTGGCAGATCTAAATACTGATAGCTTGACTGAAACCACCACAACGGGGTGGCTGAGCCGTATGGGCTCAAGCTTGGGCGGTGTGCTATTTGGCATCATCTTATTGCCCTGTGCGATTGCTCTGTTATCTTGGAACGAAGGTCGCGCAGTGACCGCGGCAGCGGGTTTGAAGCGGGGCTTAGGCTCAATCGTAGAAATCAACGCCGATTCAGTGAATCCGCAACATAACGCAAAACTGGTCTATCTAAATGGCACAGTCACTGGGGTCACACCAGCGGTGGACGCCTGGAGTGGTTTCTCAGCCACTGGCCTTGTGCGCTTGCAGCGTAAAGTCGAAATGTACCAGTGGCTTGAGCGAGAAACCGAAACGAAAACCAACAACGTCGGTGGCTCGCAAACGACACAAAAAACGTATACCTACGTGTTGGATTGGTCCGAAAGTGCGCGTAACTCTGCACAATTCAAACTCCCGACAGGGCACCAAAACCCGGTGATGCCTTTAAAGTCGCAAACCTTTGACGCCAACTCCGTCAAAATTGGCGCCTTCAGTTTAGGCAAAAGTCTGGTGCAAGACCTGAACAATTTTGAGTCGATTCAAACACTCACCAAAGCTCCCGCAGGATATGTCGTACAAGGCAATATGCTTTACAAAGGTGTCAACCCAGACCAAC
This sequence comes from uncultured Alcaligenaceae bacterium, assembly GCA_937952975.1. Lineage (GTDB taxonomy): Bacteria > Pseudomonadota > Gammaproteobacteria > Burkholderiales > Burkholderiaceae_B > Zwartia. The sequence goes on from CALFXX010000063.1 coordinate 10,667, forward strand.
CTGCACTGGGGGATGTACGGGTAACCTATAGTGCGATTGCTGAGCAAACGTATTCAATCGCGGCTCAACAAAACGGCAGCACACTCGTGACTTATCACGATGCAAAAAACGATTACAAGATCGCGCTGATTGAGCCTGGCATCGTCAGTGCTCAAAAACTGTTCGCCGACCAAGCCTCGACTGAAAAGCTCATTACCTGGGCTTGTCGAATTGGTGGGTTTCTGTTGTTGCTATTTGGCTTCAGTCTCATCATGGGCCCGCTCGCCATGCTGGTTGCCTTTTTGCCGTTCTTAGAGAGCTTGGTAGGCTTTGGCACATTCTTTATTGCACTCGGCCTAGCAATACCAATCACGCTGGTCACCATCGCAGTCGCATGGATAGCAAGTAGGCCCTTGATTGGTGGTGGCATCTTACTGATCGCCGTGGCAGCGACTTGGGCGATTCGTAGTATGGCAGTCAAGAAGAAAACTGCGACGACGGCTTAGTATCACCCCAACGCGTGTTACTGAGCGAAACACGCGTTGGTTCACCGAAGATGTAGACTTGAACGGTAGACTTGAGCGCAATACTCGGTGAGTCACACAACGCCCATTCGTTAGCGCAGCGTGTATTCAAACGCCCAGTAGTACTGCCAAGTCGTGTAGGTCGCTTGCTCGCCAAAAGGCGCGACCAAGTCGCACAGATCAAATTCATGAGGATAATTTTTGAGGACGCGGTGGCTTGAGCCATCGGCCAATTTGCGGAGCTGATAGGTGTTGCCTTCTAGGTCGGGCTCTGTCAACGGCGTGCTATTGCCCTCGACATATAAGTTATCAAGCATCACCACGCGCGCGCCCGGCTTAAGCGTTTTATTCAAGCCCAACAAAAATTCTTTTTGACGCGCAAGCGGCACGTGCGAAAACCAAAAGCCCGCAAAGGCAGCATCGTAAGGCTCAGGCGAGACAGGCAACGCATACGCATCACCGACCAGCCACTGTGCACGAGGATTATTTGGCCTGCTCTGTGCGATTTGCAATGTTTCAGCTGAGGCATCCAAACCCAAGACACTGGCCGCAACTGGGGCAATAAATTGGGTCCAGTAGCCAGTGCCTGCAGCCACTTCAAGCACACGAGCACCTTCAAATCTTGAAGGCAGCCATTGCTCAATCAAACGTAAATCAGTTTGGCGTTCAGGCTTGGTGTAAATCTGGTCATATTCTTTTGCGCGTGCAGCGTAATACTCTTTCATTCAGTGACCACCTTAATATGCGATCACTCAGTATACAAAGCACTTATGACGTGAGCATGACTCATCACAACCCGCTGGCAGCAATGCAAACTCGGTGACCGATGGCTGACGCAGATACGAACAGCTCTGAATAACGCTCACCGAAAGATCAGTTCAAGACGAAATACCTCGCGCTGCAAGCCTAGTGCTGCAAGCGCAGCGCTGCATGCTTAATGCTGCAAAATCTTTGATAAAAATTGTTGCGCGCGCTCGCTCTTTGCCTCGGTAAAGAACGCGTCTTTGGTGGCGTCTTCAACGATCTCACCCTCATCCATAAAGATGACGCGATGCGCTACTTTGCGAGCAAACCCCATTTCGTGCGTGACCACCATCATGGTCATGCCCTCTTTGGCCAAAGTCACCATCACATCTAACACTTCACCAACCATTTCTGGGTCGAGCGCCGAGGTGGGCTCATCAAATAACATCACCACAGGATCCATACTTAAGGCACGCGCAATTGCCACACGTTGTTGTTGACCGCCAGAAAGTTGACCCGGATGTTTATCTTTGTGAGCAGTCAAACCCACTCGATCAAGCATCTTTAACCCACGCGCCAGGGCATCGGCAGGACTGCGACCCAACACTTTAATTTGTGCCAAGGTCAGGTTCTCAGTGACGCTCAGATGAGGAAACAACTCGAAATGCTGAAACACCATACCGACCTGACTACGCAATTTAGGCAGATCGGTTTTTGGATCATGTAACTCGACACCATTGATGGTAAGTTTGCCCTGTTGAAACGGTTCAAGCGCATTGACGCACTTGATCAGAGTCGACTTACCCGAACCCGATGGCCCGCAAACAACCACGACCTCACCACGATTGACCTGAGTGGTGCAGTGCTTCAAGACATTAAAGCTGCCATACCATTTAGAGACATCTTCAATCGCAATCATTTGTTCTGACATTTGGGTTCCTAGTACTAAACTTCGGGGTAAAGCAGGCTGAGAGTTCCTAGCATTGTGACATGAATCAGCCTACAAAACACTTTGATTTCATTGGTTATTTATCTCTTTACAAGCGATCGGGTCGAGTACGGCGGCACCCAACAATCGCACCAGCCACGCTACGCTTAACGCACAACTGAAACGCAGAAGGTTTGCACCTATAATTTTGCTTTAAGGTGCGTCTTGCCTGTCTTAATCGATTGCCTTGACGCTTACACCCACGACTGCGAATATTTCTGCCGCCCGCACCACTGATTGACCACCAAGAACAATGAAAACCATCGATTCGATTAAAGCTGCCTTTAAACAGGGCCAACGGTCAGAGGCTCTGCAAGCCTGCGCACAACTTTGTGCAGCCGAGCCGACTAACCTTGAGCCCAAGCGGCTGTTAGCCTTGATGTATGTCGTCCTTGGTCATTTTGCCGAGGCAAAAACTGGCTATCAAGCCGTGCTTGCTCTGCGTCCAAACGATGGCGATGCGCTCTTTAATCTGGCCGTATGCGAAAGAGAGTTACAAAACCTTCATGCTGCGGTCGATGTTTACACGACCTATACCAACGCACACCCCTCCGCTGTCGAAGGATGGGTGAACTTAGCCGAATGCCATCAACAACTTGGCCAATATCAGCAAGCAATTACTGCAGCGGATCGGGCAATTAAGATCACACCGACCTCTTTCAGGCCGTGGCTGATCAAGGCAGACGCCTTGCAGGCCGCGCGCGATTACTCTGGCGCAGTCAAGCAATATAAAAATGCCAATCAGTGTGAACCGAATGCGGCGTCGTACCTTGGCATGGGCCTGGCCCAGCAAGCCCTGAAGCAACTGCCCGAAGCGCTCGATTCATTGACGCGCGCGCTGGGTCTTGCACAAAAGCTCTTGCCCGCACTGCTTGCCCGCGCCGAGATCTTAGATGTGATGGGCCGCCCGCAAGAAGCGTTACGTGACTATCTTGCTGCCTTAACAATCAAACCTGATCACGAGCAAGGCTTGAAAAATGCCTCTGGCTTATTGGTCGCACTGAATCGCGGCACTGAGGCGCTTGAACTGTTTAACAAAGCGCTTGAAGTCTCGCCTAACTTACTGGTGGCCAAGCTCGGTTCAGCCTGGGCGACTAGTAAAATGGTGCCGTTGTGGCATGTTCCTATGATGAACGAGTTACATCGTAACGATGCCTATTACGAGGGCATCAAAACAGCGGCGAAGCCAGGCAAACTTGTCTTAGAGATCGGTGCCGGCTCGGGTTTGCTTTCAATGATGGCCGCTAAACAAGGGGCCTCAAAAGTCGTTGCGTGCGAGGCTGAACCCCTTGTAGCAAAAACCGCCACAGAAATTGTCAAAGCCAATGGCTTTGCAGATACCGTCACCATTCTTTCAAAAATATCGTACGACGTTGAGGTTGGTAAAGACTTACCTGAAAAAGCCGATGTACTGATTCATGAAATTTTTGATAGCGCCATTATTGGTGAACATGTGCTGCCCGCTCTTGAAGATGCTAAAAAACGGCTGCTTAAACCTGACGCTTTAATTGTGCCGCACGCAGCCAGCATTATGATCGCCTTAATGGGCGGCGAGGCAGCTGGCAAATACCTGCGGGTTGACAGTAGCAATGGCTTTGACCTGTCGCTCTTCAATTCGATTGCCTCGAAAAAAATCCCGTTCTATCGCGAAGATATTGCACTCGAGCCAATGAGCGCGGCAGTGGATGCGTTTCGTTTTGACTTTATGAATCAGGATTCGTATCCTGCAGAAAACAAAATTTTAGAGTTGACCGCCACAACCGAAGGTCTTTGCTACGGAATCGTGCAGTGGATTCGCATCGAACTCGATGCCAATACCAACTGGGAAAACCCGCCAACCGATATCCGCTCAACGACCGCTTGGCAACGCACAATTTATCGTTTTGATCAGCCCTTACAACTCACAAAAGGCATGATCGTTAAGATTGATGCAAGCCACGATCGTGCCTCGCCTTGGTTTGATTTAGCAAAGTAATCTGGGTGAGGCTGCACGCTTTGGCAGCAGACTTTGCCGAACGCCTGTAACATTTTTGCCCCGTTAGCAGGCTGAAGCACTCAGCTTTATGAGGCTTGTACTACACGATGTAAGGGGCTTCGAGTACTACGCAATCAGCGTACTGCAATGCGTGCCTGTAAGCGCTTCACCAACATTGAGGCACCAAACGAGATCACAAAGTACACCAGCGCCGCAAAGATATACATCTCGACCAAGCGACCATCGCGCTGTGCCACTTTGCTTGCTGCACCTAAAAAGTCGGTTAACGACAACACATAGACCAACGAAGTATCTTGAAAAAGAATAATCGACTGCGTCAACAACAGCGGCGTCATGGCTCTGAAAGCCTGTGGCAGCACGATATGACCCATTACTTGGTGATAGCGCATACCAAGCGCTTGTGCCGCAGCAAACTGACCACGCGGCACTGCCTGAATACCTGCACGCATGATCTCTGAAAAATAAGCGGCTTCAAATAACGAGAACGTGACCAGAGCAGACATAAAGGCGCCAACAGCCATGGGTCGTTCAGAACCCATCACCCATTGCCCAATATAAGGCAGTAAAAAATAAAACCAAAAAATCACTAAAACCAAAGGTAACGAACGAATGATGTTGACGTAGGTGGCCGCAAACTTTTGCAACACGACAAACTTTGATAAGCGCATCAACGCCAAGAGGGTGCCCAACACGATACCCGCGGCCGTCGCCAACCCAGTCAGCATTAAGGTAAACGACATGCCGTCTTTGAACAGATACGGCCAGCTGCGCGCGATCACATCAAAATCGAAATTGCTAAACATGGCGCGCCTTTAGTGAACAACCACGTTAGCCGACGTACCGAGATAACCTGGTACAGCGATCGATTTTTCAAGGCGCCGCATCAATACCGTGACGATCATATTGGTCAGCAGATATAACAAGGTCGCCACGGTAAACGCTTCAAACACTTGAAACGAAAATTCTTGCATCGAACGTGCACGGGCAGTGAGCTCCATCAGGCCGATCGTCAAGGCGACCGAAGTATTTTTAATCGTATTCAATAATTCAGAGGTCAGTGGCGGAAAAATAATCCGAAACACCATGGGCATTAAAACGTAGCGATATGTTTGCGCTGTAGTCATACCTAGCGCAGTGCTTGCCATACGCTGCCCAACTGGCAGTGTCTCGATGCCGGTACGCACTTGCTCAGCGACGCGCGCTGACATAAATAAGCCAACACCCAACACCCCGTTATAAAACGCAGCATTGGGCAATTGCTTGAGCCAGTCACCGAAATGCTCTGGTACTAACTCGGGCACAACGAAATACCATAAGAACAATTGCACAAGTAGCGGTATGTTGCGAAAAAACTCAACATAGGCATTCCGATCTATGCGCCCCGTACGGCTTGGCAGGGTACGCATGACGCCAATAAATACCCCTAGCAGCATGGCAATCATCCAGGCAAAGAACGCCGTGGTAAGCGTCCATGCGAGACCGGAAAGCAGCATCTCAAGGTAGGTGCCCTTACCTTCAGGCGACACCTCAAATAAAATGCCCCAGTTCCATTTGTAATTCATGCTGCGATCCTGTTATTGCAACGTGATAAAAGCGGAATACCGCTGAACACCATCACCGATGGCTCAACGATACGCCGCTACACTGTCAAAAATTAATAGCTAGCAGGATCAGGATTGTTTGTTGGGTTTGCCAACGCTTTCTTCATTTTGTCAGTCATTGGCTGATTCAACACCAAGCCCTTAGGTGGTACGGCCTTATCAAACCACTTTGAATACAAGGCTGGCATCTCGGCAGACTTGTACAGTTTGCTTGCGGCAGCAGTGACCATCTTGTTGAACGGAGCGTCATCACGCGGCATCATGAAGGCATAGGGTTCAGGATTTGACAATGTGTCGCTCGAAATAGCGAAATCGCTTGGCTTTTTAGAACCTGCAACCAAGCCCGCCAACAAAATATCATCCATCACGAATGCAGCAGCGCGACCCGTTTCAACCATCAAGAAAGCCTCTGGATGATCTTTCGCAGCCAAAATGGTCAAGCCTAGGTTTTGAGCTGTATTCGCTTCTGAGATCTGTTTGAGATTGGTTGAGCCAGCTGTCGACACAACTGTTTTGCCTTTCAAGCTTGCCAGATTGGTAATGCCTGAACTCTTTTTATACACAAAGCGCGTGGCAGTCAGATAATAAGTGGGGCCAAACGCAACTTGCTTTTGACGCTCGGCGTTGTTGGTCGTTGAACCACACTCAAGATCAATTGTGCCGTTCGCGATCAAAGGGATGCGAGTCGCTGAAGTGACTGGCGCGAGCTTCACTTGCAAATTAGGCAACTTGAGTTCGTTTTTGATTTCATTGACGACATACATACAAATGTCGACCGCATAGCCAATGACTTTTTGCTGATCGTCATAATACGAAAATGGCAACGAGGCATCGCGATGACCAACAGTAATCGTGTTGGTTTCTTTAATTTTTTTAAGCGCACCTGTTAGTTCTTGCGCAACCGCTGTGCTACCAATCACGACTGTCGCAAGCGCAACCAGGCCGTGCTTAAGGGTTTGATGAAACATGTTTAGACTCCGGTAGATTTCTAGATAGCACTGCGTTTAAGCCTGAGTCAGGCAACATCCAACAACAGTACCGCTTGGGAGATTGAAGAGTAATAACCCACGCCCCTATTTTGCACTGCAACAGGGTATTTACGCTAGCGGGTTCGCCCTAATCAACGTTAATTTTTGCTTTTTTTACAACCTCGCCCCAGCGGGCGCGCTCTTGAGCGATAAAGCTAGCAAATTCTTGTGGGGTATCGCCAATCAACAGGGCACCATCGTCGCGCATGCGTTTGGTGCCCTCGGGCGACTTCAGTGCAAGCACAACCTCAGTTTGCAAGCGACTGACAATCTCAGTTGGCGTACCCGCTGGCGCCATCAAGCCGTACCACTGCGAGGTTTCAAAGCCTGGGTAACCGCTTTCAGCGATAGTCGGCACCTCAGGTAATGAAGAGGCCCGTGCGCTTGAGCCAACGGCCAAAGGCATGAGTGCCCCGCCTTTAATCTGCGCTACAAGTGAGGGTAAGCCATTAAAGGTTGCTTGGGTTTGACCACCAATCAAATCAGTCAACATTGGACCCGAGCCCTTGTAAGGAACATGCACCAATTCAATGCCAGCCTCAGCCGCAAAGTATTCCATCGCCAGATGCCCAGCACTGCCATTGCCCGCTGAACCGTAATTGATTGAGCCAGGTTTAGCTTTGGCGGCCGCAACAAACTCAGCCAGGGTTTTAAACCCCGAACGCTGGCTCACTGCGATCACGTTCGGAACCTTTGCGATCAAAGAAATCGCAACAAAGTCTTTGACTGGATCGTAGGGCAACTTCGCACCGAAGAGCGCAGGGTTTACAGCAAGCGTCCCCACATGTCCAAGAATCAGTGTGTAGCCATCAGGCGCTGCACGCTTGACCTCGGCCATCGCAATATTCCCAGCGGCACCGGGTTTATTTTCAACGTATACCGACTGACCCAATTGGGCCGTCAGGCTGCTTGCCACAGAACGCGCGACGATTTCAGACGTGCCACCCGGCGCAAACGGCACCACGAAACGAATGGCCTTGTCAGGATATTGAGCCCACACACCTGAAGCACAACACAGCAACAGAGTAGCGAACGAAGCACGAATTTTCAAGACAGATATCGTAGGCATCTTTACTCTTTCATTTGGCTGACAAACGCTTTGAGTTCTTCAGGCATGCGAGCAAGTGAGTTCGTCCATTCAGCGCCGGGCATAAAGGCGACAAGCGGGGCATCGTTCTTAATTGTTTTCAAAAACTCGGGATCTGCGAGCGTGTCTTGAATCGCCTGCTGCAGGCGGTCAGCAATCTCTTGAGGCAGTGCCTTGGGGCCTGCGATGCCACGCTCTGAACTCACCCTCAAATCAAAACCAAACTCTTTGATCGACGGCACGTCTTTAATCACAGGTACGCGGGTTGGATTGAGCACAAGCATGCCCACTGCCACCTCAGGGTCGCCATAACCTGCCAAGAACTCGCCAATACTTGAAAAGGCGTAATCAACGTGGCCGCCCATCACAGCACTTTTATAATCTCCGGCACCTTTAAAAGCAATGTCTGTGCCTTTTACACCTGCCGCCTGCTCAATTTTTAACAAAGATTGATGGCCGCTGGTGCCCCGTCCACTGGTGGCAAACGAAAGTGAGCCTGGATCTTTTTTAAGTGCAGCAAGTAATTCTGGAAAGGTTCTATATTTTGATTTTTTGTGCATCACCAACACGGATGGGTCATCGACCACACGGGCAATGATTTTTAAATCACTGGTTTGATAGGCCGACTGCTTATACATCGGGATAAAGACAAAGCCAGGCACGTTGATAAAGCCAACCGTATACCCGTCAGGTTTAGAGCGGGCGATATACGCTGACGATATTTCGCCGCCTGCACCAGGCTTATTGACGACTACGATACGAGCCTTACCACCGAGTTTTTTTTCAAGAAATGGCACTAAAGCACGCGCCATCAAGTCGGTGCCACCGCCAGGTGCGAAGCCAACAATTAACTCAATCGCTTGGTCATCGGGCCAAGCGGCTGAACTCGCAACCGGAAACGCCCCCAACACCGAGAACAAACCGGCGGCTAACCATTTTTTGAAAATATTATTCATTTGTCTTGGCACTCAGTCGTAAAAAAGAACAGGGGATGATGACCAAATACTGTTTCACTACCGGCGATCTGACAAAGGGCATCGACGCGACACGTTGATCATTCAATTAATCAGATGTCTGACGTCAATGCCCTCGCCTTAAACGCTTTAAAGCGGCGCTAAGCCAAGCGTCTGACGGAAACGATTCTTGATATACACCCCATCGCGAGACGGAAAGGCGCGTGGTACATCGTCGGCTTTGACATACACCTGCGCAAACGATACGCCTGAGCGCGCCACGACATTCTGCGCAATAGTTTTGACATCGCTGGCGTCTTTGACTTTGAACGAATTAGCAATGCCGCAACCTTTCGCGACTGCCGTCAGATCGGTACCGAGGCTGCTGTGACTATGCTGCATACCCGTTTCACCAAAGTGACCGTTATCAAGCACGACGATTGTGAGATTTTTTGGCTGCTGAGCGTTAATCGTTGCCAGGCCTCCGATCCCCATCAACTGCTCGCCGTCACCCGTGATCACCAGCACCGATTTGTTTGGCTGTGCCAAAGCAAGGCCAAGACCAATCAAAGCCGCGCCACCCATGGCACCCCACATGTAGAAGTTTTCATCCCGATCACCTGCTGCAAAGACGTCGTAGTTTGACGAACCCAGGCCAGGGACAACTAAGGCCTCGGGGCACAGGGCTAAAAGGTCTTTCACAAAAGCACGGCGCTCGATCGTGCCAGAAAAAGCTGGAATATTGCTCATGATGTTTCCTGTCTTTAAAAGTTAGCGTGTTGAAAGTGATGTGGTCGGCTCGTGCTTAATCACGCACCCATTTTTTGCGACCAATCAAGCTTTGCGATAACAAAATGGCAACACGGTCACCCGCTTGAAATACTGAGTCCAACGCTGCGCTCACAACATCTTCAACTTCGTCAGCCTTGCTGACACGATAGACCGTGATTCCCATAAGCTCCATCACACCCTGAGTCGCTCGACTCATGGGGCCCTGCCAGGGATTGAACTCGGCATACTCGCCGCGCATGGTGACGAGACTCAAAAACGGAAACCGGCAGCTATCAAGCAACGACATCATGTTGATGCAATTACCGACGCCGCTACTTTGCATCAGCAACGCATGGCGGTCACCGCCCAACCAAGCGCCGGCGGCAATCGCAACACCCTCTTCTTCGGTCGTCAAGACAATGCCACGCATGTCAGGATCAGCGTGCACACGGCGAATCACGTGCGCATGACCTGCGTCGGGTACGTAAGAGACTTGTTTAATGCCGCCTTTTTTTAGAACATTAAAAATATCGTCTTGCCAGGGGTGTGTCTGGCTGTCGTTTGGAGCTGCTTTACTCGTCATGTCTCGACCTTTTTGTCTTGTGTAGTGAATGAAGTTGAACTGTTCTGCCCGTTAATCTTACTTTAACAAACTCGCTGTCACATCAGACGCGTAGGAATGCTTCTGATGCCTGGCTCAGCGTGTCACGCCCGGCAACGGTAACGCTGTTTTATAACGCACTTGTTTTAAAGCAAAACTTGAGCGAATTTTTTCAATACCCGGAATCGGCGTGAGTTGTTCAAGAATAAATTTTTCGAGCGCTCCGATGTCTGCGACAGCAACGCGTATCAGGTAATCACTATCCCCCGTCATCAGATAGCATTCCATCACCTCGTCGTGTTCACAAATACGCCGCTCAAAGTGCGCCAATGACTCTTTGCTTTGGCTGGTTAAGCTGATGCTAATGAACACATTCAACCCGAGGCCGAGCGCCGCCGCGCTGGCCAAAGCAACATAACGGTCAATGACACCTGCACTTTCAAGGGCACGCACGCGCGCCAAACAGGGCGAAGGGCTTAAGTGCACCCGCTTTGCTAACTCGATATTTGAGAGTGCTCCGTCGAGCTGTAACTCTTGAAGAATTTTTAGATCAGTTGCGTCTAGCTTCATTAGCATAAATTAACAGTTTTTTATATTTATATATTAATAATTTAAAGCATTTTATGCTTTAAAAGGTAAATTTAATACATATTTAAAGCAGCTCATGCTGCATAGTTTTCTCTAGAATGTTCAAATTCTCTACTCACGATTCCTAGAAGGCCTAAACCGCCCATGAACGCCTCAATCGACCCCCGTCTGACCGCCCTGCTCATAACGACAGACACCGACACACAAGAAACCAGCGAGTGGCGCGAAGCCTTTTTGGCCGTGCTGGCTGCCGAAGGCCCAGAGCGAGCTCGTTTTTTATTGGATGAGCTTGTTCGCACCGCACACACCGCAAAAATCGGCTGGCGACCAGAACTCAGTACACCCTATGTCAATACGATTTCAGTTGATCAACAGCCGGTGTTTCCGGGTGACTTGGCCGTTGAAGAGCGCCTGGCCTCGATCATGCGCTGGAACGCACTCGCCATGGTCGTACGCGCGAATCAAGCCTATGGCGAGCTTGGCGGCCACATTGCGAGCTATGCCAGCGCGGCAGATTTGTTCGAAACCGGCTTCAACCACTTTTTTGCGGCACGACAAGGCACGGGCCCCGGTCAGCATCGCGGCGATCTGGTGTTTTTTCAACCTCACAGCGCGCCCGGCGTCTATGCACGCGCCTATCTTGAGGGCCGTTTAAGCGAACAAGATTTGCTGAACTATCGTCAAGAAATCCGCGCGTCTGAAAACGGTGCAGTGGGGCTGTCAAGCTATCCACACCCTTGGCTCATGCCTGAGTTCTGGCAATTTCCAACAGGCTCAATGGGCATTGGGCCGATCAGTTCAATCTATCACGCACGCTTCATGCGCTACCTCAGCCATCGCAATCTGCTTGATTGCTCGGCCCGTAAAGTTTGGGGTGTGTTTGGCGATGGCGAAATGGACGAACCCGAATCCATGAGCGCCTTAACCTTGGCTGCCCGCGAAGGTTTAGATAATCTTGTCTGGGTCGTCAATTGCAACTTGCAACGCTTAGACGGTCCTGTTCGCGGCAATGGTCGCATCATTGACGAACTCGAAAAGCTTTTCACGGGTGCTGGCTGGAACGTGATCAAACTCGTTTGGGGGAGTGACTGGGACGGTCTGTTTGCGCGGGATGTGACGGGCGCATTAGCCCGAGCCTTTGCCAACACGGTTGATGGACAAATGCAAACCTTCGCGGCGAAAGACGGTCGTTTTAATCGCGATACTTTTTTTGGTCAAAATGAAGAGCTTGCCAAGCTTGCGCAGGGCATGACCGATGATCAGATTGATCGCTTAAAGCGCGGCGGACACGACTTAGTCAAGATCCATGCTGCATACGCTTCGGCCGCTCAGCACGTCGGCCAGCCCACCGTCATTTTGGCGCATACCAAAAAAGGCTACGGGATGGGCAGCGCTGGTCAGGGCAAGATGACCACGCATAGCCAGAAAAAATTTGACGAGACTGATCTGCTTGAGTTTCGCAATCGCTTTAATCTGCCCCTGTCTGACCAAGAGGCTACCTCACTGACCTTTTACAAACCAGCCCCAGACAGCGCCGAGATGCAATATTTGCAAAGCCATCGTGCAAGCTTAGGCGGCTATTTACCCAAGCGCGACACGGTATGCGACGTTGTGCCGGTGCCTACGCTCGAGCAATACAGTGGCTTTGCACTAAACGCCGAAGGTAAAGAGATGAGTACCACCATGGCCTTCGTGCGCATGCTGGGTAACCTTCTTAAGGATTCCGCTTTAGGTCCGCGCATTGTGCCAATCGTGGCTGATGAAGCCCGCACCTTTGGCATGGCTAACTTGTTCAAGCAAGTGGGTATTTATTCAAGTGTGGGCCAACGCTACGCGCCTGAAGACATTGGCTCAGTGCTCAGCTACCGCGAAGCGCTTGACGGTCAAATCCTTGAAGAAGGCATCTCAGAAGCCGGTGCGATCGCCAGTTGGACGGCCGCGGCGACAAGCTACAGCGTGCACGGCCTCGCGATGTTGCCTTTTTATATTTATTACTCGATGTTTGGCTTTCAACGTGTTGGGGATCAGATCTGGGCGGCTGCCGACCAACGCCCACGCGGCTTTTTGTTGGGGGCAACCTCGGGTCGCACCACACTCGGTGGCGAAGGCTTGCAACACCAAGACGGCTCTAGCCATCTTCATGCAGCCACCATCCCCAACTGCAAAGCCTACGATCCAGCGTTTGCTGGCGAGATGGCCGTGATCGTTCATCAAGGCATTCAAGACATGATGATCGAGCAACGCGACGTGTTTTATTACATCACGCTGATGAATGAAAATTATGCACAACCCAGCTTGCCCAACGGCGTGCACGAGCAAGTCATACGCGGGTGTTACTTGTTTGAAACATATCGCGCGCAGTCGGGCAATACTCCGGTCCCAGCCGTCACGCTCTTAGGCTCGGGCGCGATCCTGACCGAAGTAATTAAAGCAGCGCAGCAACTCGCTGCTCAAGGCGTGACTGCTTATGTCTACAGCGTCACCAGCTGGAGCGAACTGGCGCGTGACGGCCTAGCCTGCCAAGAGGCTCGCTTAGCCGGGTCGGACAACCAAGAGGTACCCTTTATCTACACGCAGTTAGGCTCAAGCCAAGGCCCGATCATTGCGGCGACAGACTATGTGCATGCCTTACCTGAATCTGTACGCGCTTACCTGCCCGCTGATCGTCGCTATTTAACGCTAGGCACAGACGGCTTTGGCCGTAGTGATACCCGTGCTGCCCTGCGCGAATATTTTGGTGTGGATGCGGCTGCCATCGCGCGTGCAGCGTTGCTCGCTTTAAAATAGTAGGATGCCCTCGACACCAACTCAAGCACCAGCCTTAGTCCTAGACGCCTGTATTTTGATGTCTGGCCTGCTGCGGCCGCTGCTTTTGAATCTAGCGCACGCTGGCCTCTTGATGCCGCTTTGGACAGACAAGATCGGCCAAGAATGGCAACGTAATGCAGCTCGCCTGTGGCCGATTGAGCCAGAGCTTTTAAAAAATGAATGGCAGCTGATGCAAGAGCAATTTCCATGCTCAAACATGGGCGATGTCACCGAGTTTGAGGCAACCCTTAGGCACACCGATCGTAAAGATAAGCACGTGGCCGCGGCTGGTATCGCCGGCGTTGCCAAACAGGTCGCGCAGCCGATCAGCGTATTGACCTGGAACCTCAAAGACTTTAGCCGCTCTGAACTACGCAAGCAACAACTTGGTCTGACCGACCCCGATCGCTTGCTATCGCAGTGGTGGACGACTCAGTCACCTATATTGCAACGCCAGATTGACGCCACAATTGAAGACCTTTTTGCAACGGGCAGGCGTCAACCTGAACCTGTTGTGGCGATGCTCAAACGCGATCGTTTGTTTCGACTTGCAGGCTGCTACGAACGACTCGTGCAGCAGAGCGCGAGTATTGATCCGAAATCTTGAGATCACTTGAAAAAAGCCAGCAGTGAATACGAGTAACGCGACTCGTCAACGCGAATGATTTGCTCTGACAGTGCTCTCAAAAGAAAAACCCCCGCTAGCACCGAGGTGCAAGCGGGGGTTTTTTATGCTGCGACTCTAACGACTTAGGCCTGTGGTGCAGCCGGTGCTTCTGGGGCAGCAGCAGGGGCCTCAGTTGCTGCAGGTGCAGCGCCTTCGGTTTGTTGCTCAATGCCACCAATAGCCTTGACTGACAGACGCAGACGACCTTTGTCATCGGCCTCGATCACTTTTACGCGCAGAGGCTGACCCACTTTGAGTACGTCGTTGATGTTAGCAATGCGGTAGTTGGCGATCTCAGAGATGTGCAGCAAACCATCGCGGCCAGGCAAGACCTGAACAATGGCGCCAAAATCTAACAGACGCAACACGCTGCCTTCGTAAACCTGACCCACTTCAACTTCTGCAGTGAGTTCAGAGATACGACGCTGTGCTTCATGAGCACGATCAAGATCGGCACTCGAGACAACGATGGTGCCGTCATCTGAAATATCGATCTGGCAACCGGTTTCTTCGGTCAACGCGCGAATCGTCGCGCCGCCCTTACCGATCACATCACGAATCTTTTCAGGATTGATTTTCATCGTGAGCATGCGTGGTGCAAAAGCTGACAGTTCGGTGCGTGCACCTTGAGTCGCTTCGCGCATTTTTGCCAGAATATGCAAACGACCGTCACGGGCTTGCGCCAGTGCGACCTGCATGATTTCTTTGGTAATACCTTGAATTTTGATATCCATTTGCAAAGCAGTAATACCTTGTTCGGTACCAGCCACTTTGAAATCCATATCGCCCAGATGATCTTCATCACCCAAGATATCCGTCAGCACAGCAAATTTGCCCGCATCAAGAATCAAACCCATTGCAACACCAGCAACCAAGTCTTTAACTGGCACGCCAGCGTCTAACATAGCCAGTGAACCGCCGCAGACTGAAGCCATTGACGACGAGCCATTTGACTCGGTGATTTCAGAGACCAAACGAATGGTGTACTGGAAGTCAGCAGCATTAGGCAGCAAAGGCACGAGCGAACGTTTAGCCAAACGACCATGACCGATCTCGCGACGCTTTGGTGTACCCACACGACCGGTTTCGCCAGTGGCAAACGGAGGCATGTTGTAGTGCATCAGAAAACGATCGCGATACTCGCCCATCAGGGCGTCGATCACTTGTTCGTTTTGCTTGGTGCCCAAGGTTGCGATCACAAGCGCTTGGGTTTCACCACGAGTAAACAGGGCGCTACCGTGTACACGTGGCAGTACGCCCATACGGATACTTATGGGGCGAACAGTGCGTGTGTCGCGACCATCGATACGTGGCTCGCCCGACAGAATCTGGCTGCGCACGATACGGGCTTCAAGATCGAACAAGATGTTGTCAACGACCACGCCATCAGGCTTGGGTGTGCCTTGCGCAGTCGCTTCTTCAGCAAGCTTGGCATGCACATCAGCGTACACCTGACGCAACTGAGTTGTGCGCTCTTGCTTTTGACGAGTTTGGTAAGCTGCGTTTAACGGACCTTGTGCAGCAGCCGTGACGGTTGCAATCAACGCTTCGTTTTTAGCAGCAGGTTTCCAATCCCAGTCAGGCTTGCCCGCTTCACGCACGAGCTCGTGAATGGCGCCAATCACTGCTTGCATTTGGGTATGACCAAACACGACGCCACCCAACATGATTTCTTCTGAGAGCTGTTGCGCTTCAGATTCAACCATCAACACTGCGGCTTCGGTGCCGGCAACGATCAAATCCATTTGCGAGGTTTTGAGCTGCGAGGCTGTTGGGTTCACCAGGTACTGACCATCGATGTAACCCACGCGTGCGGCGCCAATTGGACCGTTAAACGGGATACCTGAAATTGCCAACGCAGCAGAAGCGCCAATCATGGCTGGAATATCAGGATCGATTTCAGGGTTGCAAGACAGCACGTGAATGATGACTTGAACTTCGTTGTAGAAACCTTCAGGAAACAGCGGACGCAGCGGACGATCAATCAGGCGCGAGGTCAGTGTTTCTTTCTCAGAAGGCTTGCCTTCACGCTTGAAAAAACCGCCGGGGATTTTGCCTGCAGCATACGTTTTTTCGATGTAATCCACTGTCAGGGGGAAAAAATCCTGGCCCGACTTAGCATCTTTTTTTGCAACAACAGTTGCGAGTACGACAGTGTCTTCGACAGTGACTAACACTGCACCTGAAGACTGGCGCGCAATTTCGCCAGTTTCAAGCACAACGGTGTGTTGGCCATACTGAAAAGATTTGGTCACTTTATTGAACATGACATTTATTCCTTACAAATGAAAAACCGTGGGCAGTGCGGCAAAAATGCCGCAGCGACCACGGTTGCTTCACGGGGAGACTGCCCCATGGATTTTGATCACTTACGCAGACCGAGTTTTTCGATCAGCGAGCGATATGAATCTGGGTTGCGGCCCTTGAGATAATCGAGCAGCTTACGGCGACGGCTAACCATACGCAGAAGGCCGCGACGTGAGTGATGATCTTTGATATGTGCTTTGAAATGGCCTGTCAGTTCGTTGATACGAGCTGTCAGCAGAGCCACTTGAACTTCAGGAGAACCGGTATCGCCTTGTGCACGTTGATACTGCGCGACGATGTCGGATTTTTTAATATCAGCAACAGACATTTTTAAGCCTCAAATAGACAAGCGTTAAAGCCGAGGTGCTTTAACGTGATTAAAAGAACGGACTTTACTGGCAAATTTTTTGCATTAAAACAAAAGTTCAAATGCTCAAAACCCACTGCAAAGTCTTAAGAGTATAGCCTATTAGCCCAACCGACGACAGCTTCGGGGCGAATGTGTGTAAAGACCGCTCGAACATGTCGGATAGGGGTATGCTTCTTTTGATTGGCGGCAGTGGCACAATAAGGTAAGCCTTTGGCGACATTCGTTGCAGACATTCGTTGCATTTACAAAGCTTTGCAAGCGGACCAATGGCGCTTTAACTCATTTAAACTTAGGATTATCATGCGTGCGCAAACTTTTTCAACAATCGTATTGGCGCTTGCACTGAGTGGCTGTGCTCAACTGCAATCCAGCAAGCCGGGCACCCCGGTGGCCGACGTGATTAAGCAATTTGGCAAACCAACCACTGTGTGTCGCAACCAAGACGGCACTGAGCGCATGGTCTGGTCTCAACAGCCCTGGGGGCACTACTCTTGGGCCACCAATACCTCAACAGACAACACGATCGGGACGTTCACACAAGTGCTGACAGACGCACATTTTGATGTGTTATCTAGCGGAACGTGGTCTGACGAGCGCGTACGTTGTGAATTTGGCCCGCCTGCCAATATTCAGGGTATCGCTCAAGGCAACGAAAAAGTCTGGGCCTATCGCTATATGCAGTTTTCAGCCTGGCACTCGATGATGTACGTCTACATGGGGCCCGAGGGTAATCTTGCGAATCGTCACCATCCAGGGCCAGATCCAATGTTCATGCTCAATGACCGCTAGCACAACAATGGCGTGAGCCTAAACCGTCGTCACCTTGCCTGAATGCAAGTGTTTCAGCGACAGGCCAGTGCCGACGGCAGTTGTCTACTCGCCCCCGCTACGCATCGCCACCTGTTTAGACAAGCGGCGCCAGCGCCACAACCAGACTCCCCAACCCGACAACCCGTAAACAATAAACAAGCCAAAGAGAATCACGGGCGGGTTGCTTGAAATAAACACGAAACCCGCGACAAAGACCAAAATCACCCAAAAGGGTACGCTGCGACCCAACGCAAACGCCTTACCGCTGTAGAACGGCAAGTTAGACACCATTGCAATGCCGCAGTAGATCGTAATCGCAAAGGCGGTCCAGGCCAAAAACTCGTGTGGCACTTGCAGGCGATTGTCGACAACCAACCAGACAAAGCCAGCAATCAAAGCACCTGCCGCTGGACTAGGCAGACCTTGAAAAAAACGTTTATCTACCACGGCAATGTTGGTATTGAATCGCGCCAAGCGCAACGCAGCACCGCACACATAGACAAAAGCGGCTAACCATCCCCAGCGCCCTAAGTCTTGAAGCATCCATTCGTACATCACTAACGCCGGCGCGACACCAAACGAGGTCATGTCAGACAGTGAATCGTATTGCTCGCCAAAAGCGGAAGTCGTATTCGTGAGCCTCGCTACCCTGCCATCCATACCGTCAAGCACCATCGCAACGAAAATTGCAATGGCTGCCATTTCAAAACGACCATTCATCGCCTGTACAACCGCATAAAACCCTGCGAAGAGCGCTGCGGTAGTAAAGGCATTTGGCAGCAAATAAATACTGCGATGACGAAGGTCGGGATCACGCAAAGGATTATTAGGCATTTTGAGCCTCAGATGGTTGGCGCAGGCAAGTCAGCCAGAACCGTACTCGTTGCACTCACCTTATCACCAATTGCTACTCGGGCGCGCGACCCCAGCGGTAAGTACACATCGACACGTGAACCAAAACGAATGAATCCATAGCGCTGCCCGCGAGCCAAGATGTTGCCTGCCTTGGTGTAGCAAAGAATGCGCTTAGCGACCAAGCCGGCGACTTGAACTGCCGTCACTAGGTGACCCGCTGAAGTGCGCAACACCATGGCATTGCGCTCGTTTTCAAGAGAGGCTTTATCAAGCGCCGCGTTAAAAAACTTGCCCGCGAAGTATTGCGTTTTAAGAACTTCGCCATCAACCGGGCTGCGATTACTGTGAACGTTAAATACGTTCATGAACACGCTAATCTTAAGAGCCTGACGTTCACCGTAAGGATCCAAAGTTTCTTCGACCACCACAATGCGTCCATCGGCGGGCGACAATACAGCCAAAGGCTCAATTGAACCCGAACGGGCGGGATCACGAAAAAACTGCAACACAAAGGCTGCAATCACCCAAAAAAAGATCGACCAACCAAGCGACCAAAAGCTGACAAGCACAGCGATGAGTATCGAGCCAGCTAAAAAAGGCCAACCCTCGCGGGCAATTATGGGGTGGGGGTAGTGTGGTGTATTCATCATGCCGAAAGGTTAACCCAAAAAAACACGCCCCGAAGGGCGTGATTCAAAAACTGACTGAAAAGAGTTTTAGTTCTTGCTCTTGTCGACCAGTTTGTTTGCTGCGATCCAGGGCATCATTGCGCGCAATTTAGCGCCAACGACTTCGATCTGCGATTCAGCGTTAATGCGGCGACGCGAAATCAGCGCAGGAGCACCCGCTGCGTTTTCGAGAATGAAGCGTTTGGCGTACTCGCCGGTCTGAATGTCTTTGAGCGCCAAACGCATGGCGTCGCGTGTTGCCTCAGTAACAATCTTAGGACCCGTCTCGTACTCACCGAATTCGGCGTTGTTAGAGATTGAGTAGTTCATGTTGGCGATACCGCCTTCATAAATCAAGTCGACAATCAATTTCAACTCGTGCAAGCACTCGAAGTAAGCCATTTCAGGTGCGTAGCCGGCTTCAACCAAGGTATCAAAACCTGCCTTGATGAGTTCAACAGTACCGCCGCACAAGACAGCCTGTTCGCCGAACAAGTCGGTTTCAGTCTCTTCGCGGAAGTTTGTCTCGATGACACCGGCGCGACCGCTACCGATTGCGCAAGCGTAAGAGAGTGCGACATCGCGTGCCGAACCAGATTTGTCTTGATGCACTGCGACCAATGATGGTACGCCGCCGCCCTGTGAGTAGGTACCACGCACAGTGTGGCCTGGTGCTTTAGGTGCAATCATGACCACGTCGATATCGGCGCGTGGAACGACCTGACCGTAATGAACGTTAAAGCCGTGAGCAAACGCTAGGGCAGCGCCAGCCTTGATGTTGCCGTGAACGCTTTCACGATAGACCTGACCGATGTTTTCGTCAGGCAACAGCATCATGACCAAGTCAGCTGCTTTAACTGCGTCAGCGACTTCAGCGACCTTAAGGCCAGCGTTTGCCGCTTTGACCCAAGAGGCGCCATCTTTACGCAAACCAACCACAACCTTGACACCCGACTCATGCAGGTTCAAAGCGTGGGCATGACCCTGCGAGCCGTAACCAATAATGGCAACCGTCTTGCCTTTGATCAGGGACAAATCACAATCTTTATCGTAGTAAACCTTCATTCTGGGCTCCAGATTTTTTAAGTTGAATGCAAATAATCAGAAAAACAAATCGGCTTCGCTTGAACGCGAGACAAACACCGATTAAAGCTTGAGGATGCGCTCTCCACGACCAATCCCTGAAACGCCGGTACGAACCGTTTCAAGAATCGCGCTGCGATCCAACGCATCGATAAACGCCTGCACCTTCTCTTGGTTGCCCGTGAGTTCAATGGTGTAAGCCTTGTCGGTGACATCAATGATACGGCCGCGAAAAATATCCGCCATCCGTTTCATTTCTTCGCGCTCTTTACCCACCGCCCGCACCTTGATCAGCATCAATTCGCGTTCGATATGCGGGCCTTCGGTGAGATCAACGACCTTGATCACATCGACGAGCCGATTCAGGTGCTTGGTAATTTGCTCGATCACGTCATCAGAACCCATCGTGACCAGCGTCAGACGTGACAACGTCGCGTCTTCAGTAGGCGCAACAGTGAGGGTTTCGATGTTGTAACCACGAGCAGAGAAGAGACCCACCACGCGCGATAAGGCGCCAGGTGCGTTTTCCATCAGAACAGAGATAACGTGTTTCATGGTGGTCTCCTTAAAGATCTTCAGAGCCGAGCAACATCTCGGTGAGACCTTTGCCCGCTTTGACCATCGGCCAAACGTTTTCTTCGCGATCTGTGATGAAGTCCATGAAGACCAGGCGATCTTTTAGTTTGAACGCTTCACGCATGGCGCCATCAACGTCCGAAGGTTTTTCGATTCGCATACCGACGTGACCATAGGCCTCGGCAAGCTTGACGAAATCGGGCAACGCATCCATGTACGACTCGGCATAACGCGACGAGTAGTCAATTTGCTGCCATTGCCGAACCATACCTAAATAACGGTTATTCAGGCACAGGATCTTAGGAGTCAAATGGTATTGGCGGCAGGTTGACAGCTCTTGGATATTCATTTGAATAGAGCCTTCACCGGTGATACACGCAACCGTTGCGCCTGGATTGGCCATTTGCACACCCATTGCATAGGGCAAGCCTACGCCCATTGTGCCTAAGCCACCTGAGTTAATCCAACGACGTGGCTTGTTAAAACCGTAATACTGCGCAGCCCACATTTGATGCTGCCCCACATCAGAGGTCACGTATGCATCGCCTTCAGTAACTTCCCAAAGCTTTTGCACGACCGACTGGGGCTTGATCACCTCTGTTGAGCCGGCGTACTTCATGCATTCTTTGCCACGCCAAACCTGTACCTGCTGCCACCATTTGGCCAGCGCCTCGGTGTTAGGACGCGTTTCGGCTGCAGCGGTTTTGTATTGGGCAATCAAATCCACCAAGACGTCTTTGATATTACCCACAATTGGCACATCAACTTTGACGCGCTTTGAAATCGAAGACGGATCGATATCAATGTGAATGATCTTGCGCGCGTTTTGCGAAAAATGCTTTGGGTTACCGATCACACGGTCATCAAAGCGGGCACCCACCGCAATCAACACGTCGCAGTGCTGCATCGACATGTTGGCTTCGTAGGTGCCATGCATGCCAGGCATACCGACAAATTGCTGATCTGAAAACGGAAACGCCCCCAATCCCATCAAAGTATTGGTGCACGGTGCACCAATTAGCTTCACAAAGTCATACAGTTCGGCCGATGAGTCAGACAAAATCGCACCGCCACCGCTGTAGATCATTGGACGTTCGGCCTGAAGCAGCATTTGCACTGCTTTTTTGATCTGACCTTGGTGACCCTTGACAACCGGTGCGTACGAACGCATGACGGGCTCGCCTTTGGCAGCCGTGTACTTGCAATGTGCCGACGTGATGTCTTTGGGGATATCAACCAAAACTGGGCCCGGACGACCGGTGCGGGCGATATAAAACGCCTTACGCATCGTGTCGGCCAAATCTTTGATATCACGCACTAAAAAATTATGTTTGACGCAGGGGCGTGTGATACCCACTGTGTCGCATTCTTGGAAGGCGTCTTCACCGATCGCGTGCGTAGGCACCTGACCGCTAATGATCACCATCGGAATCGAGTCCATGTAGGCGGTAGCAATACCCGTGACGGCGTTCGTCACGCCAGGGCCACTGGTGACTAAACACACACCTACTTTATTGGACGAACGTGAGTACGCATCGGCAGCATGCACGGCAGCTTGCTCGTGGCGCACCAGAACGTGTTGAAATTTGTCTTGCTTGTAGATTGCGTCGTAGATGTATAAGACAGCGCCACCAGGGTATCCAAAAACGTGTTCTACGCCTTCGTCAGCCAGGCAACGCACGACGATGTCTGCGCCATTGAGTTCCATGAGTTCATTCCTTTCATTACCGGCATCGCCCATCTGATTGCATCCTCGCTATTAGAGAAATGCTGAACCGCAACGTATTCAGCAACATAATCCGACGCTTTTAGACTCACGGAGCCTAGCCACTCGGATACCTTGCCAATCTGCTGCGCATTCGCCATCAGGCTATGCACGCACCCAACAGGGGTGCACTGGATCGAAACGGAAGCGCCAACCGCAGCTTGTGGCAGGGAAAGCAGCAAAAGTTTAGATGGCAAGAACATTTGAGCGGTGACCCAAACTAAAAGCCATTGCACAAAAAAGCGGTGAGCTTTAAGGTGCGAGCCGATTACTTTAACCCGTTGTGCGCCGCAGCGCAAACTGAAATACCCTCAAGCCCCTTGAAATGGCTAGGATTTCACGAAAAACGGGCTTGAACGACAATCTTGGGGCAATTCACAAACTGTTAGTTGTCACTGCGGCTAAGGTTCGTTAGAGTGAAGGCAGTTGCCATTTGCTGCACCGCACCGCGCTCGAACCGTTTACTCGGTGAACTCAACTGCGCCATATACGAACACCCATTACGTAGCGCCCCCCTTGCGCCATCTTCGAAACTTGGTTTACCCGGCCCAAAAACAGTGACCCCTCTATGAATTTAAGCTACGGTCCGCTGCAACGCTTTTTATTTAGCCACCATTTTTATAGCGGCGTACGGCGTGCGGCTGGGATTTTGCTGCCGATCGCGATCTTGGGTGGAGTCTTTGGCTGGTATGCCACCGGCTTGATTGCAACCTTTGGTGCACTGTGCGTGGCCTTCATAGACCAGCCAGGGCCACATGAACACCGTGCACGCGAGATGCTAGGGGGCACACTGCTCAGCACACTCACTGTCGCGCTCACCGGGCTCGCCTCATCTCATCCCTTTCTGATCTGGGGCGTGGTCATGGGCCAATGCTTTGCCTTTTCAATGCTGGCGGTCTACGGAAAAAAAGGCGGTCAAATCGGTTTTGCTTGTTTGTTGCTCATGACCGTCACGCTGCATCACTCGCTCTCGACGCAAGAGGTCTGGCTCCATGCGCTGACTTCTCTAGGTGGCGGGCTGTTTTACACCTTATTCAGTTACTCGGTCAGCCGAGCCATGCAATTGCGCGAAAAAGAACAGGCCTTATCAGTCGCACTGTTTGCAACGGCCGACTACATTGCGCGACGCGCTGACATGTACGACCTCGATAGAGACCTTGATGAAAACTATCGTAAGTTAATTGTCTGCCAGGCCGATATGACAGATAAACATCAGGCCGCGCGTGACATGGTGCTACGCGGATTAGCCACTACACAGGCGCAAACAGACTCCAGTCGCGTCATGCTTTGGAATCTGTTCGTCGAGATGATCGCAATTCTTGACCTGTTAGTTGCAACACGTACCGACTACGCTTTTTTACGACAAAAGCTTGAGGGGTCAGACGCCCTGCTGTTCATGCGCGATGCCCTACACAAAATGGCGAATGACCTCGAGCGTATCGCACTCGCCGTAGCACGCGAAAACACAGCCACACAACGCAGCAGCGTCAAGGCAGAGTTACGCGCGCTTGAGTTCGAAATTCAACACATGCAAACCGAAGGTTTGGCGCAGCGAGATCCTGAACTCTATGCGTTATGCATTGAGATTTTGCGACGCTTACGAAACACCGCCAAAGTGATTGATCGCATGATTATGGCAACTCGCCGCGATCCCAATGCGCAACTGCTCGACGCGGTAAAAATCGATCGCTCGTTGACGCAGTTTTTATCACGCCAGCAATTTCGCCCTCGTCTGATTACGAGCAATTTACGACTTGATTCACCATTTTGCCGCTATGCGTTGCGTGTCACGCTTGCAGCGGGTATCGCCCTAGCGCTCTCAGCATTCATCCCAGCGCTCGCCCGCCAGGGCTATTGGATTTTGCTCACCGTGCTGATCATCATGAAGCCAGGATTTGCGCTGACGCGCCAGCGCAATGGCTGGCGACTGCTAGGCACTCTGTTAGGCTGCGGCCTTGCCTTCAGTATTTTGTACTCCACGCAACACGAAACGTGGTTGTTTGTTGTGATGGTGCTCTCGACGATCATCGGTGGCAGCATGCTGCAGATCAATTACCTCGTGGCCTCGACATTCAACACGAATGCCGTGCTTCTGGCATTTAATTTTCTTGATCCTAGTGCGACAACGGTCATTGCAGATCGTGCGCTTGATACCTTTTTAGGCTCTGTCATCGCGTTTGCCTGCAGCTATGTACTGCCCTGGTGGGAAGCACAGTTTATGCCCTCCCTGATGCGCGCCGCGATTTCGGCCAATCGAGAATACCTACGCGCTTCGTTGGCTCAGGTACGAACCCATCATGAACAGGCCCCAGAGCTCGAACTCAAACGCGAAGACTTCAATGTACGTTTAGCTCGAAAACATGTCCACGTGGCGTTGGCCAACTTCGCTGAGGCGTTTTATCGGATGATGCTCGAGCCAAAGTCGCGGCAATGGCATGTCATCGAGCTCAACAATATTGTGATGCAAAATCACATGTTATCTTCGCAAATTTCGGCGGTAACAACCGTGCTGCTCGCTTCTCCCACAGTCCCTCAAGCGAGTATTGAATTTTTGAACGCACTACTCCCCCAACTCTTACCTGCGCCCGAGCACCCTACTCCAGCCGTACCGAAATCATTACTGGACGGAACCTTTCCGGCTTTGACCTACCCACTGAAGCAAGTGCAACGTTCAATCGTACTCATTAACGCCGAAATTGAAGTGATTTACGATCAGGCACAGGTCAACCGTGGTGCAACGGTCTCTGCTGTTACGCCAACTAATCTGAGTCAGTCTTAGCTAGCCAAGTTATTTTTCATTCATTTTTTAGGAGCTTTACATGTCAGTTAAAAACAAAGTCGCCTTAATTACTGGAGCAGCAAGCGGCATCGGGCGCGAATGCGCACTTACCTTAGCCCGCCAGGGTGCTGCCGTCGTTGTTGCAGACCTCAACCGCGCAGCGTCTGAGTTGGTTGTCGCTGAAATCACTAAGGCAGGTGGTCGCGCCATCAGTGTGGTGATGGATGTCACCGATGAAGACGCCGTCAATGCTGGCGTGAATTTCGCAGTCGCAGAGTTCGGAAGTATCGACATTCTTGTTTCGAATGCCGGTATTCAAATCATTCATCCAATCGAAGAGTTTCCGTACGCCGATTGGAAAAAAATCATGGCGATCCATGTAGATGGTGCCTTCTTAACGACAAAGGCAGCGATCAAGCACATGTACGACAGCGGTCGCGGCGGCTCGATCATTTATATGGGGTCGGTGCATTCACATCAGGCGTCGAAATTGAAATCCGCCTACATCACAGCTAAGCATGGATTACTCGGCCTTGCACGCGCAATCGCCAAAGAAGGTGGCCCACGCGGTGTGCGTACCAACGTGATCTGCCCGGGCTTTGTTCGTACACCCTTGGTCGACAAACAGATTCCCGAGCAAGCCGCCTTGTTCAACATGAGTGAAGAAGACGTGATCAAGAAAGTGTTTTTGCAAGAAACTGTAGACGGCGAATTTACAACGACTGCCGACATCGCCAACACCGTTGCCTTTGTTGCAGGCTTTGAGACCAATGCACTGACCGGGCAATCCATTGTCGTGAGTCATGGCTGGTCAATGATTTGAACGGTGCCGCATACCTGAGAAGCTCGGGTAGTGAATGATTGAATCGCTGCGGTTTAGATAAGTCCCAAGGGTGGCCGGTCTCTGGCAGATCGGCACCCAAGCGCAGCGACAGGCTAGTCATCGACTGAAACAGATTTTATGGTTGAAGGCTGACGTTTCTAAAGACCAATCTGCTATCGTAATTACTCTTATTACTCTCGGTATTTGGTCGATCGGAGTCAGCCGTGAATACCCTTGAAGCAGCGCGCTTTTCTAGGCAAATCGGTTTTGGCTTTGCCCCTGACGAAACAATACCAAGTGACGTGATCAGTTGGGCGCAAGAGCAAATGAACCAAGGGCCTAACGTTCAGTTTTTTGCAGACCGACAAGGTCATTTGCTTAAGGATCTACCCGAAGGCTTGAAACTTCTGCAGACGCAGGCAGAGGTTGCCGAAGCGCTGTCTCAACACGATCAAGCGCGTTTGCTGAGTAACGAAAAAGCCAAAGTCTTGTCACCCTCAGAGGCCGAGCAATTTCGGTATGAACGGGTTCTTTACCCTTATTGGCGCCTCGAGCCCTGGAAAGAGATCTTGGCTCGCGGCGCTATGGCAGTGAATGGGCCTGCGCCAGTGTTTGAACGTTTTTGGCACTTTTGGACTAATCACTTTACGGTTTCGCCGGCAGTCAACAACATCAACACAGCGATCGGCCCTTATATGCGCATGCTAAGGGGGCACATGTCAGGCTACTTTGGCGAGATGTTGCAAGAGGCTGTGACGCATCCTGCAATGGTTCTGTATCTTGATAATGCAAAGTCGATTGGACCCAATTCGCCCGCCAGAAGCAAAGGCAAGCTCAAAGAATCCTTCAACGAAAACCTTGGGCGCGAGTTACTTGAATTATTTACCTTGAGCCCCGCCTCGGGTTACTCTCAAAGCGACGTCATTGCGACAGCAATGATTTTGACTGGATGGGGTTTGAGACGTCCGCAGCGTAATCAAGTGGGCACTGGGCCCTTTGGCAGCTATTTTGATGACAACAAGCATGAACCTTCAACACAAACAGTGATGGGTCAACAATATGGCGGTGCGTATGCTAATCGCGATAAGTTACTCAGATTGATAGACGACCTCGCTCACCATCCAGCAACCGCCCGCCACGTTAGTACAAAGTTAGCTACAGCCTTTATTACCGATTCGCCCTCACCTGAACTGGTCAACCGTTTGACTGCGATCTTTCAAAAATCAGGTGCCCACCTGCCAACTGTTCACAAAGCTGTCATCGCAGAGGCAGCCTCGGCCGGCACTGGATTACGTAAATTTTCAAACCCCGAGTCCTGGCTATGGACCATCTACCGAGTCACAGGCGCAGCGCTGCCGGTTGTGCCGCCACAAAAGGACGCGAAAGGTGAAAAGCTCCACGAGTTGCTATCAGAGCTTGGTCAGGCGATTCACAATTGCCCGCAGCCAAATGGTTGGTCACTTTACGACCGCGACTGGCTTTCAAAAGAAATGCTTGACCGGAGAGTTCGCTACGCCTTTCAGTTTGCACCAAGGCTAGTCAGTCAAGGCGATCAGCTCAACGAAGTTGTGCTTCGACAGCATGGCGAGCAAAGCACAATCTTCAAGACGCTGAAGCAAGCGCGACGGATGCCCGATCAGTCGCTTAGAAGCCTTTGGGCGGTGTATCTGACTTCACCCGCTATGCTCTGGGGTTAAAGACCATGAAACGTAGAGAGTTTATTAAGTTTTCAGCAAGCCTAACACTTGTAGGTGCCACGCCGTGGGCCAACTCTGCTCAGCCAGCGCAAACCAAGCGGATGCTAGTCATCATGCTACGCGGGGGCATGGACGGACTTGCAGCGATTCCGCCTGTTGCAGATCCTGATCTGGGATCCTTGCGCTTTGAGTTGATACCTTCCAATTTGTTGCTTGGCAATCAATTTTTTGGTGTCCACCCTGCTTTGCCAACGTTTGCAGAACTCATGGCTGCTGGGCAAGCGAATGCGATTCATGCCACAGGTTTTGGATATAAGGGGCGCTCGCACTTCGAGGGACAAGATGTTATGCAAAGCGGCATCATGAAGCCCTATGCCTCGGCGTCAGGCTGGTTAGGTCGGGCGATGCGTGCGGCGCGGTCTAAGGGCGGCGTGGCGATTTCGATCCCCATGCCACTCATTTTGCGTGGCGACGCCGCGTCAGAGACCCAGTATCCGAGCTGGATGCAGGCTCCGCCCAAAGCAACCTATGAACTCGTCAGTCAACTTTGGGCTAGCGTCCCAGAACTCAAACCCTATGCTGCGCGCTTAATCGAGTCAGACAACATACGACTCGCTGCCGACGGCACACCCGAACCGAATCAACAACGCAGAACCGCCTACAGCCTGGCTAAAGAAGCCGCACAAAAAATGCAGTCACCCGGCGGGCCAATTGTTGGTGTTTTGGACTTTAACGGGTTCGATACGCATGCTGGGCAAGGCGCAGCTGAAGGCGTCAACGCCACGAAGCTCAAACAAATTGATGATGCCATCAGGGGATATCGCGAGGGCATTGGTGACAAGTGGGCGCAGAGCTTAGTACTCACAGTGACCGAATTTGGTAGAACGGCCAGCGTAAACGGAACCCTAGGCACCGATCACGGGTGGGGCTCATGCGTGTTAGCGGCAGGCGGACTCATCAAAGCAAAGGGGATTGTGAGCCAGTGGCCTGGCCTGAAAAAGTCTCAGCTTTTTGAGGGGCGTGATTTGAAGGTAACGGTCGATGCGCTGGCCGTCTACGCGGATGCTATCCAATCGGTGTTTGGCTTACCGCCCGAAGTGATTCAACAAGAGGTGTTCTCTTATAGTCGCGATTCATTTGAGTCGCGCTTGTTCATTTAAATCGCGCTTGTCCTACCAACTTGAGTGTGTACGGTTGGCTCGCGCTTGTGTGTTTAGACCGCACCAACAAGTGACCAACAACTTGAATAGGTCGCTTGCTTAGCGCATCTACTGATGGCGATGTACATCGTACGTCACAAAATTTTCACCCGGTGGTGGCAAGCTTAAACAGTTAGGATTTTCAAGCGTTCGCCGCATGTCTGATAAACCGGTCTGCCAGTGATAGCTCATGGTTTCGTGACTGAATTCATAGTCTTTGTAATGGCCTTCACTTGGTTTATTTTTATAGATCAACTGAATACAGTTGTAGCGTGCACCATAAATTTTTTCAGCGAGCGCATCAAACCACGGATCTTTTGCCTTCACGTTTTTGGGAATCCGGGCCAATGCGTCCCATAGTTGTTGCCGCAACTGTTGAATATCATTGACCTGATTCGTCACGCCACGCGTTCGGCTTGAATACTGAATGTCTTTTTGACGCTCAAGCACCTCAAAAATATCAGTGGGCAGCTTGCCACGAGCGCTCCACAAATCAACCTGAAAAATCAAAGTATCTTCACGCGGCTTCACATTCAATACTTGTTCAAGCGGTGTATTCGAGACGCAGCCGCCATCCCAATAAAACTCCCCGTCAATTTCAACGGCTGCAAAACCAGGTGGCAACGCCCCTGAGGCAACAAAATGTTTGGGGTGAAGCTTCATTTCTGTATTGTCAAAGTACACAAAGTTACCGGTACTCACATTTGTGGCGCCAATCGACACGCGCATTTCTTGACTATTGATGCGATCAAAATCCGCAAATTTTTCTAACGTAGCAATCAGCGGAGTCGTATCGTAATAGCTAGTTGTTGCTGGGCTCCCGCCCCCGGGGGCCAGCGGACGTGGCGTAAAAAAACCGGGCTGCCCTTGCAGCATCGCTTGAGTCGCCGCGAAAGAACCAAACATTCGCTCAGTTTGCTGTTGCGTATACGAGCGTAACGTATGTGCGGCAGGACCAAACACGTCAAACAGCGAAGACATTGCACTTGCGGCAAGTGAGGGCGGCCGACAAATTGCTTCCCAGAACTCTTTGAGCTTACTCACCCGATCCTTAGGCGCGTTACCAGCCATCAACGCGCAGTTCAAAGCCCCGATTGAAATCCCTGCTACCCAGTTGGGGTGAATGCCAACCTCATATAAGCCCTGAACCACACCAGCCTGATACGAGCCAAGCGCACCACCGCCCTGCAGAACTAACGCGACTCGGGGATAAGCCAGGACCTCTTTATGACGCATCGCTTAACCTGCGCGCCGAAACACGAGCTTATCTTCAGTCGATAGGCTCGCGGTAAAGGCATAGCCCTCACTATTAAACTTTTTCAAGTCTTCTGGCTTGGTGACGCGTTGCTCAATTGCAAAGCGCGCCATCAGGCCACGTGCGCGTTTAGCGTGAAAACTCACCACCTTGTACACATCGTTTTTGCCATCCTGAAACACGCATTGAACGATGCGCGCCTTCAAGGCTTTAAGGTCGACAGCCTTGAAATACTCTTCAGAGGCTAGGTTGACCAAAACGGGGGCCTTATCTTTTGCCAAGCGCTCGTTCAAATAGGGGGCGATGGTTGTTTTCCAAAACGCATACAAATTAGGCCCGCTCGGGTTTTCAAGCTTAGTGCCCATTTCAAGTCGGTAGGCTTGCATCAAATCAAGCGGCCTCAGTACGCCATACAGACCACTCAAGATCGCGACATGCTCTTGCGCCCACTGCAAATCCTTTTCTTTGAGCGTGGCTGCGTTCAAGCCTTCGTATACGTCACCGTTGAACGCCAAAACAGCTTGACGTGAATTTTTTTGCGTGAAGGTTTTTTTCCAGGTGGCGTAGCGCTCAACGTTTAACTGCGCCAAGGCTTCACTCAGATCCATCAATGACGCGACGTCATCGGCTGATCGCGTTTTCAGCACCTTAATCAGCTGTGCAGCTTCATCTACAAACAATGGTTGGGTGTGCAGGTCAGTTGGCAGGGCAGAGTCGTAATCGAGTTTTTTTGCTGGAGAAAGTACAAAAAGCATAGCGATGGTCTCAAAAAAAATGGGGACTGACGTGACGCTGAGTTTACCGGCTTGCCTCGGCTTATGCGCCCGTTGCTCAGTTTGAAGGATGACGCTGGCCTAACAGCAGGGCCAAATGGCACGAAAAAGCTGCCTAAACTTTGCTTACCGCCCAGATTCACAACCCCTAAACCCCGTGAGACGCCTTTTTAGGCCTCGATCAAAGAAATCGCTGTTTCTGCTAAACTCATGGGCTTGACCAAGGTGTGGCGCAACGCCGCCATACTCGCGATTGATCCCCCCAATTGCACGCACCGGAGAGGTGGCAGAGTGGTCGAATGTACCTGACTCGAAATCAGGCGTGGGTGCAAATCCACCGTGGGTTCGAATCCCACCCTCTCCGCCAGAATTCATCGAAATATACGATTCCAGGCTCTACCCCATTAACGGGGGATGAGCAGTATTCATCGAAATAGCAGTACCCATCAATTCCAACCTCAGATAGCCAAAACTGCGGCGTCCATCTCCGTTGTACTTCCGCGAAAGCGCACCCCTACGTTTCCGGCAAAATAAAATAAATAACGCTTCTGGCGGAAACAATTTGAAATCATTATCGAACCAACAGCGACTTCACCAAGTCAATACCTCGCAGCTTTACGAAAACTATCGTGCTGCTCAGAGTCATGCTGCGTCCTTCACCTACGGTATGCGCTGGTAAACGGTACGCGGTACAGAATATCTGTTCAGAGATCGAGATCGACGTGGCAACGGTAAGTCGTTTGGGCCACGGTCGCCGCAAACTCCCCGAGTCTGATCTTGTCGCATGCGAGGTGCTGGGATTGCAGTGGCTGTTGAATTCTCCCAAACTCGACGCGATTGCGATCGACGAAGACGGCTGGCCAGTACCAATGCGGGTGCCAGACCCGCGAGCTTTTGCATTGCATAAAGTTTGGCTCTCAGGCCTATCAACCCGAGAAACGATTAAAAAGCCGCGCGACTTTGAGCAAGCTCGAATCGTGGCAAGATTAGTTCAAGAGAACATGCCGCAGCTTTCCTTTGAAAGCACGCTGACATCTTTACATGGTGATGTACGCAAGATGCTACCGCTCATACTTGCCAAAGGGTAAGAACTCACGAGCAGTTGGTATCCCTCCCGCTTGGTCGCCGGCGATATCCTGCCCGATGGTTCGTATCCCCTCTGTCACGAACTGACAATAATTATTTTATTTTTGGCATCCGAGCACGTAGTGAGTCATAGATTGGGTCTGCGCGCATCAGCGAGGCGGTGACTGCAGACGTTGCACAAGCAATCATCAAGGCGGGGGTAAGCGAAACATTGGCACTCATCTCAATCAATAAGATAACCCCCGTAAACGGTGCCCGTACGACGGCAGTAAAAAAAGCAGCCATCCCGACTAACACAAACGCATTGACGTCAATCCAGCCGGCTAGTACGGGCAGCGAATTCATCGCGAGGGCCCACAGCCCACCCAGCGTCGCACCAATCAATAATAACGGCGCGAACAGCCCCCCAGGCAACCCGGGCGAATACGAAAGCGGCCCAAGTATCCAGCGCACCAATAAAAGCAGGATCAAGGCGTTGAAACTCTGCCCGTGTGTCATTAAGAAATGGATTTGCGACTCGCCGCCGCCCACCCAAAAAGGTTGCCAATAGCCAACTAAGCCAATCACGGCGCCGATACCTGCGGCCTTGGTGAAGGGAGACACCGTGCGCGCAACGTTGGTAAAAAGCTCGAGCGCGAGCAAGATGCTTTTGTTGTAAAGCACACCCGCTACGCCGGCAACGATACCAAAGAGGGCAAAAATCAATAGAGTACTGCCGTTGCTACTAAGCTCAAAACTACTGATCTCGAAAGCAACTGCATTGCCAAACAAACCACGAAAAACCGAAACACTTGTCGCGACTGCAACAATTGTTGTCAGCAGTTGGCGGGTAGTAACCTTGCGGGCCACCTCTTCGACCACAAACGCGACGCCCGCGATCGGGGCATTAAATGCTACCGCCAGTCCAGCACCTGCGACCGCTGTGTACAACAGAAACTTGTCTTGATGACTTAGGCCAAAGATGCGACCACACTGGCTGCCAATCACCGCGGCCATTTGTACCGTGGGCCCTTCGCGGCCAAGCGCCAGGCCCGGAATGATTGACAGCAAGCCTCCAAAAAATTTGATCGGAAGCACTCGTAAAGGAGCAGGGGTGTCTTGATGTCGCATTACGGCCTCAACGTGTTGCACTCCGCTACCCGCTGCGCTGGGCGCCAACACGATTAACCATCGAGCGAGCCCAACGCTTGCGCCGGCGATTGGGGCAACAATGAGCCATCCAGGAAGCCCCCAAACCCCGTGCAATTTCCACTGCAAAATTAAATATGCAAATTGTTCTTGCCCATGAACCAACAACCAATGAAAGCTTCCACCAACGACTCCAACCACAACGCCTGCAGTCGCAGCAACGCAGATTAATTTCAATAAATTGTGATTAATTTTTTCTAGCGATTCGTCATCAGCGATATTGTTCAAAGAAATAATTACCTTATTAGTAGAACGGTGTTTGCAAAAATATTAACTTATGAAATGTTAAATTCAAGATGAAAAAAGATAAGCATGATCGCTCATCATTTCGTCTACAAACCTTAGCTTAACTGCTTTCCACCCTGGTTTTATCCCGCGCTTCGCGGGGGTTCGATTTGCGATAAACCTCGATTCAATTGAATCACCTGATACTTGAAAGAGCCTGCCAAAGCCTTTTTCAGCAGTTTGTAAATATCTAAATCAAACTCAACCTGTTCAGAGTCTGCCAGTTCGTAAAGCTCGTCTTCATTGATTGCCGTCCCCAAATAACACCAGTTATTGAGCACAATCATTTCGTCGCCCTCTTTGATCGCGATCGCACCTTGGTAGGGCCACGCCTGAACCTTGTAAAAATTGAGCGCAGTTTGAACATGCAAGTTATGTAGCTCAACAGAGGACACGCCAATACAGGCTCCCGCACACTGTTTGACCTGATAAGCAAAGCAGGATTTTCCTTCTTCGACTTTTTCTAAACCCAGTAAAGCGGCACAAAGTCGATATTTTTTAGAGACTACACCTAAGTACGCGTTGGCCTCTCGTTTGCTATAGAACAAGCCATAAAGATTATCTTGAAGCCCCGGAATCAACTCGTGATGACTCACAAGTGACGGCCGCAAAACGCCAGCGGCGTCATGCGCCAACTGCCAGGCGCACAAATCCTTTGAGCGACGCAGCTTGACGTTCATGCTGGGCATCCGCTCTTTGATTAGTTTCGCTTCAAGAATCAACGCACCTAACTCGTCGCTCGTTTCAATCCAGTCAACCTCTCGCACTTGCAACGAGAGTTTCATTTCTTTTCGGCTTGTCAGCGCGGCTTGAAAGTGCCCAAGTACGCGGGTGCGCAACGTAATGCTTTTACCGATATATAAAGGCGACTTATTTTCACCATACATGATGTAACACCCGGGCCCGTCAGGAATCGCATCGATTGCGCTCTGATCAATGTTTGGAGGCAAGCTCGCTGAACCAATTAACTGATTCAGTGCAGCGAGTAAACGCTCAGGCCCAACCGTCTGTTCACACACGCGCCAAAACTGTACTAATACATCTGCATCGCCTAACGCTCTGTGCCTTGCGCTCACGTTCAGACCATGAGCATTGATGATCGTATCCAGATTGTGGCGAGCTTGCCCAGGAAACAGCAGCCTAGAAAGCTTAACGGTACACAGTACCTTTGGTCTGAAATCAATGCCTATTCTTTTGAAAGAAGCCTTGATAAAGCCATAATCAAAGCGCGCATTGTGCGCGACAAAAATTTTATCTTCAAGCTCTTGTTTGATCGTAAGCGCTAAGTCCTCAAAGGTCGGTTGGCCAGCCACCATCTGTGGCGAGATACCGGTCAGTCTTTGGATATTTAACGGAATAAACGTTTCTGGGTTAATGAGGCTTTCCCACACAAACTCTTGATCATTGGTGAGCGTTTTGATGCCGATTTCAGTAATACGATCTCGTTCAAAATGCCCCCCGGTCGTTTCGATATCTACGAAGGCAAGAGTAGGATAAGGGCTTGTCATTTTCAAACGGCGGCCAGGAAGAGTCTAGGAGGAGAACTTATATTTTTCAAACGAAACTTGATGATCAACTGAGAGCAAGATTTAGATTCTTTAAACGACACTCAGGTAAATTGAAGTTTAGCCAGCCTTGCATATAGTCCACCTCGCGCAAGCAAGACCTCATGCGTACCTTGTTCAATCACCGCGCCATCCTCAAGTACGATGATTTGGTCTGCCCGCATCACAGTCGAAAGACGATGGGCAATCGTCAGTGAGGTTCTGCCTGGCAAGACCGCATCAAGCGCCAGTTGCACTTCGCGCTCAGACTCTGCATCAAGCGCACTAGTGGCTTCGTCGAGCAGCAAAATCGGCGGATTTTTCAAGATGGCACGTGCAATTGAAATCCGTTGTTTTTGCCCCCCAGACAGGCGCACGCCACGCTCGCCTAAAAAACTATCGTACCCTTGGGGTAGCGCCGAGATAAAACCATGAGCGTGCGCCGTCTTGGCTGCAGCGATCACCTCTTCAGCACTTGCATCGAGCCTGCCGTAACGGATATTGTCGAGCGCACTCGTCGCAAAAATCACAGGCTCTTGCGAAACGATACCGATACTGTTGCGCAAGTCACCCAACGGCCAGTCGTTGGCATCTTGACCAAAAATCTGAATTTGCCCTGAGCTCGGCTGATAAAAGCGCAGCAACAGCGAAAATAGTGTGCTTTTACCGGCGCCTGATGTACCGACCAGCGCATAGCGTGCCCCCTGAGGCACAACAAATGACACCCGATGCATCGCCAAAAAGTCAGGCCGCGACGGATACGTAAACGTGACGTCTTTCAACACGATCGCATCGTTAGAGCTCAACACGAGCGGCTGGTGAGATTGTGAGCCATTCGCCAATGAGGAAGGCTCTTGCATCAGCTCTACCAAGCGCTCCATCGCGCCTGCGGCACGCTGTACATCTCCAAATGTTTCAGATAAGGCACCAATCGAGCCGGCAATGAACACAGCATACAAAACAAACTGTGTGAGCTCGCCAATTGTCATTGTTCCCGCAGTCACTTGCCGAGCACCCATCCACAACACAAAGACAATCACGGCAAAGGCCATCGTAATCGTGAGCGCGGTCAGTAAAGACCGTACGGCGATACGTTTTTTAGCCTGGCTAAAAGCTGCTTCTACGGCAGTATCAAAACGCTTTTGCTCGTACGCTTCTCGCACAAACGCTTGAACAGTTGTGACCGCATTTAAAATCTCTCCGGCCATGGCGCTCGTATCAGCGACTTTATCTTGGCTGGCACGCGACATTTTTCTGACGCGTCGCCCCATTGCCCACAGCGGCAGCACAATCAAAAGTAGTAGAACGATCATGACACTTGCCAGCCAGACGCTTGTCACCAGCATCATCGCCATCCCACCCAGCAACATCAGCGCGCTGCGAAGTGCAATCGAGATGCTTGAACCCACCAAGGTTTGAATCACCGTCGTATCGCTCGTGAGCCTGGACAACACCTCGCCGGTCTGTAGCGTTTCGAAATAAACGGGGCTCTGGCGTAAAACGTTTTTAAAGACACGCTGACGTATATCAGCGACGACACGCTCACCGAGCCAGGACATCATGTAAAACCGACTAGCCGTCACGACAGCTAGGACTATGGCTAAGATTAATAAGTAGATAAATTTAAGGTTACTTGCCTCGCTGGTGATGCCTGCGTCGACCAATCCACGAAAAGCAAGCGGTACGGCAAGTGTTGCAACCGCCGCCAAGACCAAACATAGCGCCGCCAGAAACCATTGCTTTCGATAGCGCGAGAGCACTTGATATTCTTGCAACCAGCCGATGAGACTGCTGAGTTTTGATGGCATCGTGAATCATTCTGAAAGAAATGGGTGTACTGTCAGGACTACTACAACGCCACCGGTGCACCGTAGCCGGTCAGCTCAAGATAACCTCGGCCAAGCAACTTGCCATTCTCTGTGAGCTCGACCGCCCCTTCGTAATAAAAGCCGCCTGTACTGGCCTGGGCATTCACTTCTTGATCTGCCATCAAAGGCCTTAGGGTCAACGTGCGCGCCCCCATTCGCAACTGAAAACCTTCGGGATAAGTGATTCGCGAGCGGGGTGAACGCCATTGCCCTTGCGCTCGCCAACTCACATCCAGGCGCCGCTCGATGACTTGGCCGCTTGCGTCGCGCCAGTCCCACTCACTAAACAAAGTCTCTTTTCCTGCGTCTCGCATGCGAAACGCCATCAGACTACTGCCATCTAAAAGATTAATACCGATCCAATCCCAACCGACCGCACCTGTCATCAGCAAGCTGCTCGACCACTCATGATCAAACCAGGCTGTGCCTGAGAGACTCAAAGGCTGTTCTGATTGACGACGGCCATCTGGAGATTTTTTTACCATCACCGTTGCCGAGACCTTTAGTTGCGGCCGACTATAGTAATAACTTGAAAATTGGGGAGTGGGTCCTTTTAAAGAATATCCGCCTTCGCCTCGCAATACCGGAGCAAACGAAGTAAAGGCATCAAGCTCAAGCGTAAAGTGCTGTGCAGGAATCACGATCTTGTAATGATCATCAGTCGTACGTTTTAAGCTCCAGCCAGATAGCGCAAGCGCGGTATCTGCTGTACCAAATGAAGCACCAGCCGGACCTGCTCGACCCGCCACCTCAGCGTGAAGCAACTGGCCCTCGCTCGGCAGCGCTAACGCAGCATGCGCAAACAGCAACTGCCGCGGTGCAAACCGGCTTGGATTGCTCTCAGGATGCAGCGTCCGACTTCTAAAAAATGTCACTTGAAAGCCCAGCTTATCTGCACCCTCACCTAACCATCCCGTCATGTACCACCACTCCGTGCGATAGTCGGGATGTGCACCAAAATCCTTTGGGAATACTAGTTTTCTTGGGAAAACTTCTGGGTACGTGGGGCCCGCAACGCGAGTCTCTTCAGGAGCTGCAACTTGGTGCTCTGCTGCCGCACCAGCGGATGATGGCGACCCCGCGGGTAAGGCAGAAATCGTTGTTGGGTCAGAAAAAGCTGCGATAGACCACGACTGTAAAGAAGGCGCTGAAGCCATCAACAAGAACCGTTTCATCCACGCTCGGCGTTGCATCACCAGTCCTCACGCAAAGACAGAGCTAGACGCTCTGAATTCAAGTTTCTTTTTGCTGCCCAAACAGCCGCGAGAATCCCCAACACTTCAGTGACAAGGATGAGCACAACAATTGCGACCGCGGGCAGGCTTGTCTCCATAGTCCAGTGAAAAGATTGAGGATTGACACGGTGGATGAGTACCTGGCTCATCAACAATCCGAGTACCGTCCCCCAACAGGACGCAAGCACGAGCAATAGGCCTGACTCAACGCTAATCCACTGCGTAAGTTGCGAGGAGGATTGGCCCAGTTGTTGCACGAGTGCAAATTCTTTTTGTCGCAAAAGCGCCTGTCCGGCAAACCCTGCCGCAACCGTAAACAAGGCGACAAGTAAGGCTGCGACCTCGAGCGCATAGGTCATCGCAAAGCTCCGATCAAAAATCGTCAACGACAACGCTCGTAAATCGGTAGAGCTTCGAAACTCTAGAGTCTTAAATTGAGGAAACTGTGTGCGCAGACGCTCAAGAACTTCTGTTGGACTTGCGTGAGGTGCTAACCATAGAGCAATATCTGTACGACGTTTATCCTGCGTGAGTGCTTGATAGGTTGAGATATCCATGACAATCGAACCATGCTGGCGGCCGTAATCGCGAAATACGCCCACCACCCACACCGAGAGGTACTCACCGGTACTTGCCTTGACGGGTAAGGTATGAAGCTCGCCAGGTTTCCATCCATATAAATCCAGCATCGCCTCAGAAACGAATACCTCTGGTAACGGACCCTTGACCCCGTTCGGTTGAAGAGACAACTTACCCGTCAAAGGTAACACTTGAGCTGCGCGATTTAAAGGAACTGGCCGAGCAATTAACATGACCTCAGGTTGTTCAGGGCGAAACAGAATCTTCTGTTGCAAGGTAAATTCCACGCGCGCAATTTCGGGTATGGCCGCCAGCCGAGCAAGAGAGACCGAGTCTTGCCCAGAGACGTCATTTAAAGACGAGATGGATCCCTTCACTGAGGCGTCACTTGATTGCGAGGTCGGATTCTGCCCTGAGGGGTCATTTAAATCATTGCGCGTCAAATTCGCATACAGATCCGCAGGCAAGACTTTATCTAACCATTGCGTGACAGAGTCGCGAAAACTAGCCACCATCACCACCATCGCCACCGTTAGGGCCAGTGCAGCCACCACGCCAGCAATCAGCCCTGCAGCACTTGCAGGCGCTTGCGCAAGACGCCACAGGGCAAGGGTCAATGAAGGTGACATCGTTCGTACGCCTGCGCTCGGTATGAACCGCGCCATCGAGGAAAAGATCTGCATGACCAGCGAAGGCATCAACGCGATCCCAGCAAACAATAAAAAAGCAATCGACAAATAAGCCGCAATAGGCAAACCATCTATGGGCGGCAAGAGCGTCAACACCAGGCTGATGATGGCGAGTGCCACTGCAAGCCGGGCGTTCAAAACTGGTTTGAGAGTACGCTCTGTCGCGCCCGCACGCAGCTGAGACACGGGCGAACCTGCTGTTGCCGCACGCGCTGGAAAATATCCTGCTACGGCGCCAACGAGCAACGACAACAACCAAAACCCGAGCAACATCGACACATCAATATCCAGTGGCGGAGCGGTCGTTGAAAAGTAACCCGCCCCAAGATCGCCACCCATCACACGCAATAAGACCGAGGCTAAGCCTAGTCCTAAACCAATCCCCAGCAAGCCACCTAAAGCGGCCACCAACAAGGACTGCGTCAAGACTAAACCAAATAACCACGTACGCCCGGCACCCAAGACACTCAACAGTGCAAGCTCAGATTGCTGGCGCAACACAGAAAAGCTAATCGTTGTGAATACCAGAAACGCACCGGTGAATAACGCGACCAAAGCGAGTACGCTCAAATTCACACGATAGGCACGCGATAAATTAGACATTCTGCGGTCTCGGTCGTTCGCAGTCACCAAAGTGAGGCCTAGGTTTAATTTTTTAAGTGCGATGAGCAAGTCTTTTTCACTCGCGCCATCGGCCAGCTGAATATCTAGCCGACTGAGCTGACCAAGGCCCCCTAAACGCCACTGCGCGACACCCAAATCCATCACCGCCAGGCTTTGCCCCGCGATACCCGGGACAAGACCCGCGACTTTAAACGTTTGCGTTTTACCGCCAAACGCGAGGTTTAGGTCGTCCCCTATAGCCACAGCCAACTCTTTTAAAGCCGTTGCTGACAAAAAAATCGCATTCTGATCAAAGACACGCAGGCGCTGATCTTCAGAAACCGACGGAAGCAACGCAGAGGTCACACGACCCGCTTGAAAAATATCCAGACCAAGCACCCGCACGGGTTGAGTTGCGCGTTCAAGCACAGGGCTTACTGCGCGTATGCCTAACTCTTTTTGATGGGATACCACTGCATCTAGCAAAGCGTCTGAGAAGTCTCCCGACGTCGAGACGAGTTGCGCTGAAGCCTGCCCATTAACCGTATCCAACGCGCGACCGAATTCACTTAAGGCAGAACGGTTGACCGTATGAATCGCGACGGCCAAACCGATGCCTAGTGCAACGGTCAGCCCAGCAATGAGCCAACGGCCCGGTTGCGCCCGAAAAGCAGAAGTCAGAAGCCAAAAGAACAGCATCAACCGGTTAAGACAAAAGTGCGATCAAGCCTGGCTGCTGACTCAGCTGAATGCGTCACCATCAGCAATGCTGCGCCTTGCTCGCGACAGGTGCTACACAGAAGGCTTAGTGCTTTGTGCGCCGTTTCAGGATCAAGATTGCCGGTTGGCTCATCGGCCAAGACAACTTCAGGGCGATGAACCAGCGCACGGGCCAACGCAACGCGTTGCTGTTCGCCGCCGGATAAAACCGAGGGAAAGGATTGTGCGACACCAGCGAGCTCAAGTGCTTCGAGTAAACGCTCAGCACGCTCTTTGGCCTGCGCGAAGGCTAAGCCCGCCAACAAACACGGCACCATCACATTTTGTAAGGCATTGAGATGCGGCATTAAATGAAACGCCTGAAACACAAAACCAAAGGTCGCGCGACGCAACGCCAACTGCTCAGTCTTGGTCATATCAGTCAGATTTTGACCATTTAAGAGCACACGCCCCTCATCTGGCAGATCGAGCCCAGCCATCAGGTTGAGCAGAGAAGATTTGCCCACCCCTGAGGCGCCTCGAAGTGCGAGTTGTTCGCCAGGCGCAACAGATATATTCAAGTGTCGAAATAGCCAGCGCTCAGGCGACACCCGCTTTGAAAGGCCTGCAGCTTGAAGT
Source organism: uncultured Alcaligenaceae bacterium (assembly GCA_937952975.1). Classification (GTDB taxonomy): domain Bacteria; phylum Pseudomonadota; class Gammaproteobacteria; order Burkholderiales; family Burkholderiaceae_B; genus Zwartia. Next base: position 52,377 of record CALFXX010000063.1, read on the forward strand.
AAAACGGGGGTGTTAGGGGGCATGTCTTCATCTTACCATCGCGAATATTTGTACTTTTGATCGCAAAGCGTCGCCCAATTTCGCTTTGAACTCAAAATTTCTTATTTATAAAAAACATACTAATCCAGAGTTGAACTCTGAATTAGTATGATTTAAACTACTAAGATGATCCCGAGACATCTTCAACTCGAGCTGCAAATACAGCTCAATGAATACCCAATCGTCACCATTCTTGGTCCACGCCAATCCGGCAAGACCACCTTGGTCAAAGCGGTGCTGCCTGATTATCAGTACGTGAACCTAGAGAACCCTGAAACCCGCCAATTTGCTACCGAAGACCCTAAGGCGTTTCTCAGACAATATTCTGACCGCACCATCTTCGATGAAATACAGCGCGCACCTCATCTACTAAGCTATTTGCAAGAAATCGTTGATCAACGCAAGGTGAATGGGCAGTTTGTGCTGACGGGCTCGCATCAATTACTACTGCGCGAGGCCGTCACGCAATCGCTGGCAGGCCGCACCGGGATGTTGCATCTGCTACCTCTTTCGATCGCAGAACTACACCAAGCCAAGATTGATTTTGACACGCCGAGTGAATACCTCTTTCAAGGTTTTTTACCTCGCATCTACGATCAGCAGCAACGTCCACACACAGCGTACGCAAACTACTTTCAAACCTATGTTGAGCGGGATGTTAGGCTACTGATCAAACTCAAAGACGTGGTTCTTTTTGAAAAGTTTATGAAACTGCTGGCAGGCCGTGTCGGCCAAATCATTAACTACCAATCACTATCGAGCGATGTGGGTGTAGACGGCATGACCATCAAGGCCTGGCTATCAATCCTGGAGGCCTCGTTTGTCATTTTTCGTCTACCGCCCTACTTTGAAAATTTTGGCAAACGCGTGATCAAGACCCCGAAGATTTATTTTACCGACACGGGGTTGCTCTGCTATCTGCTAGGGATCGAGCGCATCGACCAAGTGGGGCGCGACCCACTGATCGGAAACATGTTTGAAAACCTCGTCGTACTTGAGGCTCTAAAGGCACGGTATAACCAAGGACTGACACCCAATCTCTATTTTTATAGAGACAATCAGGGCCATGAAATCGATCTGTTGCACACGCAGGGCAGCGAACTTTTAGGGGTCGAGATCAAATCCGCTAGCACCTGGCACACAAGTTTTAAAAAAGCACTTCAACATTTTGATCAGAAACTAAAACCACTGGCAAGGCAACGCTCGACGAAGTGGTGATTCGAACCATTCCCGAACTTTTAGAACTCGGCGCAAAAAACGATGACGTGCTACTCACGATTCAACCGACTTGTCCGTTCCTAACCCCGGCGAGAATCGAAGAGGCTTTAGCCGAGTTCGCCGCAGGTGCCGCCAGCGTGATTACCGTGGTCGATGACCGTCACCTAGGTTGGCAGATTGACGAAGACGGTAAACCGATTCCCGATTACAAGGCGCGCGTCAATCGCCAGTTACTGCCACCGCAGTTCCGTGAGAGCGGCGCTATCATCGGTGCTCGAATCGACAGAATTCTCGAGCATGGCACTCGAATCATCCAGCCAATCGCTCTGATTGAGCTCGAAGCCAAAGAGGCAATCGATATCGACACCTTTGCCGACTGGGCGGTTGCCGAGCACTACGCCACCCGCAAGCAGATTGTTTTTCGAACCGACGCCTCCAAGAACTTAGGTATGGGACACGTTTATCGAACCCTTGCCGTGGCTCAGGAGCTGGCACGTCACGAGTTGGTTATCGTTCTATCCAAAGACCAAGAACTTGGCCAAGAATTTTTTGCCGAATATCCGTTTCGCGTGGAGTTGGTTGCCAGCGATGACGAGTTTGTGAAATTTGTTCGAGCCAACCACACCGACCTGGTGATTTTGGATCGCCTCAACAATGACGCCGAGATTGTCAGCAATTTGAAGCAGACCGCCAAAGTGGTTTCCTTCGAAGATCTCGGCTCTGGGGCTGAGCTGGCCGACCTGCTAATTTCTGACCTCTACCTAAACCCAGCAGTTTCCGCCGATCACCAATTGGCTGGGGTTGAGAACGCCATTCTGGCCCCAACCTTCGAGTCGCTTCCGCGCAAGGCGAAGATTGAACCTGAAGTTGACAACGTGCTACTGCTATTCGGTGGCACCGATCCCTCAAACCTCGCTGTTAAGAGCCTCGATGCTCTTGAGAAGATCGGATTCACCGGAACCGTCACCGTGGTTCGCGGTCTTGGCGCTGAACCAATCAACCTATCAAAATACTCTTTGAAGCTAAACCCGCTCTCAAACGTCAAAAACATGCCGGCGGTTATGGTTCAGGCCGATCTCGCCCTTTCTTCCGCCGGTCGAACGATCACCGAACTCGCTTGCCTGGGAATTCCAACCATTTGTATGGCTCAGAATGCCAAAGAACTTACCCACGCGCACACCACCGAAGCCAATGGTGTGCTGATGCTTGGTTTGGGAAACGATGTTTCCGAAGAATCCCTGGGGCGAGAAATTCAGGGTTTGATCGGTGACTTTGAGAAACGTAAGACTCTCAGCAGCAATGGGTTGAATGCAACCGGTACCCGCTCAAACACCAAGGTGGTTCAGCGGATTCTTGAAAAACTATTCAGCTAGCTGATCCCAGCTGATCGGGCGATTGCCCTCGATTGGAATCGTCACAGCCTTACCAACCACAGAGTCCCAATCGGCAATTTCGATACCAACGTTTGAACGCAGAGCAACCAAGTCTTCTTCCGTGATTACGTGACCAACTGCTAGATCGCGCGCCGCCACCACACGTCGGCGAGCATTGCTGATTGCCTGGTGCTGAACCGAAAGGTCGAGCGAGTCACCACCGTAAATGTTTCGGTAGATCTCCAAACGCTCGGTGAAGGCCTTTAGGTCTGCCTCATCGATTGCGTGATAGTGGTCGTTACCGTGCCCCTGTTTGTTGTCGGTGAAGTGCTTCTCAATCACGCGAACGCCGAACAGCGAAGCCATTTCTAGAGCTGGCACACTGCCATCATCTTCAGGTCGAACGTGGTCGGAGTAACCAATGCATACGCGATCGCCGAACTTCTGCTGCAAAACCTGAATCTGCTTCAGCTGGGCGTGAGCGTGCGGGGTTGGGTAGTTCAAAACGCAGTGCAGCAAAGTAACCGTTGGTGCACCAGCATCTAGCAACACGTTTAGCGACCGTTCGATTTCCTCGTGGCTGGAAGCTCCAACCGACATGATGGTTGGACGGCCGGTCTTGCCAATCTTGCGAAGCAGAGGAATGTTGGTTAGGTCGGCTGAGGCCACCTTGGTTAGAGGCATCAGCGGAGTGAGCATGTCAACCGCCTCGAGGTCGAACGGCGTCGACATGAAAACCACGCCGTTTCGTTCGCAGTGTTTTGCCAATTCGGCATACTCTTCCGGTCCGAAGTTATCCCAGCGAGTGAACAGTTCGTGCTGGCTGGTGGTTGGCTCCTTCGACTGATCCCAGTAGGCCGGGCTATCGTTTTTGGTTGCCAACTTGTCGGCTTTGTAGGTTTGGAACTTGGCCGCGTGTCCGCCGCCGCGAGCAACCTGTTCGATCATCTCTTTGGCGCGAGCCAACGACCCTTCGTGGTTCACGCCAATTTCGGCAATGATGAACGGGTTGAGGAAACCGTAGGTCTCGCCACCAAACTTAAAATCGATCACAGGGAATTCTCCTTCGCATAATAATTATCGGGGTTGGAAGCTGGTTTGGCGGCTCGTATGAAATCCCCGATGCGCTCGATGTCGGTAATAACGGTAACGTCTCCATTCGCGATGGCGCGATTCATGTTTTCAAAACCTGGCAGCGGAAGCACCAAAACTTTTGCGCCGAGTGCCATTCCTTCGTACAGTGTGGTGCTGAACGCCCCCACCAAATACGCGCTCTCGGCTAACAGCTCTAGGAACACCGGAGTCTTGTGGCTGTAACTGAAATTCTTCGGCAGGTTCTCGGTAGGGTAACTCGCCAAATCCTCGTTTGGGTGAAGTCGGTAAATCACATTAAAATCAGGTAAGGCTAGGGCGGCAGCAACGGCGGCTTTTTGTAATTCGACCGATACCGCGCCCTGCGAGGTGAAGAGCACCTGCTTTTCATTCCGAACCTTTTTGGCCAGTTGAGAACGTGTGTCATTGAACTGTTTGCTAGCCCCAGAAACCCTCGCAACCATCCCGGTTGGCAACAGGACTTCATCAACCCAAAACTTGCCCCACACTAAAAGTTCATCTGGAGTGTGATCAAGCTGAGGTGTGCCGAGCGGGTAAGAGTAGGCGGGGTGGAAACGG
>CALFXX010000064.1 GCA_937952975.1 uncultured Alcaligenaceae bacterium
TTTATTCGAAAAGAATTATTAGAATATTTCCAGCACTCGTTATAGTATTAATAAGCTGTTTGATATTTGGATGGTTTTTTTTGCTAAAGGATGAGTACGCCTATTTAGCTAAATACACCATTGGTGCGGGTATATTTATTTCAAATATTCTCTCTTGGCTTGATAGCGGTTATTTCGATACTTCAGCAGAAACAAAGCCTCTGCTGCACTTGTGGAGTCTTGGGGTTGAAGAACAATTTTATATTATTTGGCCAATAGTGATATTGCTGGCCAGAAGATTTTGCATCAATCTTTTTGCCATTATCGTAGTAGTAATCTCCGTGTCTTTCACCTGTAGTGTCATGGCCTGGCATTACCCAACTGCTGGCTTTTTTCTCATTCCGGCAAGAAGTTGGGAACTTTTGGCAGGTGGTCTAATTGGGTATCTTAGCCATCACAATGATGGCAAAAAAGTATATCGTAGTTTAGAGCGACTAAAAAACAATGAATTAATCAGAAAAGTAAAACATTCTGGTATATGCGGTATAGCAAAAACCAATGTCATCGCCAGCTTCGGATTCCTTTGTATCGTCTGTTCATTGGTAGGGATCAATAACAGCTTTTTGTTTCCTGGCTATATCGCGATCATTCCTGTTTTGGGCACGGTGATTATTATTATCACGGCCCCTAGCTCTTGGGTAAATCATCATTTTTTATCTAATCGACTGCTTGTCTTTATTGGATTGATTAGTTTCCCGCTATATCTTTGGCATTGGCCTCTACTGGTCTTCTACAATATCGTGAGTGGCGGCGACAGCGATGTCGCCATTAAAATTGGGCTCCTTTTATTGTCGGTCATCTTGGCAGCGGCAACCTTTTATTACCTTGAGCGGCCGTTCCGACGCCCAGGACATTTATCAGTCAAAACAGCCTTCCTACTGATTTTGATGTTGCTCATTATTGCAGTCGCAACAGTCATTCACCGAAAAGCTGGATTTGGCGACAGATTTACCGACGCTCAGACTAATCTCGCTCAACTAGAATATTCATTTCCAAACACAAAGGAATGTCGCGATCATTTTGATTTTGCCCGTGAGTCCTGTTACGAATCAACGACTGGATTCGTTGACACGATTATGCTCATTGGCGACAGTCATATGGAAGCCTTAGCGCACGGCTTTATCCAGTTAGGATTGCATGACCGTCTTTCTTTTAACCTGCTGGCAATCGGCAAGGCGGGCTGTAGTCCCTTTTTCAATACCGAGTCGTTCACCGACTTAGCGGTCAACTATAACTGCAAGAGTATCATTGAGCCCGCGCTACAAATTGCAATCAAACGCTCTGATATCAAATGGGTAATTTTGTCGGGCCGGCACGCGGCTCGGTTCAGTGGCACTGCCTATGGACGCGCCGAGCACGATCTTCTTAGCAAACCGTGGACATACCAATATCACTCAGAGGGATTCAAGACAACTGATCCGCAACTAACTTTCCAGCTTGGCCTGCGCGACACCGTCGCTGCACTGACCGCCGCCGGAAAGAAAGTGCTCTTTGTTGATCAAATTCCTGAGCTAGGATTCTTTCCTAGAAACTGTCTGCGATTTCGCAGTTTTTATAAAACAGAGTGTGACATTTCACGGACGTCGGCAGACGCAAGAATGGCACCCTACAAGGACGCTGTGGTCAAGATATTACGCAATGTGCCTAATACTTATATTTATGACCCTACTAGCATTTTTTGTAATCAGTCTCGGTGCTCTGCTTTCAATTCAGACAATCAGTTGTTATACCGCGATGATGATCATATGAGTAAAATCGCAGCCGATATAATTTCATCTTCGATTATGGATTTTATAGAACAGCAAAAATAATATGATTTAGTCTTAATCGTTCCATTAAATTTATTCTACACGTAGTATTGTTAAGACTATGAAAACATTTAGCGTCCTGTTTGATAAAGCTACAGGTTTGACTGAAAGATCGTGGAAGCCGATTCTTCTATTTATTTTTGGCTCAAATCTTTTATATTTTATTTTTATCGGCTATAAATATTTGGCCTTTAATTCAGACAGTGCCTCCAAAGTGTTAATCGCGACCGAGATCTTCAATAGTCATGCATTTTTTCCTAAGGACTGGGCCTATGTAAACAATGACCTGTGGATTACGACCGCTCATATTTTTGTCGTTCCACTATTACAATTTTTATCACCCGGTTATTTAAGCCACGCGATCGCCTGTACACTGATGGGCGGTCTGATTATTTTTTCAATTTGGTGGTTGGTGAATAGTTTTCAGATTGTCTCTGCGCAAAAAATATTAATTATTTTGATGTGCTTAGGTGGCATGTCGTTAACGATAACTGAAAGCATGTTTGGACAGGTTAGCTATGGAATTTTGTTAATGTTTAGCGTACTTGCAATTAAGTGCCTAGAGTCTTGCAATCTCGACTATGCGAAACAAAATTTTGTATATTATTTTTTTGCGCTTCTAATTGTACTTGTGATGGTGATAGGGAATCCCATGAGGGCGGTTCCCTACTATTTATTTCCAATGGCTTGCAGTGCGATATTTCTGTTAGTTTCTGGGTATAAGCAAGTGAGAATCAAAGAATCCGTGAGGCTTTGTGTGATTTTCTTGAGTGCCCTTGTGGTCGTGTGTGCCGCAGGTTTTTTAATACACAAAGTATTCTTAACACAAGTCGATATGCAACAGGGTGTGACAACCCTTCGCTGGATTCCACTGAGTGAGATGTTCAACAAGATTCCCAAGCTATTTGCGTCGTTAATCACTATTTTAGGTGGTGAGCCTTACACCAACCGAGCAGTCAGCACAATAAGTGGAGTGTATGACGGCTTTCGATTACTTGTGGCTTTACTGTTTATTGGGATTCTGCCTCGTTCCATTGCTTTTTGTTTGTCAGGCAAAGATAAATTGCTGCAGTTGGTGGCGCTGTATGCACTCGCTTCACTAGTTGCACTTTTAATGATCATGCTGGGGACTAGTGTATTCAATGCGAGGTATCTAATCCCGCCAGTTTTTCTTTTAGTCATTGCAGTTGCAGCGCTACCTTTTAACTTTAGAGATAATATTTTTTTCGATATCGCGCGCTTAGTCGTGGTAATTGGCTTTTGCACTAATCTGTTCGTCATCAATACGAACTATTGGGGCACTTATCACGTAAGCGAGATACATAAAGCGGACGCACAAAATTTTGACCAGCCCACTGAATTGGCCCATTTGCTTCTGGAAAACGACCTCCGTTATGGGTTTGCAACCTTTTGGCAAGCCAATGTCGTTACGGTTCTAACTGACAATACTGTTAAAACTCGGCCTATTTATATAGAAGACGGCCGAATTTTCCCAATGAAGTGGCTAAGTGCCCGTAATTGGTACGCTGAAGCGGCCACGCTCGGTGAAACATTTTTGATTTTGAGCGCAGCAGAGGAGTTAGCACTGAATTGGGACTCATTTGCTGCCTTACGAGGTTTAACGCCGTCCAAAATCATTCAATTCAGGCATTACAGAGTTTTTGTATTCCCAGAGAATATCGTACAGAAATTATTACGTTAACTTTAATAGTTGATAAAGACTGTTGTACAGGTTTTACGAAGCGGTCAAAATCAATCATAGTGTTTATCAATTGAAGCGGTAGCGTATGAGAATAAATATCAGGCTATTCACAGTTCCGATCTTGGTGGGAATGATCGGTATCGGAATGATTTTAAAAATGTTTCCGTTGTATTCTGGCGCAGGAATTTACAATGCCGATCCCGCCTATGCATATCTTTTTAATGGATTATTACTCTTAGATTTTCGCGTGCCGTTTCACATCGACCATCCGGGTACAACATTACAAACCATTATTGCCATAACTGTTTATCTCCAAGGGTTGTATTTGAAGGGGTTGAATGCAATCGGTTCGGATGTGGTCTCAGCGGTCATTGCTTCGCCTGAGCAGTTTTTGTTGGTCATCAGCAAAGTCCTGCTTGCGCTGAACGTCTTGGCGACGCTCTTTTTGGGCGTAAGGGTATACCGAAGCACCAATTCGACGATCCTTGCGGTGCTGTGTCAGTGTTCAGTTTTAACTTTCGGATTTCTAGCCACCAAGTTGCTATATCCGGCCCCAGAAGCATTCCTAGCTTGTCTTTCACTGACACTGTTAGCCGTGCTCACGCCGCTAATTTTTCAACAAGACAGCTCTGCAAAGACTGAAGAACGCACTGCGCTTTTCGCGGGTTTTATTTTTGGTCTCGGCTTCGCGACCAAACTGACCTTTCTGCCAATGTTCGGCTTACTTTTTCTGATTCGAAACAAGCGAAATCTTGCGAAGGCCTGTGCAGCAGCCTGTTTAGCCTGGCTGCTTGGCATTTTGCCAATCATAGGTAAGCTGCCAGAATTGTGGGACTGGATCTACAACATGCTCGTTCACGTTGGTAAGTATGGTGGCGGTAACAAGGGACTGATCGACTCGACACAAATCACTAGCAACCTGCTGACCTTAAGCGATACATTTCCACTGTTCTATTTATCAATCGTGGTGTTTGCGTGTTTTCTTATTTTTTCGTTCATTCAAAGCCGAACGCAATCTGGCGACCGTTCGTCTGCGAGCAAGAGCATTTTTGTCCATCGGTTCAGGATCGTTCTTATTTTTTTTGTGGTTTGCTCTTTGCAGACTTTGATAGTGCTCAAGCATTTTGGTGAACACTATATGATTCCGGCTTTACCGATTGCTTTTGTTGGAATGACTTTCTTAATAAACGAGTTAAGAAATGACACCCTAGGCAAAATCGCCAAGACACTATTTGCCACTATGATGTTGGCTTTATTTATCTTCATCGTAAAGTCAAATTACTCTACTTTTTCGATGCTAAAAAGCGTGCGGATACATAATAATCAATCGATTCAACAAATAGAAAGTGAGTTAGCGAAGCATCAACAGCCTTTGACGATTGGCAGTTACGGCTGCTACCTTCGTCAATGTGGTGTGCTGTTCGGTATTCAATACGCACCGGCATTAGATAAAAAAATTGGCGAGCAACTTGCCAACTTTTATGGTTTTAATGTTTGGAATAAGATGCTTGTTATTAACGGACACGGGTTTTACCCACTGACACAGCTTGAGGGTGCCATCGAAAGGCACCAACCGATCTTTCTGATCACACAACTCGACTTACCCGCCTTTGACGTCTTTCAAAAAGAACTGGTCCTAACCGCTGGGGATCAGAGACTATTCAGGATTAATGGGATCAATCGAACAGAAAAATAATCAGATGATTCTATTACCTGCTTTATGTTGTTCCAACGCTGAGGGGTAAAAAGCGCTTGAGCAGTACTTGTGAGGGCACGTGACTTTATGATGCTTAGGCGACTCTCGCGAGAAAAGCGGTCGTTACTGGCACTATTAAATCAATCTAGAAGCTTGTACTTGCTATGGAAGAGGTTTTTGAGTTTGTATAGCAAGGGATTCAGTCTGCGCGTCCGGCACAGACTCAATCACCAGATCTAACACATACAAGGGTCGTCCCTTAGACTGCTCAAAAATTTTACTTGTGTACATACCGAGTACTCCTAAACTTGTCATGATGATCCCTGTGCAAACTAGAATCAGCACAGCCAAGCTTGTCCATCCGGGTAATGCGGTATGAAAGATCGCTCGCCAAGCAATAAAGAGCGCGATTGCAAGGCCAGCCACTGCGCATGCGACGCCAACGACGGCAATCCATCTCAGTAACGCAGTAGTTTGAAATAAGATCCCATCTAACGCATGTTGTAGCAGCTTGGCGAATGAGTAGCTGCTTTGTCCAGCATGCCGGGCACGGTGAGAGTACGCCACCGTGCCGTATTTGAACCCAAGCCAATGAAGTATGAACAGATAATGTCGTTCTCTTTCCTGAAACAGCAAAAAGGCGTCAACGACCTTTCGAGATAAGATCGAAAAAGACCCATACCCCCGATCAAAGGTGGTGCCTGAAAGCTTATTTAAAAATTTGAAATAC
>CALFXX010000065.1 GCA_937952975.1 uncultured Alcaligenaceae bacterium
TGCGAGTCAATACCCTAGCCATCTTGGCTGCGGGTTACCGGTCAAAGCCCAGTCTATCGACCAGCAAGCTCGCTTCTTTACGATGCTTTGCGACCTCGGTGAGTGGCGTGAGGTCGGCCTTGAGTAAGCCAAAGCTTTCGACGGTTGGGTCAAGCGCAACGCCCGGGCGCACCGGATACTCAAAATTCAGGCGGGCGTAGAGATTTTGCGCGGGCTCAGAGGTTAAGTATTCAAGAAACGCGATAGCCCCTGCCTTGTTGGGTGCGTGTGCGGCCACCCCAGCGCCCGAAATGTTGACAAAGGTACCACCGGTTTGTGCAAAGGTTGGGCGAATGACTTTAATGGCGTCACCCCATTTGCGGGCCTCGGTACCGGTTGCTGCGGTTTTCATTTGACCTGCGTAATAGGCGTTGGCTAAACCCAGATCGCAAATGCCCCCCAAGATATCCCGAGCAACATCACGGTCACCGCCTGCGGCTTTACGTGCAAGATTGGTTTTGATCCCACGCAGCCATTGTTCGGTTTGCTCAAGTCCACGATGTGCAATCATCGAGGCAATCAGGGCGTTGTTGTAGGGGTGTTGTCCTGAGCGAATGCAGACTTTGCCTTTGTAAGCGGGGCTTGCTAAATCCTCGTATTGAAACGAGTCAAGCGCTAAACTTTTATCGGCATAGAGCACGCGATCGCGTAGCGAGAAGGCAAACCAGGTGCCGTCTGCGCTACGAAGTGGGGCGGGAATCGTTGCGTTTAATACTTCAGACTGAATATTTTGAAATAGCTTTGCTTCGGATAAATCCAAAAGATTACCGATGTCGACAACCATCAGCACGTCAGCGGGCGAGCTGGCGCCTTCGGCTTTGACGCGCTCGAGCAAGCCGTCTTTTAAGAAAACGGTTGCGACTTTAATCCCCGTTTGAGCTGTAAAAGCGTCAAGCAGCGGCTGCATCAGACCGGCTTCGCGCGTGGTGTACAAGTTGACCGTTTGTGTTTGCGCCTGGGCCGTCGGGTGCAGGCAAAGCGCAAGTGCTGCTAAGCCCGCTAGACGAACTGCAGAAACCAGACGTCCTGCGGCGGCTCTGCCAGAGCGCTGGACGAGACGGCGGGCGAAATGACGAAAACTCAGAAAAAAGCTTTGCAGCAAGGTAAACCTCTGGTTGTGGATGTGTTTGTAGGCGAAAAATTCTAAATGCAAATGCGAATGATTCGCAACCAATAAAAATGGTAACACTTTTTTCTTTTTGTTGCTTTTGCGCTGTTAGCCTTGACGGCTCGCCAAGCAACGCAATTAAATACGCAACTAAAAATCCCTTTTTTGGACAAATTCGGGTAACGTTGGCGCTGCGCAAAATAGCGCTGAAGGTGAGCTGCGTACGCTTGGCCTTTAGAACACGACACCCGGAGATTTTTATGTTGTTTCCCACCACGATTGTTGGTAGTTATCCGCAGCCCGATTGGCTGATTGACCGCGAAAAACTGGCAGGTCGGTTTCCGCCACGTGTGCGCGCGAAAGAGCTGTGGCGTGTGGCTGAGCCATATCTGCAGCAAGCGATGGAAGACGCCACTTTGATCGCAATCAGAGGGCAAGAGCAGGCGGGGCTAGACATCATTACCGACGGTGAGATTCGCCGTGAAAGTTACTCCAATCGGATCGCCACAGCGCTTGAGGGGATCGATATCGACAACCCAGGTACGGCGCTCGACCGTTCGGGGCATCCTAACCCGGTCCCCAGAATCGTTGGCAAAATCAAGCGTGCGCGGCCGATCGAGGTTGAAGACCTGCTGTTTTTAAAGGCGCACACCAGTCGCAAAGTCAAAATCACCGTGCCTGGCGCTTTTACGATGTTGCAGCAGGCTCAGAATGATTTTTATGCCTCTGAAGAAGAGGCTGCCATGGATTACGCTGCGGCGTTAAATCAAGAGATTAAAGATTTGTTTGCGCATGGTGCTGACATCGTGCAGATCGATGAGCCATACATGCAGGCTCGCCCTGAAAAGGCACGTCAATACGGCATCAAAGCCCTGAACCGTGCACTCGAGGGTGTGACCGGGCAGACCGCAGTGCATATTTGCTTTGGGTATGCGGCAGTGATTCACGCGCGCCCCTCAGGCTATGATTTTTTACCTGAGCTCGCGCAGTGCTCGTGTCACCAGATTTCAATTGAAACGGCACAGTCTAATCTTGATTGTCGCGTGCTTGAGTCTTTAGGCAACAAGCAGATCATGGTTGGTTGTTTAGACCTGAGCGACATGTCAATCGAAACGCCCGAAGTGGTCGCCGCGCGTATTCACAAAGCTCTGAAACACATCAAGCCTGAACAAGTCATCTTGGCACCCGATTGCGGTATGAAATATTTGCCCCGTGAGGTGGCCGATGGCAAGTTAAAAGCGATGGTTGAGGCGGCCCAGATGTTGCGCCACGAATATGCCAGTCATTGACTACGGCGAACGCCTGCGCTTAGGCGTCATGGTGCCGTCGGGCAACGTGATCGCCGAGCCGCAGATCCATGCGATGCTGCCTGCGGGCGTGGTGGCTTATATCACTCGACTTGAGTTGCGTGGAAGCTCTGAGGCTGAGCTCATTGAAATGAGCCGCCACGTTGAAACCGGAGCTAAGCTCTTGGCGGACGCGCAGGTTGGGGTTGTGGTGTTTCACTGCACCGCGGTGAGTACGTTTAGTGCGCAGATGGGACAAGAGATTCAACATCGGATTGAACAAGCCAGTGGCTTGCCCGCATTTTCAACTTCTGAAGCAATTGTCTCAGCCTTGCATGCTTTAAAGGCAAAAAAAATTGTTTTACTCACGCCTTACATTGAGGAGGTCAATGTGCGTGAGTGTGCCTTTTTGAAGCATCACGGTTTTGAGGTCATCGCTCAAATGGGCCTAGGCATCAATACCAACGCCGAGATGGGAAAGTTGCCCGAGCAGGTATGGGTCGACCAAGCCTTGAAGCTGCAAGATCCTCAGGCCGACGCCTATTTCATTAGTTGCACGGCAGTACGCTCGGCCGAGGCCATCGAACAGATCGAAGCTTTACTTGATCGACCGGTGATTACAAGTAATCAAGCGATGGTGTGGTTTGGCTTGCGTAAATATGGGATACCCGACCATGCGCAAGGGTATGGTCGTTTGTTTGATTTGCAAGACGTTTAGGCGACAGAGGGTCGTGCGTGTCATTCCTTTGAACGCGGACGGTTTGTGTTACTGATTTTTAATCCCGGCTGCCCGAATCACGACGCCCCATTTTTCAAGCTCTGCTGCGAGATGGTTGGCAAGCTCGGCTGGCGAACCGCCCATGGGGGTTGCCCCGATCTCTGCGAGTTTCTTTTTGAAGGCCTGGTCTGCCAAGATCGCATTGACCTCGGTATTCATGCGATCGATGATGGATTTGGGCGTGCCGGCAGGCGCTAATAAAGCAAACCAGGTTGATGACATCAGCTTTGGAAAGCCCAACTCAGCGGTTGTTGGAACATCCGGCAGTGCGGGTGAGCGTGTGGGCGACATGATCGCGAGGGCGCGCACCTTGTCAGCCTTGACCTGTCCGGCAATGCCTGGCACCAGCTGAAACATGGTTTGAATCTCGTTGGCGATTAAGTTGGTCGTGGCTGTGCCTGGAGCGTTGTAAGGCACATGTACCATTTTCGTTGCAGTCTCGCGCATAAACAGTTCGCCAGCCAGATGCATTGAGCTTCCGATGCCGGTTGAGCCGAAATTTATTTTTCCGGGATTGGTTTTGGCATAGGCAATGAACTCTTGGATACTTTTAATCGGTTGATCGTTATTGACGACCAAAATATTTGGCACATCGCAGATCAGGGCAATGGGATCGAAGTCTTTTTGTGGATCGTAGTTGATGGTGGCGTATAAACTTTTGTTGACTGCGAGTGTGCCTGCCCAGGAAAAAAGAAACCGATAGCCATCAGGTGCATATTTAGCGGCGGCTGTTGCCCCGATGTTTCCATTGGCACCAGGTTTGTTTTCGATGATCACGCTGGTTTTCAAGCGAAGGGCAAGCTGCTCGCTTAACATGCGCGCAATCGTATCGCCCGTGCCGCCGCCGCCTGGAGCCGGCACCGTGATTTGAATCGCCTTGTCGGCAGATGGCCAGGTGTTGGCTATGGCAGCACAGGACAGCGTCGAGAGCAGTAGTGCGCTAGCGATGAAATGTTTGGTGTTTAAAGACATCAATACACCCAAGTAAAAGTTTGTTTTGTACGCTCAAGGCATGCAACTCGAGCGGTGCTTCTTTCATTGAAAAATCTGATGCTTACTCGAAGACTGGTTCGCCAAGGTTTAACATTAACCGGTTTGCCCAGGCAAAGATCGCCACCGAGTGCATTAAATCTAAAATTTCAGGCTCGGTTAAGCCAACGTCTTTTAAGGCTTGAATGCTAGCCGGCGAAACGCTATCAGGGTTCTTTGTTAAGTCGATCGAAAATTGAACAATGGCGCTTTCGCGCGCTGACGTGCCGGCAGTGTGTGGATCGTTAAACACCTCAATAATGGCAT
>CALFXX010000066.1 GCA_937952975.1 uncultured Alcaligenaceae bacterium
CCTTCGGGTCATCACCGTTATACCGTTTGTTGCGGGTTAAACCTTTCACAGGGCTTTGATATGTCCTCTACTTCTAGTGCAGCCACCAACGCAAAGGCATCGACTGCGTCTGGCGTTGTCAGCGAATCTACACCAGCAGCGCAACCAATCGTTGGTGTTGTCATGGGCTCCTCAAGCGATTGGGAAGTCATGCAGCACGCAGTGAATATGCTTAAAGAATTTGGCATCGCTTGCGAAGCACGTGTGGTGTCGGCACATCGGATGCCTCAGGACATGGCCGACTATGGTGCTGCTGCGGCAGGCCGTGGTTTGCGAGCCATTATTGCAGGCGCTGGTGGTGCGGCGCATTTGCCTGGCATGATGGCAGCGCTCACTGAAGTGCCTGTGTTTGGCGTGCCAGTGCCTTCAAAGTATCTGCGTGGCGAAGACTCTTTGCTATCCATTGTGCAAATGCCCAAGGGTATCCCTGTTGCGACCTTTGCAATTGGCGAGGCCGGTGCGGCAAATGCCGCGTTGCACGTGATTGCAAACTTAGCCACAACCGATCACTCCTTGCGCGAGCACTTACGTGCATTTCGCGCAAGGCAAACTGAAGCAGCCCGTGCAATGAAGGTGCCTCTGTGATCGTACCGGGTGAGTGGCTAGGGTTGATGGGCGGTGGCCAGTTAGGCCGGATGTTTTGCCAGGCGGCTCAGTCCTTAGGCTATCGCGTGGCGGTACTTGATCCTGCGCCCGAAGGGCCGGCGGCCTCAGTAGCCGATATGCATATTCAGGCTGAGTACGATGATGAAGAAGGCTTGCTCCGTTTAAGCCGCCGCTGCCGCGCCGTGACGACTGAGTTTGAAAATGTTCCGGCGACCAGTTTAAAAATCTTGGCTAAACATTGCCGCGTCACCCCTGGGGCTCAGGCCGTTGAAATCGTACAAGATCGCATTGCTGAAAAGGCCTACATCGCTAGTCAAGGTGTGGCGGTCGCGCCTTATGCGCCCATACGTTCTGCAGATGATTTACGCGCTGCGGGTGCACATTTGTTTCCCGGGATTTTGAAAGTTGCTCGCCTGGGCTACGACGGCAAAGGTCAAGCACGTGTGCGTACGTGTGCTGAGGCCTTGGCAGCGTTTGAAGAGTTTGGCGCCGTGCCGTGCGTGCTTGAGGCGATGCTTGATCTGCAAGAAGAGCTATCGGTCGTGATGGCGCGAGGCCTTGATGGTCAATGCAAAGTGTTTCCGGTGGCTTCAAACGTGCATGATCACGGTATTTTGGCCGTATCGACGGTGGATAGCCAGCCTGCGGTCTCGGCACAGCGGGCAACTGAAGCTGCGCTTGCGATTGCCAACGGCTTGCAGTACCAAGGCGTATTGTGTGTTGAATTTTTTATCCTGCGCGACGGGCAGTTGCTGGTCAATGAAATCGCGCCGCGCCCACACAACAGTGGACACTACACCATGAATGCCTGTGTCACCAGCCAGTTCGAGCAGCAAGCGCGCGTGATGGCACGATTGCCGTTGGGCAGTACGCAGTTATTAGCCCCCGTGGTGATGCTGAATATTTTGGGCGACGCTTGGTATACCGACGACACCGATACACAAACCGAGCCAGATTGGTCGGGCGTGTTAGCAGTGGCTGGTGCGTCGCTGCATTTGTATGGCAAGCGCGAAGCCCGCCGTGGTCGCAAGATGGGCCATGTAAATTGCGTGGGTAACACCTTGGCTGAGGCGATTGCGGCAGCCAATCGAGTGGTTAACGTGTTGCGCTTGCCAGTCGCCGCCTGAAGTGTCTGGGTGTGATCAACCTGTGGTTGGAGCGAGGGTGCAGCCCAGCGCCGCCGAAATGGCTCGCGCGATCGAGGTTTTGGCGCAACTAGGTCTGGTCGCTTTCCCCACAGAAACTGTCTACGGCTTAGGCGCCGACGCCGAAAGTGCGTTAGCGGTTGGGCGTATTTATCAGGCAAAGGGCCGGCCCTCTAATCACCCGGTGATTGTGCACGTTACGCCTGAAGCTGATTTGTTGTATTGGGCAGCTAGCGTATCGCCTGAGGCACAGTTGCTCATCGATGCGTTTTGGCCTGGCCCCCTCACTTTAATTTTGAAGCGGGCTGATCATATTTCTTCTGTGGTCAGTGGCGGGCAAGACAGCATCGGTTTGCGTTGCCCTTCGCATCCGGTTGCGCAAGCCCTATTGCGAGGGTTCGCGGCCACTCGTGCGTCAGGTCAGGGTGGCGTGGCTGCGCCATCGGCCAATAAGTTCGGTCAAGTGTCACCGACCACCGCAGCCCATGTGCGAAACGAATTTCCTGAACTGGTTGCCCAAGGCATGCCGGTGCTTGAAGGGGGCGCGAGCGACGTCGGTATCGAATCCACAATCGTTGATTTATCGCGCCTTGATCAAGGTGTGGGCCCAGTGCTGTTGCGCCCTGGGCACATCACGGCCGCGCAACTTGCCGAAGTGTTAAATCAAGAGGTCGCAGCACCCGACGCGCAGGCTCCGCGTGTATCGGGTGCCTTAAAGTCGCATTACGCCCCGCGCACACCGTTGCGCTTGGTACAGACGCCTGAGTTGCAAAATACGGTGGTCACACAAACCGCCAAACTTGCTCCAGGGCAGAGGGTGGCGGTCGTGACGCATACGCCCCAAGGCAACACATCTGCTTCAAACGAGCAACTTGATTGGATTACGCTACCCAACGATCCTGCAGCCTATAGCCGCGTGCTGTATGCCACCCTGCGTGCGCTAGACCAGCAGGGATACAGCCAGTTGCTTTGGCAACAGCCACCCACGGGGCTTCAGTGGGCAGGTGTGCAAGATCGCCTCAGTCGGGCTGCAGCGGGTTTCAACTGATCGTTGCGCCCTTCAAACGACGGCTAGATTGTTCAACGATCACGTTAGAGTTCACAGACCTCGGTGGACTCCAACGATCAAACGTGTATTCGATGACGACGTTTGATATTTAAATTATGTATCACAAGTTAGACAAATAACTATTTTTTGTATAATATGTGATATGCCTAGCCGAAAACAACCTGTTTATCCAAATGAAGAAAAGATCCTCACCGAGCTTGGTGAGAGATTACGCCTTGCGCGCATGCGCCGTAAGTTTTCGTCAGAGACAGTTGCCGCGCGGTCGTCGATTTCACGCATGACGCTTTATCGTGTTGAGCGAGGCGACCCCTCGGTTCTGATGATCACCTACTTGCGCGTGCTTGCAACCTTGCAGCTCGAGAATGACTTGGGGTTGATCGCAAAAGAGGATCGTCTCGGGCGCAGTTTGCAAGATCTTGACTTGCCTCACGGAAGAACTCCGCTGAATAAAAAAAAACAGCGTCCACATTTAAGTGCGCACGCTGCTTTTGACCGAACAGTAAAACCGCTTTAGAAAAACGCTTGAATCCCTGTTTGTGCGCGACCCAAGATCAGGGCGTGCACGTCATGGGTACCTTCGTAGGTGTTCACGACCTCGAGGTTGACCAAGTGGCGGGCAACACCAAACTCATCCGAAATACCATTACCACCTAGCATGTCGCGTGCCATGCGGGCGATGTCAAGTGACTTGCCGCATGAGTTGCGCTTCATGATTGAGGTGATTTCAACGGCAGCAGTACCTTCGTCTTTCATACGACCTAAGCGCAGGCAACCTTGCAAGGCGAGTGTGATCTCGGTTTGCATGTCGGCCAGTTTTTTCTGGATCAATTGGTTGGCGGCCAAGGGGCGACCAAACTGTTTGCGGTCAAGCGTGTATTGACGTGCCATGTGCCAGCAGAATTCTGCTGCGCCGAGTGCACCCCAGGCAATCCCAAAGCGAGCTGAGTTCAAGCAGGTGAAGGGGCCCTTTAAGCCTGAAACACCTGGCAACATTTGTTCGTCGCCGATTTCAACGTTGTCCATGACGATCTCGCCTGTGATCGAGGCGCGCAAACCGACCTTGCCGTGAATGGCCGGTGCCGACAAACCTTTCATGCCTTTCTCAAGGATGAAGCCGCGAATGCGACCGTCGTAATCGCCACCCACACACTTGCCCCACACCACAAACACATCAGCGATTGGTGAGTTCGAAATCCACATTTTGTTGCCGGTCAGCGTGTAGCCGTTGGCAGTTTTGACTGCACGTGTTTCCATACCAGCTGGGTCAGAACCGTGGTTGGGTTCTGTCAAACCAAAACAGCCGATCCACTCGCCACGGGCCAACTTGGGTAAGTACTTTTGCTTCTGCTCTTCGCTACCAAATTCATTGATCGGCACCATCACCAGTGAGGATTGCACCGACATCATCGAGCGATAGCCTGAATCAACACGCTCGACTTCGCGCGCGATCAAGCCGTAGCAGACGTAGTTCAAGCCTGAGCCACCGTACTGCGTGGGGATGGTTGCGCCTAAGAGGCCAAGCTCGCCCATCTCGGTAAAAATTTCGACGTCGGTCTTTTCGTTACGAAACGCATTGACCACGCGTGGCAACAGTTTGTCTTGGCAGTATGAACGTGCGGCGTCGCGCACCATGCGCTCTTCGTCGGTTAGCTGGCTATCCAGCAAGAGGGGGTCTTCCCAATTAAATGAGGCTTCAGCGCCCATGTCGTGCTCCTAAAGTAACAATTGAACGATAACAAGGCTCGGTCGATACTGTTCGCAATACCCACACGCCGGTATGAAATCTGCTTTTGCGCAATTTGAAGCAGTCCGTCTGAGAAGCGCATGTGAAAGACGCATCTACTTGTAGCTTTTTGCAAGTTGCAGGCAGTGTCGTGACCGACCGAGTTCTTAAAAGATCTAAAAGAGGCACCCCACTTTACCTAGGGCGCTTTGACATTATTTTTTGAGTGCAGCCGCCCGTAGTTTTGAAATCGTGGTGGTTGGCGTAATCGTTTCAGGATCAATCAGGCAATGGATAATTGCTGGTTGTTTACTTGCCACCGCGCGCTCGTAGGCTGGGCCAAATTGCTCGGTGGTTTCGACACGTTCGCCATGGCCACCAAAGGCGCGTGCGTACGCGGCGAAATCAGGATTTTGCAACTTGGTCGCCGAAATACGCCCGGGATAGTTTTTTTCTTGATGCATACGGATGGTGCCGTACATACCGTTATCGATGATCAAGACAATAATTGGCAGGTTGTATTGCACCGCTGTGGCGAATTCTTGCCCATGCATCATGAAGCAGCCGTCACCGGCAAAGCAGACCACGGTTCTTTCAGGCCAAAGGCGTTTGGCGCCAACCGCGGCGGGTAAGCCATAGCCCATCGAGCCCGAGGTTGGTGCGATTTGGGTTGCAAACTGAGTGAAGCGGTGAAAGCGATGAAGCCAGGTGGCAAAGTTACCTGCGCCGTTGGCCATGATGGCATCGGCGGGCAGGTTTGCCTCGAGGTACTGCATCACGCCACCCATTTGCAGGGTGCCAGGTGTTTGGATCGGGGCGGGGTCGCTCCAGGCCAGATAGCTTTGATGCATGGTAGCGGTCTCTGCAGCCCAAGGCTGCGAGGCTGGGGTCGCCACCGTGGCGAGTTCTGAGGCAAACGCAATCGGCGACGCATTCATTGCCAACGCGGCACGGTAAACGCGGCCAAGCTCGCCGCTATCGGGGTGTACGTGAACCAGTGTTTGTTTGGGCACAGGGATATCAAACAGCGTGTACGCCTGGCTTGGCATTTCGGACATGCGCCCGCCCACTAACAAGACCAAGTCGGCCTCGGCGACACGTTTGAGCAGCGCAGGATTCAAGCCAATGCCAACATCACCGATAAAACAAGGATGATTAGCCGGGAACAGCATCTGCCTTCTGAAAGACACCGCCACCGGTAGTTTGCAGCGTTCGGCAAAGGCGACGAACTCATTGACCGCTTGAGCATTCCAGCGCGTACCACCCAAAATCGCAACCGGTGCTTTGGCTTTGGCCAGACGTGCGGCCAGATCGGCCATCTGCCCTTTTGCAGGGGCAGAATCAACGGCTTCATAGTGCGGAGCATCGGCCACGGTGGCGAGTTCAACCAACATATCCTCGGGCAACGCGATCACGACCGGGCCCGGACGCCCCGATGTGGCGACGTGAAAGGCGCGTGACAGAATTTCTGGGATACGGGCTGGGTCGTCAATCTCGGTGGCCCATTTAGCTGCCGTGCCAAAGACTGCGCGGTAATCCATCTCTTGAAACGCTTCGCGCTCGCGCATGCCGCGTTCGATTTGACCAACAAAGACGATGAGCGGGGTCGAGTCTTGCTTGGCGATATGAATGCCGGCTAAAGCGTTTGAGGCGCCTGGCCCGCGCGTCACCATACAAATACCGGGCTCGCCGTTTAACTGACCTTGGGCTGCGGCCATCATGGCGGCGCCACCTTCCTGACGGCAAACTGTGACTTCAATGTTGACGTCGACTAACGCATCCAGCACCGCTAAAAAACTTTCGCCTGGCACGCAAAACACGTGTTTGACGCCGTGGCTGACAAGTTGACCAACAAGAAGTTGACCACCGGTACGTGGGGAGCTGGGAGAAGGGGCTTGGCTCATGGTTTTTGCTCTGGTTATGGGGCGAAGTGACTGAATCCGACATCATATCGTGTCGGGGTGGATTTTAGACCGTCTGCGACAGCCAATCACAGAGGGCGGCATCAGTCAGTTGATCGCCTTGCAGTGGGTCTCGGGCGGCTAAACGATGCTTGAGGATCAGGTCTGCCAAATGGCAGCGCATCGGCATGTTGACCTGTTTAGCCTCCCAGCGCATGGCTGCCATGGTGACTACGTGATACAGCCCCGTGGCTGCCTGACGGGCCTGCTCAGAGCGATTTTCGTTGGCAACTGCGGACGCGTACTTGAACGCTTGGTCAATGCGTTCGGCTTGCAGTGCCGCGAGCTCTTGGCTGACGGGCGTGCCTTCGGCTAAAAGAGTTTGGATATGTTCATGTAGGGCCGGTAACGATTCTTCGCGCTGAATGGCCCGGATCACGTCAAGCGCGACAATGTTACTTGTGCCTTCCCAGATCGAGCCAAGGTGGGCGTCGCGCAATACTCGCGGGTCGCTCCATTCTTCGATGTAGCCGCAACCGCCGCGCACTTCCATCGCATCGCCCGCAACCTTGCGCGCGTCGCGACACGCCCGAAATTTAATCAAGGGCGTCATGATACGCATCAAGGGCCGTTTACTTTGGTCGTTGTCTGCCGCGGCTAAGGCCTGTGCAGTTTGGTACACCATGGTGCGTGCCTGCTCAGTGGCTAAGGCCATTTTGCTGAGTTGGCGTTGCATGAGAGGCATGTCCAGCAGACGCTTGCCAAAGGCTTTGCGGTGCTTGGCAATGTACAGTGCCTCAGTCAGTGCGCGCCGCATCAAACCTGCCGCGCGCACACCGTTTGAGAGGCGCGAGTTATTGATCATGTCGGCCATGTGCTTAAAGCCCTGACCGCGTTCGCCGACTAGCCAGGCAAACGCACCTTCAAGTCGGATCTCGCCGCTCGCCATTGAACGGGTACCTAACTTGTCTTTCAACCGCAAAATCCGATAATGGTTGTGCGTGCCATCGGCAAGCGTACGGGGCAGTAAGAACAGCGAAACGCCTTTGAGCCCATCAACGTTTTCAGAACGTGCCAGCACCATCGCAAAGCCCGCGTCAGGGTTTGAACAAAACCACTTGTCGCCGGTAAGTGCCCAACTGCCATCGGTGGCTTGCGTGGCCTGCGTGGCGGTGGCGCTAACGTCTGAACCTGCGCCTTGTTCTGTCATAAACATGGCGCCCTGATGCAAGGCATCAAAGTCTTGGGTTGTGACCATCGGCAAGACTTTTTCGACCAAAGCCGGATCACCAAATTTACGCAACGTGCGGGCCAGTGAGTCGGTCATACTCACAGGGCAGCACAGGCCAAACTCGGCCTGTACAAACAGATACGTGAGCGCGTATTTAGCCGCCGGTGGCATGGGCGTGGGCCAGTTCAGTACACCACCGCGATGTGACATGGCCGCTAAGCCAAACTCGCTGTAAGCGTAACGCTCAAGCTCGACGTAAGCCGGATGCTTATTGACCTGCGAGGTGTCAATCCCAGCACGCGTGCGCACCGAGAGCGTTGGAGGATGTTTATCGGCGACTCCAGCCAGATCATCTAGCAACGAGCCTGCTAAGCCGCCTAGCCGTCGCAAATGCGGCAGCAGGTGCTGATGCAAGTCTTTTGGCAGGTAGCAGGCAAGTAGATCGCGTGCGGCGTCTGCCTCAAATAAATTAATCCCGTGCGCGTCTGGAACAGGATGTTCTGGTGCAAGGTTGTTATTGAGCATTAGCAAAAAATGTTGTCTTGAGGCTTGATAAGCGGACCAATGACCGTACACATTCCACAACTGCGGTCAGGGCAGGCTAAGGTCAGGATGAAGTCATGGATAGGCATGCAAGCGTCTCTTTTGCGATAGCCAGGCTTGAGGTTAAGCCGGGCGATTCAATACCAAATAAATTGACGAGCCCAGGGACCCCATGCGTTGCGGGCCCTGCAATCATGAAGTCGGCTGCGGGTTCGTGTGGCCCAGAAATTTTTGGGCGAATGCCAGAGTAAGTTGGCGATAAGGTGCCGTCTTGCATGCCAGGCCAGTAGGTCCGTACGGCCTCATAAAACCCCTCGCAGCGCGCAGGGTCGACCGCGTAGTCGACCTGATCGATCCATTGCACGTCAGGCCCAAATTTTGCTTGTCCGCCCAGATCGAGTGTCAGGTGCACACCTAAGCCGGCATGATGTGGTGTTGGGTAGATCAGGCGCGAGAAGGGAGCACGACCTTGCAGGCTGAAGTAACTGCCTTTACAAAGATATTCAGTTGGGATCGAAGACTCGGGGATTCCTTTGATCTGCCGTGCCAGCGTTGGTGCGTGTAGACCTGAGGCGTTAACGAGTACGTTGCACGACAGTGCCATCGCCTCAGCCCCACCAAATTGCAAATCAAAACCGCCATTGCTGCGCACGCTACCCGATACAAGCGGGGTATGAAATACGCACTGTGCTCCAGCATTTTCGGCGTCGCCTTGATAAGCCAGCATCAAACCATGGCTATCGATGATCCCCGTCGAAGGTGAGAGCAGGGCCGCCGTACAAAATAGGGCAGGTTCGAGTGCCTGCGCTTGGGCCGCAGAGAGCAGCTCCATGTCAGTGACGCCGTTAACATGCGCTTTTTTTAGAATTTCAGTGAGTGTCGGGATTTCTTCGTCGCTCGTCGCAACGATGAGTTTTCCTAAACGCTTGTGCTTGACTCCGTGTTCGGCGCAGTAGGCGTACAAAAGATGCCGACCTTCAACGCACAAACGCGCTTTAAGGCTCCCGGCGGGATAATAAATGCCCGCGTGGATGACCTCCGAATTGCGCGCACTGGTTCCGGTGCCGATCCCTTCGGCGGCTTCAACCACCAAGACTTCCCGTCCGCTTTGGGCCAACGCCCGGGCAATCGCTAAACCGACTACGCCTGCACCAACAACGATGCAATCAATATCTGTGCTCATGACTTCGAGTTATTTTTGAAGGTTAGGGGTGAGGTCGTAACCACCTGCGTGATACACCAGAGGTAAAGCGTCTGAGCGCTCGCAGTGTTCAACTTCACCAATAAAAATAATGTGGTCGCCCTCGTCGTAGCGACTGCGGTTGAAACATTCAAACCAGGCGGCACAGGGGAGATCAAGGCGGGGTGACCCGCTGGGCGCGTTGACTAGCGGCATATCGGCAAACCGCTCGGCTGCTGTGCCTCGAGTAAAGCGATGAGAGACCCCAAGTTGCTCGTGGCTCATGACATGGATCACGTAGCGTTCGCAGGCTTGCATGGTTGCCATTGATGAGGAGCCACGCGACAAACTAAACAGCACGAGTGGTGGTTCAAGGGACACCGAGTTAAAGGAACTGACGGTCAGCCCAACAGGCGCTTGGCCTGGGAGGCTTGCAGTGATCACCGCTACGCCGGTCGGAAAGCGACCGAGGGTCGCTCGAAAAAAGGCAGAATCAAAAGTTGGTGCAGAGGCGGTCATATTATGGAGAAATGCGTTCGAGTGCCCAGCTGGTGCCAGAGCGTTGATAGGTAAGACGGTCGTGTAAACGCGAAGGGCGTCCCTGCCAAAATTCAAAGTACTCAGGCGCTAAACGATAGCCGCCCCAGTGAGGCGGGCGCGGCGGTTGCTCACCATATTTTTGTTGTATGGCTGCCGTGTTGGCTTCGAGTGCAGCAAGCGTGGTAGGTTGGCTTTGCGCCGATACCCAAGCACCTAAACGCGAACCAAGCGGGCGGCTGTGAAAATATTCGTCAGACTCTTGTGCCGACACTTTGCTGATCAGCCCGTTAATGCGCACTTGGCGCTCGAGGGACTGCCAAAAAAAATTCAGGCTAGCCCAAGGCTGCACGGCCAAATCCTGGCCTTTGCGCGAGTTGTAGTTGGTAAAGAACACAAAACCCGCGTTGTCAAAACCCTTGAGCAGCACGACCCGTGCCGAGGGACGCCCTTGCGTATCGGCTGTGGCCAGGGTCATTGCGGTGGGCTCAGGAACGTTTTGCTCGAGCGCTTGCTCAAACCAAAGGCCAAACTGCTCAAATGGAGAGGCCTTGGCATCTTGTTCTAGAAGAGTCCCTTTTTCGTAGCTTTGCCGCAGATCTGCGATCGACATGATGAATCCAGGTAAGGTAAATCTAAACCGATGAAAGCGCCCAAAATACGCCCATGCCTCAGTGTACCGTGGGCAACCTGAGCCGTGCATGGATACCCGTTGGGGTTACTGGCGATTGGTGGCCTGCGGCGCAACCTTTCGCGCAGCTCTTGCCAATACTGTGCGGTAACTGTTGGTCTATTGCTGCTGTTGTCGGTGTTGTGTGTGCTGCGGGTGTTGTTGGTCGGGTTGGAGTTGCCGTTGGCGCATCAGGCGCTCGGTTAAGGCGGCGAGTTGTTCGTCACAAATCCCAGCGGCTCTGAGCGACACGGCAGTTTGTGTCACGTAGTCGAAGCACGATCCGTATGTGCCGTGTGCTCGACAGATGATCTCAACTAAGTCATCCTCAGGGGGTTGCTTGACGTAGGCTGGGCCATTTCGATCGATGACAAAGGCCATTGCTGAGACGCCACCCGCCGATGTGTCGCAAGCAAGCCAACTTGGAAGATAGGCTCCGGTCCCCATTTCGCGCTTCCAGACTGCATCAAAGGTCTGCTCAACGTTCTTGGCAGGGATCTTGAACACCATTCCTTGGCAGCGGCCGGTCTGTTCTAAACCGAACACCAGCCCAGGGGTCTCGGGGGTTCCGCGATTAATACGCGACCACAGGCACAGCGAGCGGTGATAGCCGTTTAACGAGGCCGCCCGTTGTTCAATAAAGTCAAACTCTGGTTTCCAGATTAATGAGCCGTAGCCAAAAATCCAGAGATCTTGCCCAGGCACCCAGTCTTTTAGCGCGGTCTCAAGTGAGGCCAGACGTTCTTGTTCAGTCCAACGCACAAATGTGTTGGCGGGTGGCGGGGCTGGGTGAGGTGTGGGCATGAGCGTCACAAGGGTGGTGGCGGTGTTGGTGAACGGGTAGCCGGTGTGCTTCGGTCTGTCATCTCGGCGTCACGGGTGAACCAGCGGCCAGCGCCTAGCGCAGCGGCTGTGATCCAAAACAGCGGCATGACCCCCCCCATGACCGCGCCAAGTGCGCCGAAGGCCAAGGGCAACGTCACCTGACAGCCATTAATTAAGGCCATACGCAATCCAAACGCTTCACCCGCACGCCCCGGTGGTGCATGATGTTGCAGTAGAGCCAAGATGCCAGGCTGGGTTGAGCCCAGCGCCAGACCTAGCGCAAAAGACATGGACATCAAAATCCAGACTTGGGAAAAGAACGGGTAGAGTAAAAAATTAAGTCCGGCCGCAACCAAGGCGCCGTTGATCAATTGCCAGGGGCGTACATGCCGTTGGATAAAAGGTAATGCAAGGCGTATCACGATTGTTGCGCTTGCAAACGTTGCCAGTACCAGCCCAATCGTGGTGGCGGACAACCCAGCACTGACACCAAAGATTGGCACGACAAAACCGTGAGTGTCCCAGGCACTAGACAGCAGCATATTAGCGACAAAGACACGGCGTAGCGCCCGACTCTCTAACAGATCGGTGACGCTGCGTTTGACTGCGCTCGCTGAGGCCTTAATGTGCGAGGCAACCAGGTAGCGTCTCATGCGGGTCAATCCGATCAGACAGAGGATTGGAGACAAAGCGAGCAAGGCGAACACACTGCGGTGACCAAAGTGGTCGATTGAGAGGCCAGCAATCAAGGGGCCTACTAGTCCTGAGGTTGCCATTGACAGGGATAGCCATGAAAAATTGCGTAAGCGCTCTTCGCCCACACTTTGACCCATTTGGCGCTGCACCGCGATTTGAAACGTCATGTGCCCTGTACCCACTAAAACCGCAGCGATCATCAGCGAGGGCAGGCTTTGCCAGGCAAACGGGACTAAGGCCCCCACACTGACCATGATCGCGCTAGCTCGCATTGGCTTGTAGGGCCCGATCGCATCGATTAAGCGGCCGGCCTTGACAGAGCAAAGCATCGGCAGCAGCGCAAATACAGCGATCAGCACCCCGACTTCGAGCGTTGAGCGCCCGAGTTGAAGTGCAGTCAAGGTAACGGCAACTCGTCCGCCCGAGATCGCGATATGCACAAGCATAATCAACAGGCAGAGAACCCCCGCACTGGCAAAAGCAGACGGTGGTGATTGGGGCGAAGGTTGGGGGGGCGACATGCTCACAGTATTAAGGGTAAATTGTGTTCCTCTCTCGCGTTCTTGTCGAGCGCGCAAAGCGGTTTTTTGGATAGATCATGCAAAAAGACCTCGTAACAGAGCAATTGAGCCACACTTCTGATGTCGAGCGCCGTTTTGGCGGACTCGATCGCCTTTATGGCGCACATTCTGGTGGTGCGCTGCAGCACGCGCATGTTGCCGTGGTGGGGATTGGTGGTGTTGGGTCCTGGGCTGCCGAGGCCTTGGCTCGCAGTGGAGTGGGGGCGTTGACTCTGATCGATCTGGATCACGTGGCAGAATCAAACATCAAC
The DNA here is from genome assembly GCA_937952975.1 of uncultured Alcaligenaceae bacterium. Lineage (GTDB taxonomy): Bacteria > Pseudomonadota > Gammaproteobacteria > Burkholderiales > Burkholderiaceae_B > Zwartia. Next base: position 12,998 of record CALFXX010000066.1, read on the forward strand.
CGGCAGGTGCATGCGTTGACTGAAACCTTGGGTCAGTCAAAGATTTCTGCCATGGCGCAAAGAATTCAAGGGATCAATCCCGCTTGTCACTTGACTCTGATTGATGATTTTCTAGCGCCTGATAACGTTGAGCAGTTACTGCCCGCTGGGCTGAGCATCGTGCTCGATTGCACCGATCAGGTTGCCGCCAAGGTGGCGATGGTGCTGCAGTCGCGCACACGCAGGCAACCCTTAATAGTTTGCGGTGGGGCGGGCGGCAAAACGAACGCGTTGGCGCTGCAGGTAGGCGACATCTCTGAGGCGACACATGATGCCCTGCTGGGAAGGATGCGCAATATTTTAAGACGCGAACATCGCTTTGCGCGGGCCGCCAATGCTGCCGGGAAAGCGCTAAAACGAGTCCCCAAGATGGGTGTTCGGGTGCTTTGGGTGAACCAGCCAACTCGCTTGCCAGAGGTGTGGCAAAAAAATGTAGAGGGCCAGGCCTTGCAAGGACTGTCTTGCGCTGGGTATGGTTCAACGGTTACTGTCACGGCAGCGATGGGATTTGCGGCCGCAGCAGAAGCAGTGAATACTATCTTGAGTGCGTCTGCGACTGAATCGGTGTAACCCCAAGAAGTCAAGAACCAAATAGGATATCGTCTCGGCGGGTCTGGAGCGGTGTACGAATCGACAGTATTGACGCGTGTGTGTTGCTCCGACCGACTGATGAATGATGAAGAACAAAACACAACGATCACTAAAAACAGAATAGCGACAAAAAGATGACTCAACGTAAAGCATTAGAAAAAATTTTATCGATGGCTGATTTCGAACGCGAGGCTGAAAAGCGCCTGCCGCGCCCGATTTTTGGTTATGTATCAGGCGCTTGTGAAGACTGTCAGTCTTTGCAGGCCAATCGCGACGTTTTTGCTGAGTACGAATTTATTTCGCGCACGCTGGTTGACGTGTCAAAACGTCATCAACAGGTCGAAATTTTTGGTAAGACGTACAGCGCCCCCTTTGGCATGGCCCCAATGGGCATTACTGCCATGTCGGCGTATCGAGGCGATATCGTCTTAGCTGAAGCCGCCAAGCAAGCCAATATTCCGATGATCATGAGTGGTTCATCCTTGATCAAAATGGAAGATCTGATCGAGCGCGCACCTGATGCATGGTTTCAGGCTTACTTGCATGGAAAGACCGAAGACATCGCCCCGTTAATCGATCGGGTAGACGCGGCCGGGTTCAAAACGCTTGTTATTACCGTGGATACACCAGCATCTTCTAACCGTGAGAACAATGTCCGCACAGGGTTCTCAACACCCTTGAAACCCAACTTGCGTTTGGCTTGGCAGGGTGTGACGCACCCGCGTTGGTTGTTTGGCACGCTGCTTAAAACGCTTTGGCATCATGGGATGCCTCACTTTGAAAATTCGTTCGCCACCCGCGGTGCACCCATCATTTCAGCGAACGTCGCGCGCGATTTTTCAGCGCGCGGGCAATTAAGTTGGGATCATGTACGCGAGATTCGCAAGCGCTGGAAAGGTCCGCTCGTGATTAAAGGGATTTTGCATCCTGGTGATGCAGCGCTGGCTCGGCAATACGGCATGGACGGTGTGATTGTCTCAAATCATGGCGGTCGGCAACTCGACGGAGCGGTTGCACCACTGCGCGTGTTGCCACAGATTGTTGAACAGTTTAAAGATGGCCCGGTCATGCTTGACAGTGGCGTACGTCGCGGTAGCGACATGATGAAGGCGCTAGCCTTGGGTGCTCGTAGCGTGTTTTTAGGACGACCCTTTAATTACGCTGCAGCCGTAGGCGGCCCTGAAGGGGTTGCTCATGGGATTTCGCTGCTGCAGCAAGAGGTGTTGCGCAATATGGCGATGATGGGGATTAACCAGCTTAGCGAGTTAACTCCCGAGTCGTTGTTGTATGTCGGGCGTTCAGCTCGATAAGATACCTGCAGTCAACAGAAAGGAAAGCCGTTTCGTTTTCAATAGTTAAAGCGTGCCCACGTGTAGAACATATTGGAATGATTGAACAATATTAGAAACGGTAAGCACTAGAAACCGTAAGCACTAGAAACTGTATGCACTGAAAGCTTTAAATAAGTAGCGTATTTATTATTTAGATTTTTACAAACTCAAAATATTTTTCTGGAGTAGACATGTCACAACTTGGATTCGCTATTCATACCCACAAACATACGGTCAGCGATGCGACGTTAAGACGCTTTGCTAAGCTCGCTGTGGCCAATATCAGCGATGTTATGAGTCGCACCAACGGCACCGTCGATTTGCGCCCGTTTCATAAAGGCGGAAAAATCTTGGGTCGCGCCTTTACTGTGAAGACAGCGCCTGGTGATAATCTGATGGTGCACAAAGCCATTGACATGGCTGCGCCGGGCGATGTGATCGTGGTGGATGCCGGTGGGCCACAGCGCAATGCGATTATTGGCGAAATCATGTCGACGCTTGCGGCAAGTCGCAAGTTGGCAGGTATGGTCATTGATGGTCCGATTCGTGACGTCGATAGCTTGGCAAAAAGTAAGTTTCCAGTCTTCGCGCGTTCAATTTCGCATCGTGGTCCTTATAAAGAAGGCCCAGGTGAAATCAACGTAACGGTGTCGATCGACGGTATGGTGGTGCACCCTGGCGATATCATCGTGGGCGATTATGACGGCCTGTTTGCGATCCGCCCAGAAGGCGCTGATGCTTTGGCTAAACTTGTCGAAGCGGTTGAGAAAAAAGAAAAAAATATCCTCGCACAAATTGCCAAAGGCACACTCGATCGCTCGTGGGTGGATCAAGCTCTGCGTGCAAAGGGCGTTTTGAAGTGACAGACGAAGGCACTCAATAAAAAATTAAGCATCAACAAGTGAGACAACATGAAAAAGCAAGTCGTACGTTTTGATTTTTGGCTGAACCCTGTGTTCGATCAGCATCTGAAAGGAGTCGCTGATATTGATCTGACCGTTTGTCGTTATTCAGATGACGAAAAGAAAACGCTAGAAGTATTTAAAAATGCCCACGTTTATCACATCTGTGCTGCACGCGACGAGGTGCCAACGCAGTGGTGGGTCAACGAAGACTTGCTTAAAAAGAGCCCAAACTTGTTGTGCGCATCCGCTTCGGGTGCGGGCTACGATCCAATTGATCTTGCTGCCTGCACTCGAAATGGGGTGTTAGTGGTGAATCAATCGAGTTGTAATGCTGACTCAGTGGCTGAGCATGCAATGGGTTTATTGTTGTCGGTCAAGCACCGCATCACGGCTTGCGATCGCATCATGCGCGCCAACGCTTACACCACGCGTGAAGACCTGATGGGTAACGAGATTCGTGGGTTGACGCTTGGTATTGTTGGACTTGGGAATATTGGTCGACGCGTGGCGCAACTCGCAAAAGCCTTTGGTATGAACATCATTGGTCATGACCCATTTTTATCTGATGAAGAAATTCAGTCGCGGGGCGCAAAGCCTGTGAGCTTTAACGAGCTGCTGACGCAAGCGGATGTCATTACCGTACATTGCCCGCGTTCTCCTGAAACGCTCAACTATTTTGGTGCTGAACAATATCGTGCCATGAAAAAAGGCGCCGTATTTATGTCGACAGCGCGCGGTGGTATTCACGACGAAACTGCGTTATACGAGGCGTTACGTGATGGTCATTTGTCGGGCGCTGGCCTGGATGTGTGGTCGGTTGAGCCACCTGCACAAGACAACCCTTTGCTTTCATTGCCGAACGTGACTGCGACCTATCATATCGCTGGCGTGACGCACGAAGCGCGACGTAATGCTGCTTCAATGGCGGCCGAACAGATCGATGGCATGCTCAAGGGTCAGCGCGCCCCGCGCATGGCTAATCCTGAAGTGTGGCCGGTGTTTCTTGAGCGTTACAAGAAGATGTTTGGTTAGAACCTTGTGGGCCGTTCGCGGTAGCCGAGCGCTTCAACACGAGATTAAAACAACGTTAAACGTAGCACTTACCTAGACTGGATGTTAACGATGAAACGGTTTCTGAAGACCTTTGTTCAACGAGCGATGATCGGCAGCGCGCTGTTGTTTGGATTGACAGCAGTGGCGAGTGCTGCAGGCTACCCCGACAAACCCATCACAATGATCGTGGCCTATGGGCCCGGTGGCGGTACCGATTTAATCGCCCGGCTCATTGCGCCCTATATTGAAAAATATCTGGGTAACGACGCGCGCATCGTCGTCAGTAATAAGGCTGGAGCGGGCGGGGCAATCGGTTTCACCGAAATTGCCAAGGCTGCGCCTGACGGCTACACCATTGGCTTTTTGAATACGCCTAACTTAATATCGATCCCGATCGAGCGTCAGGCCAACTATGCTTGGCGCGGTTTTGATCTGTTGGGTAACTTAGTTGATGATCCGGGCGCGTTTACGGTCAGTACTGCTAGCCCATTTAAAGACTTAAAAGATTTAGTGGCCTACGCAAAAGCGAACCCGGGTAAAGTGACGGTTGGCACGACGGGTATCGGCTCAGATGATCATCTGGCGATGCTGTTTTTTGAACGCGCTGCGGGCGTCAAGATGACCCATGTGCCGTATAAAGGTTCAGCCGAGGTTCGAACCGGCTTGCTGACTGGGCAGCTAGTGGTCGGGGCCATTAACGTAGGCGAAGCTTTGCAATATATGCAAGGCGGCGCGGCCATCCGCATGATCGGTCAGATGTCACTGAAGCGAACAAACTTGGCGCCCGAGGTCTCTACGTTTGCAGAGCAGGGCTTCAGTATGGAAAGCGCCTCATTGCGTGGCTTAGCGGCACCTAAAGGCTTACCCGCTGAGGTGCGTGAAAAACTTGTTAAAGCCGTTGCGCAGGCTGCCATGGATCCCGCCTATTTAAAGCAGGCCGCTATTCTGTTCGCTCCCGTGCGTTATCTTGCGCCCGATGCCTATGAAAAAGAGCTGTTGGCTGGCGAAAAAGATTTGCTCGAATTATGGAAGGTCGCGCCCTGGAAAGAGTGAGTCGGTTCGTTGTACGTCAAACCAGCCGCGCAGCGCATTTGATAGCCTGAGGTCAACGTCTGGTTGCTCAAAGTCGGTGAGTGTCAAGATCGCTTCGCGCACCTGACCTGTTTTTAATAAATGTTGTCGCATGACGCCGCCTAGTAAGCCGCAAGCTAAGGGCGGCGTCAGCCAGTCGTTGCCCTGTTTGATATAGATATTTGAGCGACTACCTTCACACAGCTCAGCACGCTCATTTAAAAAGATCAAATCAAAGAACGCGTGATGCTGAGTCAGCCATTGAGTCGTTGGGTCGTACCAAGGGCGATGAGTTGTTTTGTGCTGAAGCAGCAATTCATGGCTAAGGAGTTTGAGCGATGACAGCCCGACTAGAGGGCGCGTTTGTAGTTCGGGCAAGGGCGCTGTCGTAATTTGAGTCTGACCCCGGGGGTTCAGCAAGAGGCGAACCCTCGTGTGACCCGTTGAGGTTGTTGAGTTTGAGAGGGCTGCCTCGAGTACTTTTTCAATGGTGCTGTGGCCCGGCCAGTCAAAATCCAGTGTCAGCGCAGAGGTATGCAGACGTTGTAAATGCCCTGTAAGAAGCGAGATTTGCCCTTGCGAATCGGCGCGCATGGTTTCGATCAATTCAAAGCGTTGGGCATTCGTTGTCATTTTCAATGTGGTTGCGTGATATCTGTCGTGATAGGTCAGACTGATGTGGCTCAGGTCGGTAGAAGTACAAATCTGAAGGCGGTCAAGATTAGGCCGAAGCGGGTCTGTCAATCACGATTCGGGCTTTCCAGTGGCATTCGTTCCACTCAAGCTCTGCGACCGAGTCGTTCACAATTCCGCCTCCAACGTGATACTGACCGGTACCGTCTTGGTTAAGTAACAATGTGCGAATCGCTACATTCAGTGAGAAGTCCCCATTGGGGGCGAGCCAGCCCAGGCTGCCGCAATATAAGCCGCGTGGTTGTATTTCGGTGCGCTGAATGCCTTTCATTGCCGCGATTTTTGGCGCGCCGGTGATTGAGCCGCAGGGAAACAGTGCCCGAAGAATCTGCTCAAGCGACGTGTGCGCCGCAATGGTGGCTTGAATGGTTGAGGTCATGGTCCAAACTGAAGGATAAGCCTCGAGCGAAAACAGAGGCTCTGCGATGACGGTGCCTGGCACTGCGATCCGGCCAAGATCATTGCGCAGTAGGTCAACGATCATCAGATTTTCGGCGCGGTCTTTCTCGCTCGCTTGTAGGCGTTGCCCAAGCTGTTGATCTTCGATTGGATCATTTGAACGAGGCGCTGTCCCTTTCATCGGTCGGGTCGTCAGCGTTGTGCCGGTGCGTTGTAAAAACAGCTCAGGTGAAAATGACAAAATGGTCTGTTCATCATCTTCGATAAACGCGGCGTGCGCACTTGGATGTTGATAAGCGAGCTGGCGGTACAGCGCTTGTGCAGACCCTTCTGTCGATACGTTCAAGGCAAAGGTGCTATTGATTTGGTAGACCTCACCTTGCGCGATCCATTCTTTTATTTTGTGAATTCTCTTGACGTAATCCTCTTGCGACAGAGTGGCTGTGACCGAAGTAATCGACGCCTGAGGTGTAGTCCCAGTCGCTGCCTTGCTCTTGGTTTGGTCAAGACCACTGAGACCCCACGGCTTTTCAATCGTGGCTGAGTCAAAGACGAGAGCGGTGAGGCGGCTACGCGCGTGTTGGGCAGTCTTTGACAGGTTCTTGGATGCGGGCTGTGTCTCGCTTGAACTAGCGGGGCTCGATGCACGTGGTGACGTCTGGAGCGATGGTTCAAACCAATCTCCAAGCTCGTAGTCGAGCATCAGCGCGACCCAGTGCCCGGCGCTTTGCGCCGCTTCTATTGCAGCAAACGCTGCAGGCAATTCGGCAGCACTACGGGCTGTAATACGTGTGCGAAATCCGGATAACGCTCTCGCTTCTCCGGTCAGTCGGTCTTCAAAACGGCACTGAATCACTTTTGTCTTCCCGTGCCGCAAAATAGTGCCTGATGGCTCACTGCTCGTCACCGCACCATAAACTCATGTAGCACCTCGCCAGTGTGCGACTTCGAACGTACCGCCATGACTTGCTCAGGCGTCCCTTCGATGACAAGCTTACCGCCACCCGTACCGCCCTCTGGGCCTAAATCCAACAGCCAGTCAGCCTCAGCAATGATGTCAAGATTGTGTTCGATGACGACCACAGTGTTACCCGCCTCGACGAGTCGAAGATCGGAAGAGCGTCGTGTA
>CALFXX010000067.1 GCA_937952975.1 uncultured Alcaligenaceae bacterium
AAGAGGGCTTTCCAGCCAGGCTTAAGCCCGTTGGGCGTGTAAAACTTACCATCGCCTAGCCTTGAACTCATGCTTGCGTGTACCGGTCCGCCACCAGAGACTTCACAGACGATATTCTTGCGTTGTTTGAAAAGGTTTCTTAGATCGTCTGGACGAGCTTTGGGTAGGCAATGGGACAAGATTGTGGTGACATTCGGATAGTCGGCAGAAAGAAGTAATAAGTCATCTTTAAACGTATCGTCCATCCCCGAGTGAATTTGTATAAAAGCACCGTAACGATTGGCAAGTTCATAGGCTTGCCGCATCATCGGGCTGTCAAGTCTAAAACGTCGTCGATATTCTGATCGAGGTGATGAATCATAATTATCTGTATGAAGCTCGCCAAATCCTTGAATGGTACCCAGTTTAAAACCCTCTTCAGCCTCTTTGAATAAACTTTTAAAAATCCATTGATCGGGGTCGGTAAAGCTGCGTCCTTGACGCAAAATCTGATCAAATTCTCGTTGCCCAATCGCTGCGATGTAGCGGCCTTTTAAAATCGACCCCATGCTGTCGTTTAAGTAACCAACGCCCCCGGCCCACTGCACATTATTTCTTTCTAACAGATCTTTAAAGTTGCCAGCACCGCCCTGGTAGTTGTGTAGGTGTGTATCTGCGATCGGTACTGTTTTTGCGAGTTCAATTGACTCGGGCTGTAGTTGAGCTTGCAGTGGCAATGCAAGGAAAAAAAATAATGCTGCTGTGAGCGTGCAAAGTGAGTTGCGAACGGATTGTGTGGCAGCTATCGTCCCTCTTCGCTTGCACACTATTGTGGCGAATCCAGTAAATATCGAACAGCGTTCTCGCATTTGATCGATCAGCCTTAAAACTCTGAATGTATTAGTTCAGTTTTAAATTGAATTTTTCAATCGCTTGTTTAAAGGACTTGGCTTCCGCCTCAAACGCCGGTTGCATTTGCTCTACAGTCATATTCCAAGCTTCAGACCCGGTTGGTTTCATCGCCTCGGCAAATGAGGGGTCAGCGGTCACTTCAGCGGACGCTTTTCGCAGGATTTCAACAATATAGCTTGGTGTTTGTGCCTTGGTATAGAGCGCTGCCCAAACATCCGTGTAAAGGTCTGGGTATCCCGCCTCTATAAATGTTTTGAGTTCAGGCATTCTGATGCTCTTGTCACGTGCCACCACGCCGATTGCCTTAATCTTTCCGTCTTTCAAATGTGGCCCCGCGATGCTGTAGGTTGTTGCCATCAGTTGAATATCGTCAGCCAAAAGCGCACGAATCATTTCCGGCGAACCTCTGTAACTGATTTCTTGGTAGGGATCGCCACCCGCTGTTGCAGATATTTTCTTTGCCAAAATCAAGCCAAGATGAGACGTGCCCAAAACACCGTGGTTCATAGATTTGCCACGCTCTTTGAGTTCTTGCATGAGCGAGGGGATGTCAGTCGCTTTGACCGAAGCGCTTGCAAACAAAATGTAAGGTGCCTGACCAAGTGGAGCGATTGGGGTGAAATCATTTAGCGTATAGCCAGCATCTTTAATCACAACTGGCGCAGTTGCTAAACCGTTAGAGGTATAAAACAACGTATAACCATCGGCGGGAGCATTCAATACTTTTTTGGTGGCTACCATGGCCTGTCCACCAGTCGCGTTCTCGATGACTACGCTAGTCTTTAATTTTTTACCCAACTTTTCTGCAAATATTCGACCAAGCGAATCAAAAGGGGAGCCCGCAGCAAAAGGAGCAATCAGTGTGATTGTTTTGGATGGGTAGTTGTTAGGCTGCGAAAGCGCGGGCGTCGCAACAACCGTAACCGCCCCCATTGTGAAAAGAAGTGTGCTGAATCTGCGCCATGAGGTGATCGACATGATTGCCCTTTCTGTGAATTGTTAAATTCTGATTTTATAAAGGGGTCAAACTTCTAGTTATTGTGACTGATTGTTTATATTATTAATATATTCCCCAATCAACAAATTTACCCTCTGTTAATCATAAGCTAGAAAATCCACTTTCGTGGATACATCACCAACGGATGATGCGCGCGCAAAAAGAGATGTCGTCTTTCGTAAGGTAAATTGGCCGCGCCTGGTCGTTGAAGTTACTCTGCCTTGATATTGGCGGCCTGAATAATCGGAGCATACATTTTGAGCTCAGCTTGGATAAACTCCACGAAGTCATTGCCGACCATTGGCCTTGGGGTCAGGCCCTGCTCTTCAAGTGCTTTAACGACGCTGGGATCCTTTAGCGCGTCGACGACCCCGTTTGTGAGGCTAGTCAGCACGGCGATAGGTAGGTTCTTTGGTCCAAATAGGCCAAACCAATTGGTAAGCTGGATTTTTGGATAGCCCAAATCTACAAAGGTGGGTACCTCGGGAAGTAGTTTTTCGCGTTTGCTGCCTGCCACCGCCAGCGGAATCACCTTGCCCGCTTTAATTTGTCCCAGCAAGGGAGGTGTCGTCGCAAAGAAGAGGTCTATTTGCCCCCCTACAAGCGCGGCGACCGCTGGCCCTGTTCCTTTGTAGGGGATGTGTGTCATGGGTAGTTTGGTTGCGATGCTGAGCATTTCACCTGCCATATGTTGCTGTCCTCCAACTCCCGGTGACCCGTACGTTAGGGGGGCTGACGACTGAGCATGGGTCAGTAGGTCTTTGAATGACTTGGCCGATACTTTAGGCCCCACTGCAAGCACAAGTGGTGCCTCTGCAGCTAGTGCGATCGCTGTTAGATCAGTGATCGGATCGTAGCGCATCGTTTCAAAAACGAGTTTGTTGATCGACACCTCAGGGGTATAACCAAGTAGCAGCGTATAGCCGTCGGGAGTTGAACGCACAACTTCGAGGGCAGCGATCATGCCGCTGGCACCAGGCTTGTTCTCTACAACGACGGCTTGGCCCCATTTATCGGTTAAGTATTTTGATAGTAAGCGCGCAATAATGTCGGTGGCACCGCCTGGGCCATAGCCGACAAGAAGCTTAACTGGCTTGTCTGGATACACAGCCCAACTTGGTAGTGCTAAAGCCGTTAAGGTAAAAAATAAAGTTTTTGCGACCAGCGAGCGTAACGACATGTTGAAGCCTCTTGGTTAAGGTACGACTTTGTTGTTTATGTAAAGGCGCAAAGAGATCAAGGGTGTGGCGGTTTTTTTGTCAAAATTTACGCGACTCGCTTTTGGTGCATGTTCAATATCATTGTGATAGTCGGCGCAAAGGTCCGTATGCAAACGTAGCGCGCCATTACATGCGCCAGGTTGGCCTTCAGTGCTCTGTTCCGAGAAGACCAAATGATTAGGGATGCCATCCGCCGAAAAGGTTATCTGTTTTCGACTTTGTGACTGACTTAAATCAACGTCGATGTGTTGGTAGCCAGATAGAATCGAATTAAGCTGCCCAAATACGCTAGCCGCGAGCCTTGGATTGAACTGCCTGTCGATAAAAGCTTGACGTGGGTAATAGCCTCGGTCGACATCCATAAACGTATCAAAAATATATTGAACACGTGTTGAGCTTTTTGAAAATAACAAGGCGCAACAAATTTTGTGCAACAAGCCGACTTCATCATCGTTTGATTCGGCGATGCTTGGCCCGTTCAATTTCAACGATGCCAACACCTGACAGTTGTTGCGTTCGGCGAATAGCATTAACGCAGGAGCCACTTCAAGTAGGTCTTGTTCTGCCTCTACGCGAACGGTAATGCCGTCGATTTCGTCACGTTGTACGGCTTGTTGAATGAGTTCGCCTTGATATTGCAGATCTTCGAGAGTGAAGCCAGATTTAACGAAGTGACTAAAGTGTTGGCCGTCATAATGTGATTCGTCATACATGTGTAGTTTGCATAAAAAGACTTCGAGTGCTGAGTCTTTTTTGAAAGTTTTTATCCGCTCGCGATGTTTATCAAAACCAGCTAAGGTTACGTTGACCTCTATGCTGTTCACACCGGCTTGTTGCAGGCCCACCGTTTGAAGATCGCGCTTTGGCGCCCCAAGCGAAGTCAGCATAAAGCGGTGTCCCATCTTCGATAAAAGATGCATACGTCGGTGTGTATTGGGGTCAAGTACATCTTGATCGGTGACTTTTGAGAGCCGTGCGCCCATTTCCCATATTGCGAGCAACGGATAATCATTGCGGGCTAGTTTGCGGCCGAACTCTTGAACACCACCCGTAGCCGGGATCTGAGCGACCTCAGTCCATGTATGCCTCAGTTCGACCCCCACGCGTGTAAAGGTGGACGTGCTCGGGTGGGTCAGATGCTGTGTTTTGTTTTGTAGAGCGTGAGTCTGTGACGCGCTGCGTCCGCCCATCGTTCTGACGGGGTAGGCGATATGACCCTTTTCAAAGACGTCAACAATGAAATAGCCAAACTTTGCGACATCACCGCGACCAAACTCGACTGTTGGCTTAACGCGGTAAAACTCAGAATAGTCGTGTCTTAAAAACGCAGTAGATGGCAACATGTAAAAGTCAGCGTGATCTAGCTGCTCATACCAAAAATTATGAACGTGGCCGGCAAACGAGGCCTCAACGTTTTTGTTTTTCATCAGTCCCAACAGCCAACTGCGGCCTGGCTCATCGATATTGTCATAGCTGCCGCGCTCTGTATCGCTAAAGACAAATGGCGGGTAGTGCATAAAAAGAAAGACACGTTTACCGGTGGCGGTTGCGATTTGTTCTTCGAGCCAGCTCTTTTGTTCTTGCTCGGCACTCAAGCCAGAGTTCATTAAGAGCGAGTTAATCAGACAACACCGGATATTTTTAGTGTCGAAGCTGTAATAGTCTTTGCCAAAGGCAGCGCGATAGGCTTGCAGATGCGCGTCGCAAACTTGGTCGGCTGGCATCCAGTCGATTTTTTTATCGCCGACGTCATGGTTACCCGGTAAAACGTGTAAAGGCATAGTCAGAGGGGCGCTGATGGCCTTGAACTGATCAACTGCCTGCATGAAGGTGGGTAAAGCCGGCATCGGATGAACGATATCACCCAGATGCACAACAAATGCTGGAGGGGGATCCATGGCGGCAATGTCTTGAAATACAAAGCGCGCACGTTCGTTGGCGAGATGGTTGGTTTCGAATGGTGAGCTTGAGATGTTGTCGCTCTCGTTGACATGTGTGTCTGCGACGACAACGAAAGAGAAGAGGGGGGTAGGCGAGCCAGTTGGTCGAATTTTAAAGCGCATGAAATATTTAATTCCAAATAATGAAATTGATAACCGAATATCGGTTATAAAGTATGTTGTTGATCGGCATAAAAGTCAATTATTTTTCGATCAGCCGGCTGTATATCTAACAGAGTGATTCATACGATGCGACTTGCCAGAGATGCTCTAGAGAGCGCTGACCCAGGATTTTTAGATTACGAATCGTTACAGCGGCAGCCCCAGTTTGCTTCGACTTTAGCTAATGGTTTAGCGCTGTTGGGCTGTTTTGGGCAACGTGCGGCACTTTGGAGCAATAAAGAATTGGCTGAGCATTTGCAGTTGACTAAGCCCACGATCACGAGGCTCACTTTTACGTTAATGGGGCTGGGTTATCTGCGACGCGACAAAGCTTCTGGACGCTACGCTTTGGGGCCTGCAGTGCTATCGCTTGGCTACCCTTTGCTGTCTCAAATGGCAATCAGACAAATTGCTGCGCCCGAGATGCTGGCGCTAGCTCATTATGCAAAAGGTCCAGTGTCAATAGGGATGCGGGATCGGTTACAAGTCGTTTATGTCGAAACAGTCACTGGGCAAGATAGTAATTTCACTAGGCCAGGTATCGGCTCGACCCGGCCCTTGTTGCGCACCGCGATGGGGCGCGCGCTGCTATACCAGCATACCGCGCAAGAGCGTCAGCATATTTATAAGGGCTTGAAAGCGGCACAGCAAGAAGAGTTTGACAACTTTTTAAAGCCCACTGAGAGGGCGTACGAACAAATTAAGCAACAAGGTTTTTGTTCAGTGGTAGGAGATTGGCAGGCACCACTGGCAGCGGTCGCGGTACCCTTATCTACGGCTTATAACGGCGTTCATTTGGCGTTTAATCTAACGGTGGCAGCCTATGCAGTGGCAGAAGAAGAATTACAAAAAAATCTAGGACCGAGGCTTGTTCATATGGTCAGAAGTGTCGAGCGTGCACTTGGGCTCTCCGTCTAAGGTATGAACTCACGCTAGGCTTTTATGGGTTAGTCACAGCTACTTTTGAAGCTGACTTAGGGAAGCGGTAACTGACAAAGTACGATGTGCAGTATAAAAGTACCTGGTTATAGGAGTAGTCTAGATGAGCACGGACATTGAACAGGCAACAAAAGTTGATTTGGCCGCCTGCTACCGGTTGATGGTGAAGTACGGCATGACCGATATTATTTACAACCATATCACCGCTCAAGTACCGGGCAATGAAAAACTGTTTTTCATTAATGGACTTGGGCTTCACTACAGCGAAGTCTGTGCCTCTAATCTTTATACCGTCGATCTTGAGGGCAATATCGTCAATAAGCCCGACCTGCCTTACGGTATCTCAAGGGCTGGCTATGTCATTCATAGCGCGATCCATGCTGCCAGAGATGATGTCCGGTGCATTATCCATACTCACACCCGCGCGGGTATGGCCGTATCTTCGCTCAAAGAAGGGTTGTTGCCATTGACTCAAACTGCGATGCGATTTTATGAGCGCATTGGGTATCACGACTACGAAGGCCCTGCGGTTGATAAAGATGAGCAAAAGCGGTTGGTTGCGGATCTGGGTTCACACAACGCGATGATTTTGCGTAATCACGGATTACTGACCTGTGGGGCTACGGTTGCCGAAGCTTTTAATCTCATGCTGTGGCTAGAAACTGCCTGTAAGGCGCAAGTTGATACCTTGGCCATGGGCAGAGAAATTATCGTGCCTGATGAAGTTGTACTGAATCGCACGGCGCGTTTATATGATCCAGACGTGCGTCAATTTGGACTGTTGGAGTGGGACGCCATGTTACGACTGTTAGATCGCGACGATCCAAGTTATCGAGATTGAGCAAGGGAATCATTGTGCAAACAAGCCTGCGTTGTTTGAAGGTTCTGGCAACAGCCATCGCGCTTATATGCGGCTGCATGATTCAGGTCTGTGCAGCGCAGACTTACCCTAGCCAGCCAGTGCGTCTGGTCGTCCCGTACCCGCCTGGCGGCACAACAGATATTGTTGCTCGGCAATACGCCGAATACTTAACCGCCGCGTTTAAGCAAACGGTTGTAGTTGAAAATCGGCCCGGTGGCACCACTAATATTGCCGCTGAAGCGGTGGTCAAGAGTCAACCCGACGGACTGACTTGGTTGTTTTCGGGGGTCAATCAAACTATTAATCCTGCGATGGGGCCGGTGCCGTCTTTTGATCTCTTAAAAGTCCTTACCCCGGTGACTCTCGTAGCGCGTGTGCCCTATGTTGTCGCGGCTAACTCAAACGCGCCCTTTAATGGACTCGATCAATTGCTTTCAATGGCAAAGTCTTCTCCGGGTCAATTCACGATCTCTAGTGCGCAACTCGATGTTTATGTCGAGTTACTGAAACAGCGCGCGGGTGTTGACTTGCTGCATGTTCCCTATAAGGGAGGAGCTCCAGCGACAACCGATGCAATCTCGGGGCAAGTGAATATGGTGTTTGCTTTGGTACCAGTGCTCTTGCCCCACATCGAAAGTGGTCGACTCAAAGCGATCGCGGTCAGCTCAACTAAACGGTTGCCAATGCTACCGAATACTTCAACCCTGGTTGAAGCAGGTATCGACTACGATTTATCGAGTTGGTATGGGGTCTTGGTGCCTAAAGCCACCTCAACAGCAATTGTCGAGCGCATATCCCAAGTCACGCAAAATATTGCCGCGATGCCATCATTTGTTGAGAAACTACGAACGCGTGGCGCAGTTGCCGAGGCGAATTCACCAACTGAATTTCATCAGCAAATCGAAAGTGAATTGAAGTTTTGGGCTCAAATCGCGCAGCAGATGCCAAAGCTTGTGGATGAGAGAAAGTCAAACTAAGTACCAGTCTGGGTCTTTAAGTGCAAATTGCATACGAAGTTGCCATGCAGATCGGGGATAGAAAATAAAAGTCACTTGCAGTTTAATTCGTTGTTCAATACAAAAACAGATCTATTTGAAAATAGAGGTAGCGATGAGGCAAGAAGCGATGCAGTATCAGACGATACAGGTCAGCCCCTTGACCCCCACGATCGGGGCAGAGATCGCGGGTGTGGATTTGGCCAAACCCTTAACTGACCAACAGTTTGAAGAGATCCATGCGGCGTTGATTCAGCATTTAGTCATTTTCTTTCGCGAGCAAACGATAAGTACCGAGCAACACAAAGAGTTCGGCCGACGCTTTGGCAAGCTTCATATTCATCCAACGAGTCAGATGCCCGGGCACCCTGAAGTGCTCGAGATCAAGGCTGACGAAAACTCGACCTGGGTCGCAGGCGAGGTGTGGCACTCTGATGTGACCTGCGAAATCGAGCCACCGATGGGCTCGATTTTGCATATTACAAAGGTGCCGGATAATGGCGGAGGCGACACCTTGTTTGCGAATATGTATCGTGCCTACGAACTGTTGTCTGATCCGATGCGACAGTTTCTTGAAGGTAAAACCGCAATGCATGAAGGTGCGCAGGTGTACGCTGGCCGCCATGGTAAGGATCCTAGCCGTCAGTACCCCGTGGCAGAGCACCCAATTGTTCGCACGCATCCTGTCAGCGGTAAAAAAGCACTGTATGTAAACAGAAACTTTACAACGCGTATTGTTGGCCTCAATAAAAACGAAAGTGAAGCAGTGCTACAGATGTTGTATCAACACATCGAACGAGACGATCTGAAATGCCGCTTTAAATGGCGACCAGGGTCAATTGCTTTTTGGGATAACCGGTGTGCACAGCATCAAGCGATGTGGGATTACTTTCCACAAAAGCGCTATGGTCAGCGGGTGACTATTGCTGGCGATAAGCCGTATTGAAAGTTGATGAGATGACACGATGACTTCTCTATCTAAGGCTCACCCAGAATTACATCAGGCCTGTATGGCGGTGCTCGACTGCTTCATGGACGGCCTCAATCAATATGATGCCCAAGCGATGGACGCGGCGATGCATTTCCCTCACGTTCGTTTTGCGGGCGGACAAATCAAAATCTATCCAAAAGCGGGCGATAACCCGATGGATTTGTTTGAGCGACTACGACGCGAAGATGACTGGAAATACAGCCGATGGGTGTCGCGCGAGTTGGTGCAGTGCAGCGATATTAAGGCTCATTACGCGTTAAGCTATACGCGGTTTCGTAGTGACGACTCTGTGATCGGGGTGTATGAATCGTTGTATGTGCTGACTAAGGTCGACGGTAGTTGGGGGATTCAGATGCGCTCAAGTTTTGGCCCTTAGGCAATAGACACGTACTTGCCTGCGAGTAGTCATAGGTCTATATTGGGGTATCGGTGCCCCACAGCGCTGCTGTATAAAAACATAACAGAGACAAATCAAAGTGACGACACAGACAATGCCGCTGCGCGAGGTCGCGCATTCACGTTCGGGCGAAAAAGGTAATGATTCGATGGTGTCCGTCATTGCCTACGATATTCGCGACTACCCAGTGTTACTCGAGCAAGTAACGATCGAAGCGGTTCGTGCCGTCTATGGCCCGATTACGAAGGGGGTTATTCGTCGCTACGAAGTCCCATTAATCGGCGCGTTAAATTTTGTGATGACTGATGTGCTCGAAGGAGGGCGTTCACGCACACTTGCCTTTGAAGAGTCTGGAAAAGCATTGTCCTCGCTCATGTTGACCTTGCCGCTGAACATGCCTGCTGATTATGTTGGGCGCTCAGTCGCGATCAAGAGGGCCGCATAATGGGTACGAAAAAAACTGGAAAGACAATTCGGTTAGGTTCTGCAACGGGTTGGTCACGCGATCGGTTTGAGCCTGCAACAGATTTGATGAATCGTGGCAATGTCAATTATCTGTGTTTTGACTCGATGTCAGAAGTCACGATGAGCGCGGCTCAGGTGTCTCGGATGGAAACGGACCGCGTTCCGCCCTATGATCCTTATCTGATTCCTCGCATGGAACCGATTCTTAAATCGTGTAAAGAGCGTGGAATCAAGATTATTACCAACCAAGGTTGGTTAGATCCGGAGGAGGCTGCACAGCAAGTTGCGGCCTTGGCGATCAAACTTGGGATTAAAGATCTTCGTGTCGCTGCAGTGTCTGGTGGGATCTTGACGAAGACTATCGGCACGATGGGCTTGAACTTCATCGAGACGGGGAAGCCAATCGCTGAGAGTCTTGATACGGTTGTGTCGGCTGAGGCTTATTTAGGCGCCCAAGGGATTGTTGATGCTTTAAAAGGTGGTGCCGATGTGGTGATCACCACTCGCATCGCCGATGCGTGCTTGTATTTAGGTCCACTGGCCTTTGAGTTTGACTGGAGTTTCGACGACTATCAAATGATGGCCAAGGGTATGGTGATTGGACATTTAATGGAATGCGGCAGCCAACTAAGCGGCGGCTATTTCGCTGATCCAGGTTACAAAGATGTACCGGATCTTGCTAATGTCGGGAATCCCATTGCTGAGGTGAGTGACGATCGCGTACTGTTTTCAAAGCTCTCTAATTCTGGTGGGGTCGTGTCTGAGGCAACATGCAAAGAGCAATTGCTGTATGAAGTTGGCGACCCTGGTAACTATATCTGCCCCGACTGTATTGTCGATTTCACCAAAGTCAGTTTTAAGCAGGTTGGTGACAATCTGGTTGAGGCCTTTGCTGACCAAGCGGGCAAACCACGAACGCCAACGCTTAAGGCTTTGGTCGGTTTGACCGAAGGCTTTATGACAGAAGAAATGGTCATTTTTGCGGGGCCTGGTGCGCGGGTCCGCGCACAATGCACTCAAGAACTGCTCGAACAGCGCTTTAAGAAAGTTGCTTTGCAAGCCACTGAAATTCGTTTTGATTATCTTGGTATCAATGGCGTGCATCGCGAATCGTCGCCTGCGCCTGTTCATGAACCCTATGAAGTTATTTTGCGTGTGGCAGTCAAGACTGTAGAGCGTTCAGAGGCAGAGAAGATTCGTCGTGAAATCGATCCCCTGGCTGTGAACGGGATGTCTGCGACCGGGAAGTGGGCGACGAGTGCGCCTGGGTCTAGAGTGCGGCCGGTTGTGGGACTCAGTTCATGTCTGGTACCACGTGAACTCATTCGTTCGACGGTTTCATTTTGTTAAAAATACGCTTGAGCAAAACCAAAAAATTTAAGACGCTAAGCCTCCGTTCGTGTCAATAGATATTCATACAAGTGATATTTAACAATAAAAATTTGGAGACGACATGCTGGACCTAACTGGAAAAGTTGCAATCGTGACGGGCGCTGGCTCGGTAGGACCTGGCTGGGGGAATGGCAGGGCCACGGCAGTGCTCTTAGCCCGTCAAGGGGCGTCAGTGTTTTTGGTCGATGTCGTGAAAGAAGCCGTTGAGCAAACCCGTCAGACGATTGAAGATGAAGGCTTTGTTTGTGCAACGCATCTTTGCGACATGTTGGATTCAGCAGCCGTTAAAAAAATGGTTCAGGCCTGTATCGATCGTTTCAAGCGTGTTGATATCTTGATCAACAACGTAGGTGGGTCAGAGCCAGGTAACCCCGTGACGATGACCGAAGAGGCCTGGGACCGTCAGATTGATTTCAACTTAAAGACAGTGTTCTTGGGTTGTAAACATGTGATCCCAGTTTTAGAAGCGCAAGGTAAAGGTGTGATCATTAATATCTCATCGGTTGCCGGTTTGCGTAATTCAAAAGATCGTACGCACGTGGCATACAGCTCTAGCAAAGCCGGCATCATTCAGTTCTCGCGCTCAACAGCAGGTGCCTATGCAAAAAAAGGGATCCGTTGCAATACGGTCGTGCCTGGTTTGATGCACACGCCCTTGGTCGAGCATCGGTTAACTAAGCAACTGTCCGCAACGGATGCCGCATCGTTGATCGAAAAGCGCAATGCGATGGTGCCGATTGGTCGGATGGGAACAGGCTGGGATATTGCTCATGCGGTGTTGTTCTTGGTGTCGGATGAGGCGGCGTTTATTACGGGCACAGAGATTGTTGTCGATGGCGGGTACACCACCTTTGGCCCTAGCGGAACGTGAGGGCTAGCTGCTTATCTGCTTGATCGATCAACCACTTTTGTGAAGAACAGTCATGACACGACGCTTGGAAGGGAAGGTAGCACTCGTAACGGGTGCAGGCTGTGTGGGCCCGGGTTGGGGGAATGGTCGAGCGATTGCCGTGAGATTTGCGCAAGAGGGGGCACGTGTCTTTGCAGTCGATAAAGATTTGAGCACGATGACAGAAACACTCTCGCTGATCGCCGAAGCGGGTGGTGAGGCTACACCCTATCAATGCAATGTGCTTGATAGCAAAGCGATACCAGTCTTGGTGGCTGCCTGCGTCAAACAATATGGCGGCATTGATATCCTCGTCAATAATGTTGGCGGTGCTTCACCGGGTGGCCCTATTTCGTTAAGCGAAGAGAACTGGGACGCGCAAATGGATCTCAATCTCAAAACCGTTTTTATGATGTGTAAGCATGTCATGCCTGTCATGCTCGAAAAAGGGGCGGGATCCATTGTCAACATTGCGTCGATCTCCGGCATCCGTTGGTCTGGCGCAGCACAAGTCGGTTACGCAGCGTCAAAAGCTGGGATTATTCAACTGGGTCGAGTAGTCGCCGTCGAATACGCCAGCAAGGGCATCAGAATCAACTCTGTCTTGCCAGGTCAGTTACACACACCTTTAGTGGATGTACGTGTGGCAAAAAATCAAAGCGGTGGTGATGTCGAGAGTATTTTGAAAAGACGCCAGGCGCGCATTCCGATGCCCTTTATGGGCGACGGCCGAGACACCGCCAATGCCGCGTTGTTTTTAGCCTCGGATGAGGCTCGTTTCATCACCGGTACTGAGTTGATCGTTGATGGTGGGATGACAGCAAAATGCGATTAAACCAAGGGCTAATGTTCGGTGTGATCGCGGTGCTCAGTGGGGTGTTAGGTCTGTCCTCAACTCAAAGCGTCGCGGCTGAAAAATTTCCGGTGAAGCCGGTCCAAGTGATTATCCCTTTTCAACCAGGCGACACCGATAATTTATTGAGGCCCTTTGTTGAAAGGATGGGTGAGTTCTTAGGGCAGCCCCTCTCGCTCGTTTATAAGCCTGGCGCTGCAGGTGCGGTGGGTGCGGGGTTTGTTGCGACCAGCAAGCCAGATGGATATGTGTTAGTCGGCACCTCTCACTCTTCAGTTGCGGTGGTCCCCTTAACCAACAAGCAAGTTGCCTATAGCCTCGATTCGTTTGAACCCGTAGCGTGTTTGGTTGAAAGCGGTTCGTTGCTGGTGGTACTGTCGAGTTCGCCTTGGCTAACATTTAAAGACGCGATTGAGGCGTCAAAAAAGGCGCCCGGAAAAGTCACTTATACAAGCTCTGGCACCTTTGGCACCAATCACTTGATTCCTGAAGGCCTGGCAAAAGAGGCGGGCGTCAAATGGAACCATATTCCTTCACAAGGCAGTGGTCCCGCCATAACCGCTACCTTAGGTGGCCATGTCAATATGGCATCAACGGCAGTCGCGCCTGCCGCACCCCATATTAAAGCGGGTACCTTACGTCCGCTCGCTTCTTACGGCAACAAACGCCTGCAAGCGTTTCCTGATGTTCCAACCCTGCAAGAGCTGGGCTATACCATCGCGAGCCCTTCGTATTACGGGCTTTTGGCACCCAAAGGCACTCCTAAAGCCGTAGTCGATGCGATCTACGCCGCGGCTAAGAAGGCTACCGAGAAATACAACGAACAGATTTCAACGCGGCTTGAGCCGTTTGGTGTCGAAATTAAATTACTGGGACCAGACGAATATAAAACATGGCTAAAAGGGCAAAGTGACTTGTTTAGTGGAATTTTGAAATCGATGGGTAATTAGCGCCTCAGTGCCCTCTGCTTTGCTTGACTGAGTATGACGATAGCTTCATGAAAAGGTAGCCATAAAAAATGAGCACAGCCATGAAAAGAGAAAACTGGCTAAGCGGGTGTTGGCTGGTGTGCGGGTTTTCGATTTGTATTGCCTCATACAGACTATCGCTTGGCTCGCTCAACGATCCTGGTCCCGGCATGTTTCCGTTTATTGCAGGCGCTGCACTTTGTATGTTCGCAGCGATTGAATGGTTTAACGCCCGTCGCGCGAAACGAACGGCCACGCCTGAGTTCGCCCAGAAAACTGAGTCATCACGGGCGGGTTTTAAGGATCGAACGGCTCTGGGCGCGACCGCTCAACAGGCGGGCGCTACAGCGGATGATGCGCGCGTAGGCTATGCAGAACCGGTTGAACCTTTGTTTGCCAACCGACTTGGTGCACTAAAGGCTGCGGCGATTATCGTGGCGCTGCTACTGTACGCACTAACGATGGAACACTTAGGTTTTATCCTGAGCACAACTCTTTTCATCGCCTTCCTGTTGTGGCTGGTTGAACGACAACGCTGGTATGTCATCGGGTTCGGCGCCGTCTTGTCGTCAGTCATGACCTATCTTGTGTTCAAGGTGTGGTTAGAGACTGCATTGCCGCTCGGTTTGTTTGGCTTCTAAGAGACGCAATGGATATCTTCGACGGCTTTTCAATCGCACTGACTATCGCCAACCTTGGCTATTGTGCAGCGGGTGTCTTTATTGGCACCTTGGTGGGTGTTTTGCCTGGTATCGGGCCAGTGGCCGCCATGTCTATTTTATTTCCGGTGACGATGGGTATTCCTCCCGTGTCTGCGGTCATTATGCTGTCCGGAATCTACTACGGCGCCATGTACGGCGGCTCGACTACTTCGATCCTGGTCAATATTCCGGGTGAGGCCTCTTCAGTCATTACCTGTCTAGATGGTCATCAGATGGCCCGTAAAGGCCGAGCCGGTGTGGCGCTTGGCATCAGCGCAATTGGTTCGTTTATTGGTGGGACCTTGGCAATTATTGGCCTGCAAATTGCTGCACCTTATTTAGCAAAGGTCGCATTGATTTTCGGTTTTCCTGAATATTTTTCTTTGATGTGCTGTGGGTTGGTCGTGTTGACGTTCATGGCGCAGGGCTCAATGGTGAGGGCTCTGCTGATGGCGGTCGTTGGTCTGTTTCTTGGTTCGATCGGTATGGACCTTGTGATGGGTACGCCGCGCTTTACGTTTGGCGTCGTCGAGTTCTCGGATGGCGTTGGCTTGATCCCTATTATTATGGGCTTGTTTGGCATTTCTGAAGTTTTGTTGAATGTCGAGCAACGAATTTCAAAAGATGTTTTTGCCGGAAAGATCTCTCAGATCTGGCCGAACCGAAAAGATTGGGCCGACTCAGTTGGGCCGATTTCACGCGGTGGCCTAATTGGATTTTTCTTTGGACTACTGCCCGGCGCAGGACCAGTCGCTGCTGGTTTCGTGTCTTACAGCGTTGAAAAGAAAATATCCAAACACCCAGAGCAATTTGGAGACGGCGCGATCGAAGGTGTTGCGGGCCCCGAAGCCGCAAATAATGCAGCGATTGGAGGGGCTTTTATTCCGTTACTGACGCTAGCGATCCCCTCAACCCCGGGAATGGCCTTACTGCTCGGTGCTTTCTTATCGTATGGCGTGAATGTGGGCCCTTTGCTCATCACGCAACACCCGGATATCTTTTGGGGTGTTGTCGCCAGCATGTATATCGGCAACATCATGCTGATCGTATTGAACCTGCCCTTCGTTGGTCTATGGGTCAAAATTTTAAAAATCCCGTATCACTATCTGGTACCTGCCATTCTGATTTTTTGTGTGATTGGCTCTTATAGCTTGAGCAATAGTATCGTCGACGTGCTCGTCATGATCGTGTTCGGTTTTGTTGGCTATTTGTTCAAAAAGCTTAAATACGAAGCGGCGCCGCTCGTCATGGCGATGGTACTGAGCCCACTCATGGAAAACAATTTTCGCCAGTCAATGCTTTTATCTCAAGGCGATTTCACTATCTTTTTCTCAAGACCCCTGTCAGCTGTCTTGATGGTGATCGCAGTACTGTTGTTGATTTTGCCTAATCTGGCTTGGGTGCGTCGGCGTCGTGAAAAAAGATTAGATGCGTCGCTTGAGTAACGGAATCAAAGCTAGACTTTTTAAAAATTATCCATGGTGAGGCGTTGTGTGCAAAGTCATCAAAAAATATCAAATCACTTTTATTTAATTCTGGTGTTGCTGGCTTCTGGTCTGTTCTCTCCAATCTTAGGTCAAGCCCAGTCTGCGTGGCCAAACCAGCCAGTCAAAATCGTGGTTCCGTGGGCGACTGGCGGTACCGTTGATATGGGCGCACGCGTATTAGGTCAAAAAATCGCTGAACAAACTGGGCAGTCTGTTGTTGTTGAAAATAAACCAGGGGCTTCGAGTACGATTGGACTTTCGCAGGTGCTCAAGTCAAATCCCGACGGATATACCTTGATTGCTTTTGAATCAAGTTATGCGATTCTGCCTTCACTTTTTAAAAAACTGAGTTGGGATCACTCGGAAGATCTGGCGGTGGTAGGAGCAATCTTTCAAACACCGATGGTCTTGGTGGTACCGGAAAAAAGTCCTTTCAAAACCGTACAAGCGTTAATTGAGTTTGCTAAAGCGAATCCGGGTAAGTTGAACTTTGGCTCGGGTGGCGTGGGCAGCAGTCCTCACCTGTCTGGTGAATTATTGCAAAAAGAGGCCAATATTAAGTTGACGCACATCCCTTACAAGGGTGGTGGCGAAGCTTTGTCAGCAGTCGTGGCAGGTAACGTTGATTTATTGATTACTGCGACGCCAACAGCGATTGGTCATGTGCAAGGTGGGCGTGTGCGTGCGCTTGCAGTAACGGGTACTCAAAGGTCTGTTGCGTTTGCTGAGGTGCCCACGTTACGAGAGGCGGGTTTGCCAAACTATGTGGTGATGAATTGGTATGGTTTAGGAGCCCCTAAAAATACATCGCCTCAGACCTTGAATCAAATTTATCAAATAACTGTGCGGGCGCTATCTGATAGCGGTATACAAAGCCGTTTTGCCCAACAGGGAGTTGAACCGCTTAATATGAATGCCACAGATTTTTCGACCTTTATCAAGACTGAAACGATTCGCTGGACAGCAATCAGTCAGGCTGCGGGCTTGACGCCGGAGTGACTGACTACATAAAACGCTAGGAGTAATTAAATTGATCAATGTCAGTCGATATATTTTGATTGCGGTTCAAGCGCTTGCGATGCTCTGTTATACGGGGCTTGGTTTTTCTCAAACTGAAACCTATCCGGCGCGACCAGTCAAAATCATCGTCCCGTTTGGAGCGGGCGGTTCGGCAGATATGCTTGCCCGAGTGCTAGGCGAGGGTCTGGCCAAAGATTTAGGCCAGTCTTTTCAGATTGAAAATAAGCCAGGTGCTACGGGTGTTATTGGCACCACTGAGGTGGCTCGCGCTAAACCTGACGGGCACACGCTTCTTCTTGGGTTCGATGGCACGCTGACAATTACTCCGTTTATTCAAAATAATGTGACCTTTAACGCGAGTAAAGACTTCGCACCAATTTCAAAACTCACAGATGTCGCTTTTGTTGTTGTCGTGAATCCCTCCATTCCAGTCAAAAACATTAAAGAGCTCGTGGAGTATTCAAAGGCGAACCCGGGCAAGCTTTCTTATGCCTCGCCTGGGCTTGGTAGCACCGCACATATGCTTGGTGAGCAGTTGCGCTTAGAAGGCGGTTTAGATTGGGTGCACATTCCCTATGGTGGCTCTGGTAGCGGAAAATTTATTATCGACGTGATCGGCGGGAGTACGCCTGCTGCTGTTATTTCTATTGCAGTTGCGGCGGCCTCGGTGCGCGAAGGGAAAGTGCTAGGGGTTGGTGTGCCATCTAATGAGATCAACCCGGCATTGCCTCTTGTGCCAACGTTTGGACAAGTCGGTTTTGAACGCTTTAACGTAGCCTCTTGGTTCGGGTTATTGGCGCCAATCGGCACCCCAGATCACATCATTCATAAACTCAACGGGGCGGTGGCCAAAGTGCTTGCGACTGACACATTTAGGGCGCGAATGACAATTGCTGGCATGGATGTGACTCCCTCAACACCCTTAGCGCTTGGCCAACTCATTACCTCTGATTTACAGAAATGGGGAAAAGTCGCTGAGCGTCTTCCCAAGACACAATAATTTTTTTGTGGCGGCTTTACCTTTCAATAAAAAAGGAATATTAGTATGCGATTCGTTGATGGAGTGGTCTTAGGTGTTTTAGGTTTCATCGGCCTGTCTGCGCAAATACAGGCGCAACCCTATCCTAATCGTCCGATCACCGTTGTCGTTCCCTATCCCCCTGGTGGGGCAACTGACCCCATCGCGCGAATTTTTACAGTGAAGTTGGCCGAAGCCTGGAAGGTGCCGATCATCATCGAAAATCGTGCAGGTGGCGGCACAACGATTGGCATGAGTTATGGCGCAAGAGCTGCACCCGATGGTTACACAATCACAGTCGGTACCACTAGTGTTGGAACCAACCCAGCGCTGTATACCAAGTTACCCTACGACACTATGAAGGACTTTACCTTTATGAGTCAGATGGGTATCTTGCAGTTGGCGCTTTCAGTGCATCCCTCGTTGCCGGTCAAGACACTGGATGAGCTAATTGCCTTTGCGAAGAAAAATCCTGGCAAATTGAATTATTCGTCGTTTGGTAACGGCACCATGGGACACTTGGCTGGGGAGTACTTTAAAGCGTCTGCGGGTATTGATGTGACGCACGTACCTTACAAGGGGAGTGCGGCGTCGACTATGGCAGTGGTTAGCGGCGAAGTCTCGTATGCCATCGATACATTGTTTATTCAGTCGCAGCATATCAAGGCTGGCTCAATCAAACCTTTGGTCAGCTTCGGGCCCAAACGACTCGAGTCTATGCCCGACATGCCAGCGATGACCGAACGCTACCCAGGCTTCACAGCGTTTTCATGGTTAGGTTTTATGGGGCCGGCAGGACTACCACAAGAGATCGTACTGAAATGGTCAAATGAAGTTTCACGTATCGCAAATATGCCAGAGGTCAAAGAGCGACTGGCCCAGCTAGGCGTTGATGCGGTCGGGGGTAGCTCTCAACAGTTTGCTGACTTTGCGCAGGCAGAAATCACTAAGTGGATTAAGGTTGTGGGCGAGGCAAAGATTCCTAAAGAGAATTGATTCAGTGCCTCTGCGCTCAAACCCGCACAACCAACTTCCCCAGATTTGCGCCCTTAAATAAATCCACAAAGGCCTGAGGGGCAGCCTCTAGCCCCTCAACAAAGGTTTCGGTGGGTTGTAAAGCGCCGCTGCGCAAGAGTGCTTTGATGTCTTGCAGTGCTTGCGCCCGATGTTCGGGATAACTCGTTACTCTAAACCCTTGCAGCGTGGCGTTCTTGTTTAAGATCTCGCCGATATTGCGCACGCCATCGGGTTCGATTAAGTTGTATTGCGAGATCATGCCGCACAGCGCGATCCGTGAAAAATCATTCAGGCGTTCAAGTACGCAATCAAAGATTGCACCGCCGACGTTTTCAAAATCAACGTCAATACCGTTAGGCGTGGCTTGGGCGAGCAATTGTTTGAAGTTCGGGTCACGATAATCGACGCAAACTGTATAGCCCAGCTTTTGGACAGCATGCTGGCATTTGGCAGGGCCACCCGCGATCCCAACAACGCGGCAACCGATTGAGCGCGCTAACGCCGCTGCAACACTACCCACCGCACCCGTCGCGGCTGAAATGACAACGGTGTCCGTTGGCATGGCCTTAGCAATCGCGCGCATTCCCACCCAGGCGGTCACACCAGGGCTGCCAAGCGCACCGAGATACGTCGAGGCAGAAAAGCCATCCAAGTTGATCTTCTCTGCACCAGACGCTTTGATCTTGGTGTACCGCTGCCAGCCAAAGTGGCCTAGCGCCCAGTCACCCACCTTAAAGTCGGCGTGGTTGGATTCAACCACCTGGCCAATGGCTCGACCTACCATGACGTCACCTAAATTCAACGGGTTGGCGTAGGCAACATTGGGCATCATCTGTCGACGTTGATAGGGGTCAAGCGAGACATAGGCGTTTTGCACCACGATATCGTCCGACTCGGCGTTTGGTACGGCTTCATGGCTGACGGCAAAATGGCTGGCGTCGATCGCACCGCTCGCGGCTTTTACAAAACGTACACAAAGATTATTTGCCATCACG
>CALFXX010000068.1 GCA_937952975.1 uncultured Alcaligenaceae bacterium
ACGCAGATAATATTTTGGCCTCCGTGCGCCGCGACCGTGTCAACGCCATGATCGCGCTTTATCGCGCGGTGGGCGGTGGCTGGACCGTGACGGATTCTTTGGCCCTGACTGGGCTGGCTCAGACAGCATTGAAAGATATGACTATAGGCAATTCAAAACCATGACATTTACCGTGCGCTCGAGTCTTAACAGTTTAGTGTTCCGAGGTCTGCTTAGCGCGTGTAGCTTCGCTCTCGTGTCGCAAATCACGGCCTCTGCTCAGGACGCGCCTCGGGCGGGTCTGACCGTAACAGTGACTCGTCCCGCGGCCACTCAAATCGCTGCAGTGATCACAGCGAATGGCAGTGTTGCCGCCTGGCAAGAAGCTCTCATCGGCGCCCAGGTTGGAGGCTTACGCATGGCTGAGGTGCTTGTCAATGTTGGCGATGTGGTTCAAAAAGATCAAGTGCTCGCTCTCTTTGCAACTGACACCGTGCTGGCGGATTTAGCTGTGCAAAAAGCCCAGCAAGCCGAAGCGGCTGCCGCGTTAGCAGATGCAAAAGCGAACGCCGCACGAGCCCGTAGTCTAAAAGACTCGGGTGCTTTATCTGCTCAGCAAATCAATCAATACCTGACAGCCGAGCAAACTGCACAAGCTCGCCTCGAGGCCGCAACCGCGCACGTTAAGGTTCAGGAATTAAGGCTGAAGTACGCTGAGGTACGAGCCCCGGATGACGGCGTGATTTCAACGCGACAGGCCACGGTTGGCTCCGTTGTCCCACCAGGTACCGAATTATTTCGAATGGTGCGGCAGCGCCGACTTGAATGGCGCGCCGAGGTCACTTCTGAAGAGCTGAGTCAGATTAAAGTTGGGATGCCCGTGAGTGTGTTTCCCGCCAGTTTGCCAAAGGGCGCACCTGCATTGCTTGGCAGCGTTCGCGTGATTGGTCCGACCGTTGATCCACAGGCTCGTACTGCTGTCGTCTTTGTTGATCTGCCTAAGAACCCCAATGACGAGCCCCCTGTACGAGCCGGGATGTTTGCAAGTGGCCAGTTTCAGTTGGGTACGACTCAAGGCCTGACGTTGCCGCAAGAGTCTGTCGTGATGCGCGATGGGTTTAGCTACGTATTTAAAGTCGGCGAAAAACAGCGCGTCGAGCAGCTTAAAGTGAGTGTTGGGCGTCGAGTGGGTGCTCGAATCGAGGTTCTAACCGGTATAGCTGCCAGCGATAACATCGTTGAGTCAGGAGCCGGTTTCTTAACCAATGATGATTTGGTTGCTGTTTCAGCGACGGCTCAGGCCAAGTAGGCGCGCGAATGAATTTTTCTGCCTTTTCGATTCGTAATCCTATCCCCGCGATTCTGCTTTTTATTTTGTTATCGATCGCAGGGGTGTTGGCCTTTAAGGCGATTGGAGTTCAAGATTTTCCAGATATTGAGCTGCCAATGGTCACCGTCGAGGCGCAACTTCCGGGTGCGGCACCGGCGACGCTTGAAACTGAGGTCGCACGCAAGCTAGAAAATTCAATCGCCACTCTTCAGGGTATTAAAAATCTGTACACCAAAATCCTTGAAGGGGTCGTGGTGATTACAGTTGAATTCGTACTTGAAAAAGACCCAATGGAGGCGGTCAACGATGTGCGGGATGCGGTCACGCGCGTCCGAGCTGAGTTGCCCGCTGATGTGCGTGATCCAACTGTCTTGCGTACGACGACTGCAGGTAAGCCGTTACTGACGTATGCGGTCACCTCCAAGCAAAGCGACGAAGAGGCTTTGTCTTGGTTTGTGGACAACACTGTGGCTAAACAATTGCTGACGGTGAATGGTGTTGGTCGAGTGAAGCGCATGGGTGGCTTGACGCGCGAGGTTAGGGTTGAGCTAGACGCTGCGCGTATGGCGGCACTTAACGTGACAGCGGCAGAGGTGTCGCGTCGCTTGCGTCAAATTCAACAAGAGGCACCTGGTGGCCGCGGCGATGTAGGCGGTGCAGAGCAGGCCGTACGCACGATTGCCACCGCGAGTACCGCCAAAGAATTAGGGATGCTCGACTTCCCGTTGCAAGATGGCCGCAGGGTGCGTCTGAATCAAATTGCAACGATTGTTGACGCGACAGCAGAGCGTCGCTCAATAGCTTTGGTGAATGGCCAAGCCGTCGTCGCCTTCGAAATTATGCGCAGTAAAGGCGCGAACGAAGTGACGCTCGCGCAAGAGGTTCGGCAAGTGATTAAGAGCTTGCGACTGGCGCGATCTGACATTCAGATCACTGAGCAAATTGATAACGTCGAAAAAACTGAAGAGAACTTTGAAGGTTCGATGCACCTGCTGTACGAGGGTGCAATCCTAGCGGTTGTTGTCGTTTGGTACTTTTTACGTGATTGGCGCGCCACGATTGTGTCTGCTGCAGCCTTGCCCTTGTCAATTTTGCCAGCATTTTTAGGGATCTATCTGTTTGGCTTTACGCTGAATATGGTGACACTGACTTCTCTTGCGTTGGTGGTCGGCATATTGGTTGATGACGCGATCGTTGAAGTTGAAAACATTGCTCGTCATCTGCGCATGGGCAAAACTCCTTTCCAGGCGGCACTTGAAGCGGCGGATGAAATAGGACTGGCCGTTATTGCGACCACCTTTGCTTTGGTGGCGGTATTTTTGCCCACAGCATTCATGGCGGGGATTCCAGGAAAATTCTTTAAGCAGTTTGGCTGGACCGCAGTACTCGCTATTTTGGCTTCGCTGTTGGTCGCCCGCTTGCTGACGCCAATGATGTCCGCCTACATTATGAAAGCGGTGCCAGAATCGGCACGCGAGCAAGGCGATGGTTGGATCATGCGTCGTTATCTCAAATCAGTCACCTGGTGTCTATCGCACCGTCTGTTGACGCTTGTCTTGGCCACTCTGTTTTTTGCAGGCTCTATTGCCTTAGTGCCGCTTTTACCCAAGGGATTTGTGCCTCCCGCTGATCGAAGCCAAACACTCGTGAATATTGAACGTGCGCCAGGAAGCACGTTGCAAGAGACCCTCCGGGCGGCAGAGCGTGTTCGTCTGAAACTCGAGGCGATTCCTGAAGTGGTCAAGGTATTTAGCTCGGTTGGTGCCGGTGTATCAGGCGATGCGTTTGCAAGAGGGTCTGCTGCCGAGGTCCGCAAAGCGTCTTTGACCGTGACGTTGGTCCATCGCTCAGACCGTAAGAAAAATCAGCAAGAGGTTGAAGCCGATATTCGCACCTTATTAGCGCGCGAGCCTGGGGTTCGTATCACCGTCGGGCCACAAGACGTTGGCGTAAAAATGCAGATCGTTTTGCAAAGCGAAGATCCGCTTGCGCTAACCGCTGCAGCACATGTGGTTGAGGGCGAGTTGCGAGGTTTGAAAGGGATCGGCAATGTGCTGTCTTCGGCTAGTTTGGTGCGCCCAGAATTAATTGTGCGGCCAGACTTTGCGCGCGCTGCAGATTTAGGTGTGACTGCGCAAAGTATTGCTGAAACTTTGCGCGTGGCAACGAGCGGCGACTATGACGTCAGTTTGCCCAAGCTCACCTTGTCTGAACGGCAAATTCCAATTCGCGTCAAGCTACCGGACTCTGCCCGCACGGATATTGACGCGCTAGCTCGTTTGACGGTACCTGGGCGCTATGGTCCCGTTTTGTTAGGTAATGTCGCGACCTTAACAATGGATAGTGGACCCGCGCAGATTGATCGATTAAATCGTAGCCGTAATGTGGTGCTTGATGTCGAGTTGGGTGGGCGTCAGTTGGGTGAGGTCTATGCAGAGGCAAAAGGCTTGCCGGGTCTGCGTAACTTACCAGCGGGAGTGCGTCAGACTGAGCTCGGCGATGCAAAAGAGATGCAAGCGCTATTTGCCAGTTTTGGGTTGGCGATGGCGATCGGCTTGTTGTGCATTTATATGATTTTGGTTTTGTTATTTCACGACTTTTTGCAGCCAATCACCATTCTGGGTGCCTTACCTCTTTCAATTGGGGGCGCCTTCGTCGCGTTGCTCTTAACTGGAAAAAGCTTTTCAATGCCCTCGTTGATCGGCTTGATTATGTTGATGGGGATTGTGACAAAAAATTCAATCCTACTGGTTGAATATGCCATTGTGGCCAGACGGAGTGGAATTTCGCGTACCGAGGCGTTGCTAGACGCCTGTCACAAGCGCGCGCGTCCGATCGTGATGACAACGATCGCGATGATCGCCGGCATGTTTCCGATTGCGATTGGTTGGGGTTCAGATCCAAGTTTTCGCTCGCCGATGTCGATTGCCGTGATGGGCGGATTATTGACTTCAACGCTGCTCAGTCTGTTGGTGATCCCTGCTGTGTTTACCTACGTGGATGACTTGGCGCTTTGGTTACAAAGAATGAAGAAGAAAGTGGTCCGCAGCGCCTGAGGAGGCGACCGCTTGCGATCTGCCTCTTGGCCTCTGTGCCTTATCGTGTCACAAACGAGGCTGTGCTTAGTCTGGTCTCTTAGCCCTTTCGCATCGTATAAAACACCGGACCTTGCGCCTGAAAATTGACCCAGCCCTTGCGTAACGCCATCAGGTTATAGATGGCACCCAGTGGGATGTAAGGGACCTGATCAAACACCTGGAGTTGGATGCCCTCGCAAAGCGCTTTGCGTTGCTCGAGAGTTGGCGCGTAAAACCAATCAGTCCGTAATTTTTCAATAGTTGGGTTTGTCGGCCAGCCAAACCATGCTTGCTTGCCCGTGCCGCGGATGCCGAGGTTGCTAGTGGGATCAAGATTGCTCGTGCCCGTCATGGCAGTGAAACCGACATGCCAGCCGCCCGCGGCTGGGGGCTCTTGGCTATTGCGGCGTTGCAGATAGCTGCCCCAGTCCATTGAGCGCAAGTCGACTTTTAGGTCTAATTTTTTGAATAAATCTGCAGTCACGAGCGCCGAGGCATGATGCTTAGGTGAGTCAACAGGATCAAGCAACACAATGGGTTCACCCTTGTAGCCCGCTTCTTTAATCAGCGAGCGGGCGAGGGCGAAGTCACGTTTGCCTGTTAGTTTCTCTAAGCCCGCCTTGGTTGCCATGGGTGTGCCAGGCACCCAAACCCCAACTTGATCATTCCAATACTCAGGAAACTCTGAACCGTTAGCTGCCGTCATGTATTCAGTTTGGTTGACGACCGCCAAAATGGCACGGCGCATCAATACATTGTCAAACGGTGGATAAAGGTGATTGAAGCGCATGATCGAGATCGCAGGCAAGGCACTTTTGATCAAGGTAATCGCAGGGTCTTTACGCAAAACGGGGATGAAATCATTGTCGACGGATTCAATGCCATCGACTTCGTTGTTTTGCAGCGCTGCCACTGCAGTTGCCCGGTCATTGATGACTTGCCATTTGACATCTGTCACGTGGGCAATTTTGGGGCCTGCAGTGTTGGTGGCAACGCCATCTGACCGTGGCACATAATCAGTAAATTTTTCGTATACGACCTGTGAACCCGATACCCATTTTTCGGCAATGAAGCGGTAAGGTCCACTCCCAATCATTTCTTTGACTGGGACATTATCTGGTGTGTTGGCCAAGCGCTCGGGCATGATCGAAGCTGAGGAGCCCGAGAGCGAGTACATCAGCAGAGGAAAGGGTTTGCTCAGAGTGATTTCAATGGTCTTTTC
This sequence comes from uncultured Alcaligenaceae bacterium, assembly GCA_937952975.1. Classification (GTDB taxonomy): domain Bacteria; phylum Pseudomonadota; class Gammaproteobacteria; order Burkholderiales; family Burkholderiaceae_B; genus Zwartia. Next base: position 5,609 of record CALFXX010000068.1, read on the forward strand.
GTTCACGGCCTTAAGTTCAGTGATGAGGCCAAAAAGAGTTTGCCCAAGAGGGTTGCGTTTGCCAAACCGGATAATGCTGGCGACGATGTCTTTTGACGTGACGGCACTGCCATCATGAAACTTCAACCCCTCACGCAAGGTAAGTTTCCAGGTTAGATCATTGTTTTCGAGCGTTTGGTTGCCCACCATTTGTGGTTGAGGCTGATAGTTTTCGTCTAAGCCATAGAGCGTGTCAAAGACTTGCAGCGCATGACAAGCTGTAATGGTTGCCGTCGTAAACATTGGATCCAACAAAGCAAGATCAGTCTCTGGAACCCAGCGTAAGAGAGATTTGCCTGCCTGCGCGAAGCTCAGTGAAGGGAGCTGAGCCAGGCCAACTGCTGCACCAGAACTAAGAAGGAAGGTTCTGCGATCCATGGGTTGTTCCTGTGAGTAACTGAAGAAAGATCTGAGAAAAGACTTCTTGATAGCTTAGCGCAAGGTTAGCAAATGATTAGCGTCACGATTGATGTAACGCTTGGTGTCCGCTTGGAGAGCGCTTGAACCATACAAGTGAAAGACAAAGAGCCAAAATCGTCAGTGCCAGTGCTAACGCGCCAAACAGAGCAGAGATTTCGGTATCGCGCCTTTCAAGAGAAAATTTACTCGATAAATGGCGATACACCTCTTTTAAGTCTTGCGAATTGCCCGCGCGAAAGAATTCACCCTCAGTAATTTTTGCAATTGCTTGCAGTGCTTGCTCATCCACGCGGGCGTAAAACGAGGAACCTTCCCAACCAGGAATAAAACCATTTGGTGTTCCGAAAGCCACCGTGTAGACGCGTACGCCTCGTTGCGCCGCTTGCTTGGCCGCGGCAAGTGGATCGGGTCCGTTGGTGCGTCGTCCATCCGAAAGTAAGATGATGGCGCCGTTTGTATATGACCCAGGGGGCACGGGTGGGGCTGCGGGGGCGACAGGCGCCGAGGGTTTGCGCTCAGCCAAAGGTTTGCTGCCCCAGCGCCCAAACTCGTCGCCATAGATCGCCGCCTGCAGATCCACGCCCGAGCTCGGCAATAAAGTTGAGAGTGCTAAGAGCAGGCCACTGCCCGTCGCGGTGCCGCGCTGTAGCTGAAAGCGATCCACTGAAGCGACCAAAGCCTCGCGTTCATCTGTGACCTGTTGCACCAGTTGCGCCGTACCGGCAAAAGAAACAGTACCGATACGAATGTTGTTAGGGAGGTCGCGTAAAAAATCTTTCACTGTCGCTTGCGCAGCTTGGATGCGATTGGGCTCTACGTCTTCGGCCAACATGCTTCGCGAGACGTCTACTGCAAGGACAAGAGTCATGTAATCGGCGGGCAAGGTGACTTGCGCGGTTGGCCGCGCAGCACCGACAATGGCAACACACAGGGCCAGCCACAAGAGCGCTGGCGGGGTATGGCGGCGCCAGCTATGACGTGGGCCCAGTGCCTCTCGGATGATGCTGAGATTCGAGTACGTGAACGCAAAGCGATGTTTGCGCTTGAGTAGCCAAAGATAGATCAGCGGCAACGCAAGCGCTAAAGAAAAACACCATAAAAAGTGCGGCCAAATAAAGTGCATGAAGGCATCAGTGGAGTTATGATGAATCATCACTTTATCACCGCTTGGCGGGATTAGGTTTTTTATGAAACGGGCCGCGCTCTATAGCCATCGTCCAGTATCGGGCCAAAAAATGCCTGAGGGGGCGGCTGTGCTTGATGCGAGCGCTGCGAGCGCTTTGAGTGCTGCGCTGAGCGCGCCCAGCGCAAAGATGTCGAAGTACAGCCGGCTCTACGAGCGGCTTGGATGGCTTGCTCTGGGCATTCTGTTTGGTTTGGCACTGCTTTTTGCTTACGATCGTTTTCAGCCGGTCCGTACTGAACTGACACAAGAGCAAATCGATGCGGCCGTTTTGCACACACTGGCGACTAAAGAGTTGCCCTCGCGTGCGGCCCGAGCGGCTGCACTCATTGCGCCCTCAGTCGTTCGTATTCGTGGTGACATCCTCGATGCCAAAGGCACACAGGTTGGGGACAACGACTTTGGTGTTGGGACGGGTGTGGTCATTAAAGACGATGGCACCATTTTGACTAATTTGCACGTTGTGGCGGCCGCGCCCCGACTTGTCGTGACTTTTGCAGATGGCTTAGAGTCGCCTGCAGTGATCGTCTCTGCCCAACGTGACAAGGATTTAGCGGTATTGAAGCCGCTCAATATTCCCGATGATTTACAGCCGGCTACGCTCGGCTCGAGTCAAAACCTGAGCCCAGGTGATGACGTGGTGGCGGTGGGTTTTCCTTTTGGCCTAGGTGCATCGGTATCGGCGGGGGTGATCTCTGGTTTAAACCGCACGTTTAAACCGACAGAGGGTCCTGCGCTCACTGGGTTGATTCAGTTCGACGCAGCCGCGAATCCGGGCAACTCAGGCGGCCCCTTGGTCAATATGGCGGGTGAGGTACTAGGGATTGTCACCGCTATTTTGAATCCGACGAGTGTCAGAACGTTTGTTGGTGTTGGCTTTGCGATCACCATTGAGAATGCGGGTGCTGCTTTAGGCATGCCTGCTTTTTAAATTTAGGTAAATTGATTTGAACAACGGAAATTGATATGAATAGCGATCCTCAAGAGTGGAACCGTGGTCAGTCACCTCAACCTGTTCAGCAGACGGCTGCGTTAATGGAGCGGGTGCTTTATGAAGTCAAACGTATCGTGGTGGGTCAAGATCAGTTTTTAGAGAGGATGTTGGTGGCGATTTTGGCGCAAGGCCACCTGTTGATTGAGGGTGTACCCGGCCTCGCGAAAACCTTGACGGTCAATACCCTGGCCAAAGCCATCCAAGGCACGTTTAAACGGATTCAATTTACCCCCGATCTATTACCGGCAGATTTAGTCGGTACGCAAATTTACAATCAACGAACGAGTGAATTCAGTACAGTGTTGGGGCCCGTCTTTGCCAATCTTGTGCTCGCCGATGAAATCAACCGTGCCCCAGCCAAGGTGCAAAGCGCCTTGCTTGAGGTCATGCAAGAGCGTCAAGTGACGATTGCAGGGCAAACCCACAAGGTGCCGTCGCCTTTTTTAGTGATGGCGACTCAAAACCCGATCGAGACTGAAGGCACTTATCCTTTGCCCGAAGCGCAAGTTGATCGCTTCATGATGAAAGTGTTGGTGGGCTATCCCAAAGAGGAAGAAGAGTTTGTGATTGTGCAGCGCGTGATTGGGCCTGCGATCAGCATCCAGGCGGTTGCGACGACTGAACAGATCGCAGCTCTGCAGTCGCAATCTCGACAGGGTTACGTTGACCCTGCATTGATTCAGTATGCCGTAAAGCTTGTCTCAGCCACACGAGATCCTGCACAGTTTGGTCTGCCGGATCTTGCGCGCTACCTGACTTTTGGTGCGAGTCCGCGCGCGACCATTGGTTTGATTGAAGGTGCGCGTGCCCTGGCGTTTTTGCGTGGGCGTGGTTATGCCTTGCCGCAAGACGTTATGGATTTAGTACCAGATGTTTTGCGGCATCGTTTGGTATTGTCGTATGAGGCTTTGTCAGAGGGGTTGTCAGCGGATCAGGTCATTGAACAAATATTGCGTGCGGTTCCTGCGCCCGACAAGCCACTTGATAGTCATGTTCGGGTTTCTTAAACGTCTTAAGCGCCGAGCAGGTGTCGCACAAGACGCGACGCGTGCCCAAGGTTTGTCTGGCGGGACGCGTGTCGGCGTACCGACCGGTAAGCTGTCCAGTTTGACGCGTATCTCTGACCAATCAAAGGCATCATCCACCCCTGAAGCCCTGCTCAGGCAGCTTGAATGGACAGTGATACGGCGGCTAGATGGGCAACTGCAGGGTGATTACCGTACGTTGTTTCGAGGTGCAGGGTTGGTGCTTGCCGATTTGCGAGAGTATCAAGCGCATGATGACGTGCGTCATATTGATTGGAACGTGACGGCCAGAATGCAAGTTCCTTATGTGCGTGAGCATCAAGAAGACCGCGAAATGACCGCGTGGTTTGTTGTGGATTTATCTGGGTCAGTAGATTTTGGATCCGGAGGGATTAGTAAGCGAACGTTGGCGCTTGAATGTGTTGGCGTACTGTCACGGCTGCTCACACAACATGGTAATCGTGTTGGTGCACTGCTGTATACGGGCGCAGGTGGGCATGCCAATACTTATGTACCCGCCCGCTCAGGCCGACGGCAGGTGCTGCATTTGTTAGATCGCATGACGCGAGCTGAGTCGTTGAGGCAAACCCAAGAAACTGATTTAGGTAAGCTCTTAAGAGACGCGCAGTCAGTGTTGAAGCGACGCTCGACTGTCTTTGTGTTGTCTGATTTTTTAAGTCGGCCCGGCTGGGATCGTTCGCTGAATCAGTTGGCACGACGCCATGAAGTGATTGCGGTTCGCTTGTTTGATCCAATTGAATCTGTCTTGCCTAATAACGGCCTTGTCGTGATGCAAGATGCTGAGACGGGTGAACAGCTGTTTGTTGATTCTAACGATAAGGCGTTTCGCCAACGCTTCGCTGAGCAGGCCTTGGTGCGCGAGCGACAGTTGCGTGAGTCATTCGCAAGCGCTGGCGTTGATTGCATGGAGCTACAAACCAACGACCCGATCGATCAAGCGTTGCTTCGTTTTACCCGACTGCGCAAGCGGCGTAGCCAAGTGGCTGCGGGCGCAACGGTTGGTACCCACGGCGGTCTATAAATCTATGCTGTCCTTGAACTCATTGACCTTGCTTTGGCCCTCTCTGTTATGGATTTTTTTGGGCCTGCCTGTGTTAGCAGGTGGCTACGTGTGGCTGCGTCGCGAGCAAAGATGGTCGCGACATGGTTATGCACTGTTGATGCTCTGTGGTCTGAGTCTTGTCGTATTTTCGTTGGCACGGCCGCGTGCAGTATTGTTATTACCTGGGCGCTTGGATACAGTCATGCTAGCGATCGACACCTCGGGGAGTATGCGAGCAACCGACGTGCAACCGAGTCGAATTGAGGCTGCGCAGGCTGCCGTACGAACGTTTATTGCTGAACAACCTTCTCAAGTCAAAGTCGGTATTGTGACCGTGGCGGGTACTGCTGCGGTGGCGCAAGCTCCAACAGTTAGTCGTGATGAACTCTATCACTCGATTGAAAATTTGCCATTACAAACGGGCTCGGCGTTAGGCAGCGGTATCTTGATTGCGCTGGCGCAATTGTTGCCAGGCTCGGGTATTGAAGTTGATAAATTGCTCACCGAGGCAGATCGGCCCCCTCCCAAGGATCTGGGTAAGCCGCTGGGTCAAGAGGATAAAGGAACGAATCAAGTCAAGCTTGAGCCTGGTTCGAACAAAGCACTTGCGATTGTGTTGATTTCAGACGGCCAAAGCAACATGGGGCCTGATGTGTTGAAGATGGCACAACTCTCGGCAGATCATGGCGTGCGAGTCTATACCGTTGGCGTTGGTACAACTGAAGGGATCGTACTGAAGGCTCAAGGGGTGTCGATGCGCGTCAAACTTGACGAGACGGTTCTTAAAAAAATCGCCGATATCACCTTGGCTGACTTCTATCGTGCCACAAGTGCGAGCGATTTGAAAAAAGTTTATGCAGCACTTGCCACCACAATACGTTTAGAGAAGCATCAAAGTACTGAGGTGACGGCTTTGTTTTTAGCGACAGGTATGCTGCTCATGCTGCTTGCGGCGTTTCTGTCTGTGCGACGCGATGGGCGCGTGCTATAGGGCGCGTGCTAAAGGGCGTTGAGGCAACGCCGCACACCTCGGACTCGCTTGTTGCGTTCCTTAAGCAACGCCCCACCGACTCAGTGCCTAATCTAGATCCTTGGTGATGCAGCGTAGCTTGACGGATCTAACGCTTCAATAGCCAGCGATCGTTTGCAAACGTGACGCGCTGTTCTTCAACGAGCTTCTGCAGATGGGCAAACAAAGACCGCATCGCCACTTTGTGAAGTTTTTCTGCAGTGTCTTTGTAGGCCACGGGCACGAGCTCTTCAAGCGTGACAGGCTGCTCGAAGGTTTTAAGTGCGGCCACGACCTTGTTCTCGCGGTCTTGGCGATGAATTAACACACGCTCAACAGCATCTTTGGGCTTGTCCATGATAAAGCCATGGCCTGGCGCCAAAAAGTCAATCTGTTCCTCAAGCAATAGGCGCAGAGATGCGAGGTATGTCGCCATGTTGCCGTCCGGAGGACTAATCACGACCGTTGAGCCCTGCATCAGATGATCACCTGTAAACATTAGGTGTTCGGTTTCGTGCAGGTAACAGACTTGATTCGAGGCGTGCCCCGGCACATGGATCACACGCAGGTCTGCACCTCCAACTTCCAGTCTTTGGTGATGACTCACGATGACGTCAGGGGCAAACGTTTGGTCTTGATTCGGGTAGGGCGGTGGAGGCATGCCGTACACCGTTGCACCTGTTCGCGCCTTGAGTTCAAGCGTCGCGGGTGAGTGGTCAAGATGCGTATGCGTGCATAGAATCCATTTAATGGGCCCGCGCGCGGCGTTGATCAGCGCATCAATATGCTCGGCTAGAGGTGGGCCTGGATCGATCACGGCGATGCCTGTCTCTTGGGTACCGATGAGATACGAGTTTGTGCCTGGGCCAGTCATCATCCCTGGGTTGGACGCTGTCACGCGAAGCACGTTTGGCGCGATTTCAACAGGGACCCCTGGCTCAATATATGTTTTTGCAGTGCCCGCACCTTGTGGATCGATTTTTCCGATTTCGGCGTAGGCGTAATCACTTGCCACGAGGATCTGAGGTTCGCCATCGCGTCCTGTACCTGTGCGTGGCGTCATCAGTTGCTTGGGCTTTGGTTCGCGCGCGTGGTCAAGCAGTTCTTGCACCGTTGCAAACCGCGAAAGGCTTTCAAGTGTCTTGATGGTTGGAAACATCAAATCGATCTCGCCCAAGCGACTTTTTTCGATTGCATCGGCTGGCCGCACCCACCTTTGGCCCACGGTCTCGTAATCGTCTTGCTTGGCCACTTGCCCAACTGGCGCTTGAGCGACAAAAAAACGTGTGTCGTAGCGTTTGGGGCGCCCCGGCATGGTGATCCAGTGACTGAAGTAGGCAATCTTGTCGGTCGCGACGCGAAATTGCTCAGCTTTCAGTACATCGACAAAGGTGATTTCATTTTTAGCAAGGGCGGTGCGTAAGTCTGATAGACGTAGCGCCTCATGCTCGTTGAGTTGCACCAATTCATCGTCATTCCGATAGCCTAGTAATAAGCCGGCCTCTTCAAAACACTCACGGATCGCAGCAATCCAATAGGCGAGTCCGCCTTTCTCGATCCCAAGCGTATTGCTGGCCAGATCATCTGTTAACCCCACACAGAGCGAAGCGATTTCGTCGTGATGGTCGGTTGGGTCGAGTCCACCGCCTGGAAAAACATGCATCCCTTTGGCAAAAGCGACTTCTGTTGTGCGCTGCATCATAAAAACTTCAATGCCGTCACTGGTGTCGCGAGCGAGGATCACGGTGGCTGCTGGACGGGGCACGACGATGGGTGGATTCACTGGGGTCTCACTTCAATTTTCTTAAGGGCGATTTTTACTGTTGGGTATATTAGCTGAAGCCCGAGCGATCGGTGCGGTTTGAGGCAAGTATTGCAAACAAGTTAGACTCTACGTATTGAAAAAAATAAAAAACGGAGACGCTCATGTTGCTGAGACAAAGGCTCGTATCGTTCTTATTCTTATTCTTGTTCTTGGGGTGTGCTGGCCTGTCAGCGCAGGCTGCAGATTATCCGGTGAAGCAGATTCGCCTTGTTGTGCCGTTTGCGGCTGGAGGCAACACGGATATTGCAGCCCGTTTGCTAGCGCAAGGGCTCACGGCTGACCTGAAGCAGACAGTCTACGTTGACAATAAAGTGGGTGCGGGCACGGCCGTTGGCACCGAAGACGTTGCGCGCAGCTCGGCAGATGGGTACACGCTTTTATTTACAACGGTTGGTCTGGCAGTCAATCCGAGTTTGTACAAAAATCTGCGCTACGACGCGAAGCGAGACTTTGCTCCGGTTGCGCACGTTGTCAGTTCGTCACCAGTCATTTTGATGCATCCCTCAATTCCTGCAGCTAATTTGTCAGAGTTTTTGACTTATGCAAAGGCAAGGGGGCCGTTGTCTTATGGCTCAGCTGGGGTTGGCAGCGCCATGCATCTGCACGCAGAGCAGTTTCGTATTGAGACAGGTCTGACTGTGACCCACGTGCCTTATCGTGGCGAAGGGCCCGCTTTGGTGGATTTGGTGGCGGGTCGCACTCAATTTCACTTTGGCTCAATCGCGAGTGCGTCGCAGTATATTGATTCAGGGGCGCTGAAGGCCTTGGCCGTCGTGTCGGCCAAAAGATCGCCACTATTGCCCAAGGTGCCGACGGCCATTGAAGCGGGGGTTCCTGGTTTTGTGACGTCGACCTGGGGCGTTATTTTGGTACCCGCAGGTACGTCGCCCGAAATTATTCAGACCTTGAATGCAGCGATTAATCGTGTGGTTGCGCAGCCTGAAAATTTTGCGCGTTTTATCGAATTAGGGTTTGAGCCGCAAAGCAACTCGACACCCGCTTCGACTGGGCAATTCATCGACACCGAGACGCAGTATTGGGCAACCTTGATTAAAAAATTAGGGATCACGGCCGAGTAGCTCTGGTTCGCGACATACCCATGTAAAGATATTTTTTTGACGAGCTCGCTCGTTCACGACAGACGTCGTTAACAACAGAAATTTTTACGGCATACCTTGTATGTCAAAGACACTTATTGGAGAGCATTGTGCAGACGACCGGACAGCAGTTGGTATCTTTTTTAGAAGCAAACGGAGTAGATCGGGTGTTTTGCGTGCCTGGCGAGAGCTTCTTGCCTTTGTTGGATGCCTTAGGCGCAAGCAAGATCGATACCATTACCGCACGGCATGAAAGTTCAGCAGGTTTCATGGCGTTGGCCGATGGTCGGCTTTCAGGCCGCCCCGGGGTGTTTATGGTCAGTCGCGGGCCTGGCGCGACCAATGCCTCGATAGCAGTGCATAGCGCGCAACAAGACGGTACGCCTTTGATTCTTATGATCGGGCAGGGTGAGCGTCAGCACGTGGGGCGCGATAGCTTTCAAGAAATCGATTACTCAAAAATGTTTGGCAGTATTGCGAAATGGGTATACGAGATCAATGACCCAACGCGGGTGCCTGAAGTGATGGCGCGTGCCTTCTCAGTTGCGATGAGCGGAACGCCCGGACCTGTAGTGATTTCGTTGCCAGAAGATATTTTGCCGATCGAATTGCCTGACGTAAAAGCGCGCGCCTCGGTTGTGGCAAGCAGCGCCCCAACACCAAAGGCAATGCAGCAGGTCTTAGAACTCCTGGCAAAGGCTGAGCGACCTTTGCTACTTGCGGGTGGCGACTTTGCCACCGATGAGCAACGCGCAGCGCTGCGTGCAGCAGCCGAAAAACATAACATCCCTGTGGTGATCGGCTTTCGTCGCCATGGCGTGTTTTCTTCTGATCATCCGTTGTACGCGGGCGACATTGGTACGGGTACCTCTGCTACGCAAGTCAAAGCGTTTGAGCAAGCAGATTTGTTGTTGGCGATTGGTACGCGTCTGTCTGATTGGGGTACTCTAAATTACAGATTTCCAACACCTCCGTGGCCCAATCAGACACTCGTTCATGCGTGCGCAGATGTCACGATGATTGGTAAGAATTTTCAGCCTGAGGTTGGGATGGTGTGTCACGGCGCAGAATTTATTCGCGCCTTTGCTGACTGCCATGCAGTGCCAGAGAAGAAAGATCGAAGTTCCTGGATCAGTGAATTACATGGCTACGCGACCACGCAGGCTGTCTGGAAGAATATTCAAGCACCCGACGGCGTAGCCTTTGGCAATGTTGTGCGTGCTTTGGGTGAACTGACCCCTGATGCGACGAGTATCGTCCCCGATGCCGGGATTTCTGCTGCGTTAGCCTATAAATTCTTTCCGTTCAAAGGTAAACGTAAACTGTACTCAACGATGTCGGGTGTGATGGGTTATGGTGTTCCGGGTGCTGTGGCCATTGCGATGCGCGAACCCGAGCGCACAGTCGTGTGCCTCGTGGGTGATGGTGGCTTTATGATGACGGGCAATGAGTTGGCCGTTGCGGTTGAACGTAAGTTGCCGGTCAAAATATTTTTATCCAATAACCGTAGCTTGGGAACCATTCGCCTGCATCAAGAGCGTATGTATCCTGGGCGTTCGCATGCTACAGATCTGACCGGGCCGGACTTTTCAAAATTAGCTCAAGCCTTTGGGTGCGAAACCTTGTTGATTGAAAAGGATGAGGATATCGAGCCCATGATTCGAGCGGCTTTGAAAGCAACGGGCCCAGTTTTTGTTGAAGTGAAGGCAAGCTTGTCGGCGATTTTGCCTAAGGCTTAACTTGATACTCCGCCTTTTAGAACGGTAACCTCTAGCTAGAGGTGGGTGATCAGCTGAGTGCTGATCGCCCGAATGGCTGCTCGCTCATTAGTCGAGCGTTGCACCTGAAGCTTGAATAACCTCTCGCCATTTTTTTAATTCAATTTGTGTGAAGGCAAGAAATTGTTCAGGCGAAGTTTGAAACACTTCAAAGCCGAGCTTGCGAAAGCGCTGTTCGTTAACGGGCTCATGCGATACCTGGTTGACGGCACGATTGAGTTGGTTGACGATGGCGCGAGGTGTTGCCGCCGGCAGGTAGAGGCCATACCAAGTCTCAACGTCAAACCCAGGTAAGCCCGATTCGGCGACCGTTGGTAGAGCTTTGAAGAGCTCGCCTGGCTGACTGGCTGTGCTTGCGAGCGCGCGAAGTTTGCCTGATCTGACATGCGCAAGCCCTTCGACCCCCGCAAACATGACTTGAATATCACCGCTCAGTAAGGCAGTGAGGGCTGGGCTACCACCGTGGTACGGGATGTGTTGCATTGAGGTCCCTGCCATCATGTTGAACAGTGCACCGGCAAGGTGTACTGAGGTACCAGCGCCCGAAGAGCCGTAATTTAATTTGCCTGGATGGGCTTTGGCCAAGGCGATTAATTCAGCCACGCTCTGCGCTTGAACTGATGGGTGAATCAACAAAATTAAGGGTGCGGCAGAAAGCTTTGCTACCGCGGCAAACGCGGATGCTGTGTCGTAAGGTAACTTCTTGTAAAGCGTGGCATTAATGGTGTGCGCCGGTGATGCTAAGAGAATCGTATAGCCGTCTGGTGCTGCCTGAGCCACACTTGCCGTTGCAATGGTCGAACCGGCGCCGGCGCGATTCTCAACCACTACGGATTGCTTCCAGTGTTCGCTGAGCAACTGACCTAACAAACGTGCGTTTGCATCGACCGAACCGCCAGGTGGATAACCAACCACAATTTTGACAGAGCGGGTTGGGTATTCTTGCGCTGCAGCATTGTTATGCAATGCGAGAAGAGCTAGCCCAATCAGCGTGATTTTCGCGAGGATTCGATTAGTCATGAGTGATCCTGTTTTGCAAGACGGCGAGCAAATTCTTAGCGCATAATAGTCGGATTACAAAAAATTCTAACCCTCGCGGCAGACGAGAGTAGAAATAAAAGCTTAAGGGACGAGACAATGACGGCCAATGAAGTAGGTACGGCAGGCACAGGGCTGAACACTGAGTTTTCAGATGGGTTGATTGCCTTTTGTCGAGCATTTCGCGCACAAAGACTTTCAGACGAAGCGGTGCGACGTTCAACCGATGCCATTACCGATACTTTAGCGTGTATAGCACTAGGCGCTAGCCAAGCGCTCGAGCCTAAGTTGCGCCAGGCTTTGTTTTCGACACAGCCGCTGATGCAAGTGTTGAAACAATTTGCTCCTGAGGCGTTGCGAAGCAGTTCGACGGATGCGCAGGGCTCGGCGGCGCTCTATCTTGGTACCCTGGCTCACGCAGCGGATTTCGACGACATCAGTCACCCCGCCTATTGCCATGCCACGGCGCTGTTATTGCCGGCGCTATTCATTCGTGGAGCTGTCTTGGGTGTGAGTGGCGAAGAACTGATACGTGCACATATCGTTGGTATCGAAACCCTTGGTCAACTCGGGCGTCGGCTTAATACTGGGCACTATGAGCGTGGTTGGCACACCACAGGCACCTTTGGCGCGATCGGTGCAACTGCAGCGTTAGCATTTCTTGAAAACTTCACAGACGAACAGATGCGCGGTGCGCTTGGCGTGAGCGCATCGCTTGCAAGCGGTGTGCGGCAAAATTTTGGCACGATGACCAAGCCACTACACGCTGGTTTAGCCGCACGTTCGGCGATTCTAGCGACTCGTTTGGCTGAGCAGGATTTCACTTGTGCGCCTGATGCGATCGAAGGTAAGTTTGGTTTCATGAATGTCTTTGGCGGCAAAGCCCCAGCGAGTTATGCCAAAGCTTGGGGTCAGCCGTTAGAAATTTTGACTGAAACAGGTATTGGTTTAAAAGCTTACCCTTGTTGTGCGGCCACGCATCCAGCGATTGATGCTACGCGTGCATTACGTGAACAACTCAGTGGTACTTCTATTGAAGACATCGAATCGATGCGTGTAGGCGCCTCACGCTTTGCCATGCAGCCCTTGATTTACGACATCCCGACCACAGGCTTGGAGGGTAAGTTCAGTATGCGCTATTGCATCGCCTCGGCGATGATAGATGGCGTGGTCAAGATCGGTACCTTTGAGGCTAGGCAGATCCAGCGGCCAGAGATCGAACGCTTAATGAAAAAAATCACCGTCGAAATTGATCCGCTGGTGGCAGATGATCACGAGTTTGCCGCAATCGTTGATTTGAACTTAAAGTCTGGTCGCAAAGAATCGATACGCATCGATGTCGCGAGTGGTAAGCCAGGCAACTGGCTGAGCCATGCATTACTAAAAGAAAAGTTTTTTGATTGCCTAGGTGCTGAACGCGTCAAGAGCGAAACCGGCATGGCATTGTTTGAAACCGCGCAGCAGTTGGTGGCTCAGCTTTCGATCGAGTCTATGTATCGGGGTTTAGTCAGTACCTTAGGTGAGACGTCTTTGGATTAAGACTCATCAGGTAGTGTTTAGTGCTTCACAAATAGCGGTGATGAATCGAGAATAGAATGAAAATATTCATGCATGCATTGAAGTTGGTGCTGGGATTACTGATGCTTGGTACGACAGTCGTGCAGGCGGCCTATCCAGAAAAGCCTATTCGGATAGTGGTGCCTTTTCCGGTTGGTACGGGTGCAGATATTGCCGCACGTAGATTAGCAGAGGGTTTGTCGCAAGAACTAAAGCAATCAATCATTGTCGATAACCGTAGTGGTGCCGGAGGCGCGTTAGGAAGTACTTTTGTTGCTAAGGCAGCACCGGATGGTTACACCTTGCTTGCCGGAACCTTAAATACCCATGCGATGAATCAGGCTCTGTATCCTGATCTGCCTTACGATCCTGTGCGTGATTTTGAGCCGATCACTCGAATCACCGCATTTCCAAATGCGCTGGTGGTGCCGGTATCGTTAAAAGTCAACACGCTGGCAGAGTTGATTGCCTTGGCAAAAAGTCGCGAGACCACACCTCTGAATTATGGCTCCGGCGGCAGTGGAACAAGCGCTCATCTATCTGCAGTGTTACTTGCACAAACGGCCGGCATCAAGCTGCAGCATATTCCCTATAAAGGCACATCGCAGGTGATGGTGGATTTGTTGGCAGGGCGCGTTGATATGATTTTTGGCAATATTCCAGTAGTGTTGCCTCACGTCAAAGAGGGGCAGCTTAAAGCGCTGGCAGTCACCGCGGAAGAACGTTCGGCACAGATGCCTGATGTGCCCACCGTTGTTGAGTTGGGCATTAAGAATGCCGAAATTTCTGTTTGGATTGGTCTGTTTGCACCTAAAAATACGCCTGCCGATATTATTAGCCTACTCAATGCTACGAGCAGAAAAATATTAGCAACGCCTTTGATGCAAGCGGCTTATCTGCAAGAGGGTGGTCAAGTACAGACTGATGTGAGTTCCGCAGCGTTTGCAGCGATCTTACAAAAGGATATTGAACGCTGGAACCGTGTAGTCAAAGAGTCAGGTGCCTCAGCCAATAACTGAGGGCGTTAATGTGCATCACCTAGGGTCGTGCAGTTAATCTCTACATTCATTGAATATTACTTTAGCAAAAGGTCATTATGTATTTGCAAGATATCGCCCGTGTGATTCGTAGTAAAAATGCAGGGCCACGCTGCACCACGTTAGACATCATGTTTAATAGTGATGAAGACTACAACCGAGTTGTTGAGTCTAAGGTGATTAATCAGGATTTGATCGCCAAGCTGTATGACATGCCGGCGGATCAGGTCAATATTATTGAATACCCGATGTCGCGTGCACTCAAAATTGCTATCCCCAGAAAAATCACCGCGGGTGATCCAGGCGATCGGGATGTGTACGGCGCACAACAACATGCGCGCTTGTTTAAGGTTGAAATCTTATGAGTGCAACCGGACGCATTCTAAAAGAGTTCGCCAGCCTCAAAGTACGCCGCCCGTTGAAATTGCTGGGCGCGTCAGGCCAGCTGGGCTATGGCATCCCGACGCCTGCCTTTAATGCGGGCTTGGAGCGTAAGCCTGATTTAATCGGCTGTGATATGGGTTCGATTGATATTGGTCCTTATTATCTTGGTAGCGGCAATATGGCAACCGCACGCGAGTCGACCAAGCGGGATCTGCGTAAAGTGTTGATCGCGGCCCGCTTACACGATATCCCGTTGGTGATCGGGTCAGCAGGCTCAGCGGGCGGTGCGCCGCACCTTGAACAGACGCTTGCGATTGTGCGTGAAATCGCAAAAGAGGAGGGCTTGCGTTTTCGCTTAGGTGTCATCGCAGGCGATATACCCAAAGACATCATCATCGATGCTATTCGTGCGAAAGGTGTAGTGGGCATCGACGGTATGCCTGCCTTAACCGAAGACGATGTCTTGGGTGCCGCGCAGATCGTCGGTCAAATGGGAATGAGTTCATTTGAGCAAGCGTTTAAGGCCGATATTGATGTGTTGATTACGGGCCGAGCCTGCGATACGGCTATTTTTTCGACCTTGCCTGTCATGCTCGGCTTTCCGATTGGCTTGTCTGTACATTTAGCAAAGATCATTGAGTGCGCATCGTTGTGTTGTTTGCCAGGCGGACGTGATTCGATCTTGGCCACTTTAGATGACGAAGGGTTTGTACTTGAAAGCATGGCACCTCAGCGCCGTGCAACGCCGACCTCGGTGGCGGCGCATAGTTTGTATGAACAGAATGACCCCTATGTCATCATCGAGCCTGAAGGACGAGCCGTCTTGCACGAAGCCAAGTACGAGCAAATCGACGATCGGCGCACACGGATTAGCGGTGCTCAGTGGCTTGAAGCCCCGCAGATTACGATCAAAATAGAAGGCTCAACGCGCGTCGGCGAACGTGCCATTTTGTTGTGCGGTGCAGCTGATCCAATCTTTATTAAAAATCACGAAGAGATTTTGCGCGATGTGACAAAAGTGGTTCGCGATTTAGTGTGTGAAGATGCGCCTGAAGATTACACCTTGTTTTGGCGAGTGTTTGGCGTCAACGGTGTGACGGATCCCTTGCCTGATGCAGCGACACCCAGCGAAATTTGTATGACGATTGAATGCATTGCGCCAACCACCGCGCGCGCCTCTGAAGTGGTGCGTACCATGAAGCAGTACCTTTTGCACTTTGGGTATGAGGGGCGTTTATCGACTGGCGGTAATCTGGCGTTTGCGTTTACACCGCCTGAGATTTCGGTGGGTACGGCTTATAAGTTCAGCGTCTATCACATCATGACGACCGAGCGTCTCAGTGAGTTATTTCAATTAAAAATAGAAGAGTTGTAGGTGACGATGCTAGCGTTCAGCTGAAGGTCAATCTCTGTCATTCTGACAGACAACCATGATGACAAACCTCAAGGTCCGTCTAGTTGTCAGGCATGAGCAAAGAAGCCTGTCCAAAACAGTTTATCTGACCCAACCTCAATGTCATATTTGTGCAAGAAGGCCAGCGTGCCGTCTTCTTTTATTCGAAACGTAGAGAGCCCACCGGGTACGTGTTGAATCGCGCCGTCAATTAAAGTATCGCGCGCAATCATGCAGCCGGCGATCAGTATTGTGCCAGTGGGGTCAATCGAAAAAGTGCGCACATGGATGCCGCGCGTATCTTCGGTATGAATCAGAGTTGGTTCGCCCGTTTCAGCGTCAATCGAAAAGGTGCTGATCGTGTTTTCAGCGCCATTAAACACTTTCTGACCGTCGTGATCGATAGTCCCGTCTGCGCGATTAGACACATACACAAACTTACCATTTGGATGCACATGGATCGCACCCACTAACTGGCGCGGCTTGAGTCGTTCTGGGTGTGCGAGCGTGGTCTTGCGCCACAACGGGCCCACAACCGTTTTGCCAAGTTCAAAAAAGGCGATTTGATTTTGACGCTCTATCGATAAGTACATCCAGGGTTTAGTAGGATGAAAATCAATATGCCGAGGGCCAAAGCCGTAGCCAGCCTCTGGAATGAGTTTTTGTCGATGGGTCAGAACACCTTGCATGTAATCAAAAATTTCAAGCGAGCCCGGCAGTTCAGAGGTGCCGTGCTCGGGGTCATTGCCGCGTACCGGTAAGACAACGCGCTGATTGTCAAGGGTGACCATGATTTGGTGTGCACAGGCACCGAGCTCAACACTGCTCTGCTTAAGCTCTTCGCCGACGAAACCATCTTTTTTGAGACGATGCACGCTGAAGGCACTCGGAGCGTTGTAAGCAATTAAAAGGTGCAGGGCGTTGCGATCAGTTGAAATATGAATTGGACGTGAGCGCAATATCGTTGGCTCGGTCAGCAGCTTAAGCGAGCCATCAACCTGAATCTGCAGCGTACAGATGAAGTTTTTTGTTCCGCTCTTGCCTGGCCCACCATCACTGCACGCCACATACAGAAGGGCTTTTGTTGGATGCTTGACGCAATATTGAACATCGCTTGGCAAAACGATATCTGAGAGAGGCGTTAGCCTGCCATTCAAAGCGCCGATCCGGTATTGCGTCAGCGTTGCGCCAAGTGCGCTATATAAACAGGTCGTTGTCATGTCGGTGCATCGAAAAGTACAAGCTGACTAACTATTTAAGCACAATCTGTTGAGTTCAAAGCAAACGGCTCGCTACGAGTGAGCGAGCCGTTGTTTGAAGCACCTTTTGTTAAGGCTGTAATGCCAGCGAGGTTCCAATCATAGAGTCGCGCGTGACTAAGTCGGCCAACTGAGCCTCGCTCATCCCTTGAGTACCCTCGGGCCGATTGGGGAGCACTAAAAACCGAAGATCAGCCGTGCTATCTGACACTCGAACTTCAACGCTATCAGGTATATCGGTGCCAAACTCAGCGAGGACTTTGCGAGGTTCAACGACGACGCGCGAGCGGTAGTCGATCGACTTATACCAAGCGGGTGGGATACCCAGCAGCATGCGCGGATAGCACGAGCAAAGTGTACAGACCACAACGTTATGCACGGTCGGTGTGTTTTCAAGCACGACCAGATCGAGTGGTGTGATGATGTCGAGTTCAAAATGCTCGTTAATGGTCTTAAGAGGCTCTGCAAGCAATTGCTTTTTGAACGCAGGATCTACCCAGGCTTTTGCAACGATTTTCCCGCCGATTGCCGGTGTGAGGCTATCTTGCTTATCGATCTGTGCGTGTAACTCAGCAGCTGTGATAATGCCTTTTTCATCTAACAGTTCACGAATGGCTGTTTGTAGCAAGACCTCGTAGCGGTCATAGCCATCGTCATCATCAGGCGCCGGTGGGCTGTGAGGATGCGCGTGACCATGCGAATGATCGTGGTCATGATCGTGGTCATGATCGTGATGGTGTCCGTGATTTGAACTCATGCTTTTTCTCCGGCGAGCGATTCGATCCAATGATCGTAGATATCGGCGACAACAGTGTCTTTGGGGCTACCCGTATAGTTGGGCCATACGTCAGCCTGTTTAAAGCGTACGCGATAGAGCACGCGCATTGGTAGACCGGGCTTATGAAAGGCCAGTAATGAGGGGTCGCGGTAGACACCCATCACGTCGGTGATTTCACCTTTGATCCCGCGCAAATAAAAGGGTGTTCGGCAATGGGGTTCAGGGTTGTGCTTACGTACGCGTACGGGTGCACCAACGGGTAGAGCCTGGCCTGGGCGGGGAGCAAGAGCGGTCATGCAGCCACCTTTTTATGCTTTTCACGCAACAGTTCGACACGAGCTTCGATTTCTTCGCGGCTCAGTACTTGCTGCTCAATCACAAGATCGCGCACAGCGCGTATCCATTTATCGTAATAGCCAAGGTTGCGATAGTCTTCGTCGGTGTTCGACTCAATGGCACGGCGCATCGCATCGACTGTAAAGGCCTCAAGCTTAGGGCCTGACAGAATTCTCAAGAGTGCATCGACGCGTTTTTCGTGCAAAGTGCTGGGGTGTTCATCTTGGCATACTGGCCCGGCGGGTAAACCGCCGATATCGTTGACTTTACGTTCTGTCATGAAAGATCTCGATCTGTAATAGACTTAAAATTGAATGTGCAATGACTCTAAGCGTAACGCGATACGGTTGAACGCGCTAGCGCAGGGGCTTTATGGTTGCTTCAGGTTGGCATCTTTTACCACTTGGCCCCAGCGGGCATAGTCCGCTTTAATTTGAGCGGCAAACGCTTCTGGGGTGCTGGCAATTGGATCGAACGCGTTGTTGACGTAACGCTCGCGTACCTCTGGAATTGCCAACACAGCGGCAATATCTTTTTGTAGGCGGTCAACAATGACTTTTGGTGTTTTGGCTGGTGCCAAAATTCCGTACCAAGAGCTAACATTAAAATCTGGCACACCTAGTTCGGCGATGGTTGGGACTTCTGGCAAAGCGGGTGAGCGTTTATCGCCCGCTACTGCAATCGGTACGAGTCGTCCTTGTTTGATGTAACTTGCAACTGTCGGCACCACGGTAAAAAGAATTGGAAAGTGTCCGGCTACTGCATCCGTGACCGCTTGTCCACCACCCTTATAAGGAATATGCGAGAGCTTCATGCCTGTACGGAGAGCCAGTAGCTCGCCTGCGAGGTGGGGCGTCGTACCCGCCCCAGAAGAACTAAACTGAAGCCCTTCGGGTTTGGATTTTGCAAGTGCCACGATATCGTTAATATTTTTAACGGGTACAGTGGGGTTCGCTACCAAAATAATCGTTGCATCATTGAGTTTGGTCACCGGTGCAAAATCGGTGACTGGGTTGAATGGCGCATTGAGCATATTTGGCGCAACCACAATGCCACCGTCAAAACCCATCAGTAGTGTGTAGCCGTCAGGGGCAGCAGTGGCAACGATTTGTGCACCAATAAATCCTGAGGCACCAGGCTTATTCTCAATAATAATTTGTTGCTTGAGACGCTCAGCCAGCTTGTCACTCATGTAACGCACGACGGCGTCTCCGCCGCCGCCTGGTGAGAAGGGCACAACAATACGAATCGCACGATTTGGATAATCATCTTGTGCGCGCGCCGTCTGCAGTGCGCTGCTAAGACCCCAAAAGGTCAGAGCAGTGCCGAGTACACAAGCGAGTTTGATACCTTGAGAAAAAGTAGCTTTCATAGCAGGTCTGAACTAGCGGTCCCAAACTTCGTCTGGCACGGGTAGACCTTTCAAGTCTTCGGTGCTCAAAGGTCGATCAGGTGTGATGCCATAGGTTTCAAGCATCAAGGTCATCTGCCGAGTATGTTGAGCGGCGTGCCACGCCGTGCGTTCAAACACGTCATGCATGGTTCGCCTTCCGTAGTAAGTAGGCACCAAGTATTCAAGGCTGCGGTTTGTTTCTTTTGCCCACCACGCGAGCATCTCAGCACGCACGGTTTCACCCCACTTGGCTAAATCGCTTGCCGTCCAGTCATCGGGGGCCACTTCGTTAAAACTTTCAAACTTGAGGTCGATTTGATGTGCGGCTTCAACTCCCATTTGTGCGACACGAAAAATATGAAACGCCGTACCTGCTGGATTACGGTTGCGATTACGAAAATTTTCGCGTAACTGTTCAGGTTTAAATTGCTGGATCAAGCGAATAGCTGTTTGCAACACGATGTCTAATTTATTGACCAATTGCTCTGGGGGTAGCGGATCCATCAACTTTGTTTTGAGATCTAAAAACTTGATCACATCGTTAAACGACTGACACATCGTGAACTTGCCACCGAGGGCCACAACCGGCACGCTGCGGGCACCTAAGGCACGTAATTTATCCATACCCGTTGGGTCGTTGTGTACGTCGATCGACTCAAAGTCAATTCCCTGTTTGGTTAAAAACTCTTTGGTACGTAAACAGGATGAGCAGCCGGGCTGCCAAAAAACTTGAACGCGGGCCGAATTTGTCGTTTGCATGATGATTGTCTCTAATATTGGTATTGACGCGTGATTGTTATGATTATGAGGGATATGCTCAAAATTGTGCGAGAAAACTCAATGGTGCAACGCAAAATTGTAGCGAAATGCTTGTGCTGATGGCCTCGAGAGCGTGCACTGTGCTTGGCCAGCGTCTGCCTAGTCATTTTTGAAGCGCTGTGCTAAGTTTAGACATCGAAAATTTAACAAAAAGGATCTAAACGTGAGTGATTATTTTTACGAACCGAACAAAGGCCATGGCCTACCCCATAACCCGTTCAAGGCGATTGTTGCGCCTCGACCAATCGGTTGGATTTCGACCATCGATAAACTTGGTCGCGTGAATTTGGCTCCGTACAGTTTCTTCAATGCGTTTGCTGAGTCCCCACCTGTCATTGGATTTTGCACAAGTGGCGAGCGCAAAGACAGTTGCAACAACGCAGACGAAACCGGTGAATTTGTTGCTAATTTTTGCGGCGCTGATTTGGCTCAAGAGATGAACATCACCTCGTCATCGGTAGCCCCCGGCGTTGACGAAATGAAACTTGCTGGTCTGGCTGCAACCGCCTCGACCTTGGTCAAGCCCCCGCGCGTCACCAACGCGATTGCGGCGCTTGAGTGCAAGCTGATTAGTACGACGCAACTGACCGATGCCAAAGGTGCGCTGATCAATACTTGGTTGACGCTTGGCGAAGTGGTTGGCGTGCATATCAATAACGCGTATTTGAAAGATGGTATCTTTGATACAGCAGCAGCAAAGCCCTTGGGCCGCTGTGGCTACCAAGGTGATTACGTTGAAGTCAATACCTTGTTCGAAATGTTCCGTCCAAAAGATTACGTCGCAAAATAGACTGCGCGTAAATAGGTAAGACCTTCATTGCGAGGCAAGACCGGCGCAACGAAGGTCATGACTCGCATTTAGCCAAGGCGCCGATAACAGGTGCCTTTGAAGACTAAAGTGATTTTCAATTCAGGTAAATTATGGCTCAGACGGTCGAACGAAATCCTCATAGCGCAGTGCGTCCAGAGTGGCTTGCGCTGCGTACCGAAGCGATCCTCGAGCCCGAGCTAAGGATTGTCGATCCGCATCATCATTTGTGGGATCGCCAGGATAATCCCTATCTGTTTCATGACTTGCTGGCTGACATAACAGCGGGGCACAACGTCGTATCGACCGTCTTCGTGCAATGTCGTTCGATGTTACGCGCGGATGGTCCGCAAGAGTTGGCGCCGCTGGGCGAAGTCGAATTCGTAACGGGGATCGCCGCCATGAGTGCAAGTGGCATCTACGGCTCCTCACGCGCGTGCGCTGGAATTGTTGCTGGCGCGGATTTGCAACTAGGCGATCGGGTGGCGCCAGTGCTCGAACTGATGGCACATAGCGCCGGTGGGAGGTTAAGAGGTGTGCGTAACCCAGTGGTATGGCATCCTAGTCCTGACGTGCAATCCAGCACGGCTGCACCTCCACCTCAAGGACTGATGGCGGATGCTGCGTTTAGGCGGGGCGTCGTACAACTCGGTTTGCATGGGTTGTCGTTAGATGTTTGGGCGTACCACACACAGCTTGGTGAGATCTATGACCTTGCGAAGGCTAACCCAACGGTGACTGTCATTATTGATCACTTCGGTGGACCCGTCGGAGTAGGGCCTCACGCTGCGGATATGACGGATATGTTTAAACAATGGCGTGCAGGCATCGCACTGGTTGCTAGTTTGCCCAATACTGTGATCAAAATGGGCGGGGCAGGGATGCCCGTCTTTGGGATTCGTTTTGACCTTGAGTCAACCCCTCCGGCCTCAGAGCAATTAGCAGCTGCATGGCGAGCCTACTTCGAGACTTGTGTAGAGCTGTTCGGTGTCGATCGCTGTATGTTCGAGAGTAATTTTCCGGTTGATAAGGGCATGTTTAGTTATCACGTTCTCTGGAACGCGTTTAAGCGCCTGGCAAAAAATTGCTCGCCAACAGAGAAAACCGCTTTGTTTAGTGCCACGGCAGAGCGTGTCTATCGCTTGGCGTAGGGCTTATATCAAGGTGATGGCGCGATAGGTCATGTAGGCGCCAAGCACTAGCAGCCCCGTAAAGAAACATTTTTTGAACAGTATCTGAGGCATTCGGTTGCGCAACTTTTGCCCGACGAACATCCCGGCAAATGCCGGTATCAGGGCAACGAGCGATGCAGTCGCAACGGTCATTTGAAACTGACCTGTCACAAGCAACCCCACTGCTAAAGCAAAAGACGAGACAGTAAACGATAGGCCGAGGGCCTGAATAAGATCGTCTTTTTTTAGATCAAGCGCCGTGAAATAAGGGGCGACCGGCAAGGCTGAAATTCCGGTGGCACCCATCAGGATGCCAGTGATAAAACCCATTAAGGGCGAAAGCCACCACTCAGCACTGGGTGCCACAGTGAGTCGCGCAGCACTTAACCCAAAAGCACCATAAATCGTCAACACGATCCCGAGTCCTGCCGTGACGACTTGGGTATTGCCGCTGGTAATGAAACTGACGCCGATCGGAGTGCCAACACAGATACCGATCAACAGCGTGCCGAAACGCTGACTTAAGGCCTTGAAGTTAGGGCCTGCGATCAGCTGCCAGACGTTGGTGATGAGTGAAGGCAGGACCAGCATGGCCGCAGCCTCAACGGGAGCGATGACTAAGCCTAAAAAACCAATCGCCACCGTCGGTAACCCCATCCCCAGCACCCCCTTGACGATTCCGGCGGCGATGAAGATCCCTGCAGTGAGGGCGATAACAACGTAGCTGTCTTGCATGAGGCGTGTGCTTGAGTTTGGACGGTGTGACTTAGAATAGGGATCATCATAGTGCAAATAGCGGAGATGGCCATGCGACTCGACACATTACCTCCTGAGATCAAAGGCCCAAGTGCCTGGCTTGGGCCCGAAGAGTCTACCAAGCAGCACTGGCAACATGAATTGACTGACGAAGAATTGCTTGAGCTTGAGCGCGCGGCCATTCGTTGTCTAGAGAATAGTGACGATCTCACCAAAATAACGAGAGCGTCTTTTCTACTACCTCAACTTGGTCCGCGTCTGCAGACGATCAAGCATGCCTTATTGCAGGGTTGCGGCTTTGCTTTGATTCGCGCGTTGCCGGTGCGGCAATGGTCGACTGAGATCACGGCGGCGGCGTTCTACGGCTTGGGCTCCTATTTAGGGAATGCTCGGCCGCAAAACGCCAAAGGGCATATGTTGGGCCATGTCATTGACATGGGCTTGGATGCAAACGATCCTAACGTTCGCATCTATCAAACCCATGAGCGTCAAACCTTTCATACCGACTCGAGCGATATCGTCGGGCTGGTGTGTTTGCAACAGGCTAAAGTTGGGGGGGATTCGGCGTTGGTCTCCTCAAATACCCTCTACAACCAGATGCGCGCTGACTATCCCCATTTAGCGGCAGCATTATTTGATCCTATTGCAACGGATCGCAGAGGCGAGGTCGCAGCAGGGCAAAAGCCCTTTTTCGAAATTCCGGTGTTTAGTTGGTATCAGGGCTTGATGTCGACGATCTATCAGCGCCAATATATTGATTCGGCCCAGCGGTTTGCAGAAGCTTTTCGATTAACGCCGTTACATGTTGAAGCGTTAGACTGTTTTGACACATTGGCAAATAGCGCTGATCTAAATTTTTTGATGCGCTTGGAGGCGGGTGATATGCAGTTTGTCCATAACCATACCTTGCTGCATGATCGAACAGCCTTCGAAGACTGGAACGAGCCCGAGCGTAAGCGGCATCTTTTACGTTTGTGGTTGTCGTCTGCTGAAGCACGACCCCTCGCACCTGTTTGGGCGCAACGTTATGGTTCGGTTGAGCCCGGAGTTAGGGGCGGCGTAACACTGCCGGCTTCAGAGTGGCAAGCGCCACTGAGCCCTTTTTGATCGGGGCGATCACCGTTCGAAGCTTTTTTAGGTACCCGTTCGCCTCACAGCGAGCGGAGTCCCATCTGGAGCGGCGCCCCATCCTGACTGTTGGATAGGAGCCGCCCGCGCTGTGATTTAGTCGGCGTAGCCTGGCAATTCACGATCTAATACACGCATCATTGCGGCAAAGAATAAATCATCGCGCTCTTCACGTGAGTGGCTGTCGCCTGGCGCGGTATTTTGAACATTGTGAACGACCTCATCCGATAACAACTGAATGGGTTCGCCCGTGCTCATGGCCAAGACTTGCGCACGACAGACGCGCTCGAGCTTATAGAGCCGTTTGTAGGCTTGCGCAACGGTATCGCCAACAACCAGTACACCGTGATTTTTCATGAACAACACTTTTTTGTCGCCCAATTGTGCTGCAAGACGCTCGCCTTCGCTCAGCCCATCAGCAACGCCCAGGTAAGTGTCATCGTAGCCAGTAATGCCCATAAAGAAGGCTGCAGTTTGGCTAGCAGGCAACAGACGGTTGTTTTGCAGCATGTTCAGTGCAAGCGCCCAGTTTTGATGGGTGTGTAGCACAACGTTGGCACCTGTGATGCGATGGAGCGGAGCATGAATACACTTTGCCGAACGCTCAACAACGCCCACGCCTTCAAGCGTGTCGCCATTTTCATTAAAAATCATCATGTCACTTGCACGGGCCTCTGACCAATGCATGCCAAAGGGCGAAATCAAATATTGGTCTTTGCGGCCGGGCACAATCATCGTGAAATGATTGTCGATGCCTTCGTGCAAGTCGTCGAGCACGGCAAGACGGTTAGCTGCAGCAAGATGAATTTTTGCCTGTTGAACAGCGTCAGACTGTTGTTTGACATTGAGGTTATGAACGGACATGACGAGCCTTTTTGAAAGTGATCTGTGCCAATGAGATTACTACCGTTGCAAGGGTCTCGCAACAGGTTATTGGTGCCAGACTGAGATGCCTTGAAGGATATTGCAGCGCACCATGGTTCGTGCGCTATGGGTTAATTTTGACGTGTGCCCAGCGATACCTGCACTATGAAGTCATTAGGCGAGTAATGATCCGTAGCCCGGCAATACTGGCGCCACGCCAGCTAAACGCAGTGAGTTCCACATCATGGCGCTTGAGCTTGAGATCACGGGCTTGCCAAGATCTTGTTCAAGCGCACCCACAATTGAGACTGTTGGCATACCAACGCCGCTTAGAAAGACTGCGTCTGCCTCGGACACATTGACTTGCTTACCTAGACGATAAGCACGATTCGGTGGTTCTTCAAAAATGCTGCGCACGTTGCGTAACCAATCAAAATTGACAACCTCGATGCCGTAGCTTTCAAGGTTTTGTTTGCCTTGCATGGTGAGGTTCTCATCGTAAGGTGTGCCCAAAGCAACCTTTTTGATTCCCAAAGCCTTGAATGCCTCGATGACGCTGCCAAAGGCTGTAATGAAATGTAGTCCAAAGCGATCTTCAAGACGCTTTGCCAACGCAATCTCTTTTTCACGACCAAGGTAATAGCTCGTTGCAGTGTGGGCTAGGGCAATGACTTCTGGCTTGATCATTGAGAGCATCTCAACGGATTCATCGAGGTGTTCAATCTGTGTGGCGATACGCGCTTCGATGCCATTGAGCGTACCATCGGCACCTCGAGAAATCATTCGGCCAAAGTGCACCGAGACGCCCTTGGGAGCCATTTCAAACATCTCGGGTTCGACCGTAGGTGTTCCGGCCGGAACAAGAAAGCCTAGTTTTGCGCGCCAACCAACCATTTTTAATCCTTTGTTTTAAGTCTGCACAGGCTCGAGCGAAAGGTCGAGACGCTTTGCAGGGGTGACGGCGTCACCCAGTATTTCCTGTGAGCGTATTCGTTGACTATTTCTTTGCTTTGCGTTTGGTCTTTTGTTGGGTGACTGCGTCAAGCTCAGCCAGCAGATCAGCGGGAGGCATCGCATAGCTGCCCATTCGACCCACGCCGATCCCGAGTTTACGCTGCATGGTGATCATCATTTCAGCATAGAGAAATGAAGTCGACACACAATCCATCACTGCAAGTCGACCAATTGGATTGACATTGTTGCGCTGAATAATCAGATTCAAAATCCCCTCTGCAGGAATGATGAGATCTGCTCCATCTGCCTTGGCTTGCTCCGCCGTTGCTAAAAAATCTGCGACAACTTGCTTCGGCTTTTTCACTGCGACATTGAGAATGTCTTCGTCTACAGGGTGCGCCAACGAGTAATAGCCCGAGACTCTATTCTCGAGGCTGTGGCGTTTGACCAGTGCTTTCACCCGCTTGACGTTTGCGGGTGCAAGCGTCGTGAGAGCAAATTTTTCTGCCATCGAACAAGCGACTAACAGCGTGCATTCTGGCATTGAGATGACAGGGATGTTCAGAAGCGAGCGAATCTCAGGCAAAAAAGGTTCACTAAAGCTACCCAGAATCACGGCATCAAACTTGTTCTTTTCGGCTGCTCGGCAAATATCGATCACTTCTGTTTGCAAGACCAACTTTGCGTAGCTGTATTGCAGCACTTCAGCAGGCATACGACCGTGATAATTATCTTCGGCCACACCGTTAAAAATAATTTCGGTTCCGGGTGAGCAGTACTTTTGAGCATGCTCTTCAAGGGCTTTGCGATAGTTTGTCAGCGTTGCAAGCTGAGTCATAGATTGGTACCAAATGCGCATACCCATGGTGTCTCCCGAGATCTGTGTGATTTTTGTTTGTGTCAATTATATCGGGTCGTCCCTTCCAAAAAACTGCTGTCTCTATTTGAAATGTCCCGTAAACTAACTTTTTTAAAACGAGCTCTGCGACTGCACGCCAACGGCGTAGCGCCTGAGAACGTTCCGCTCTTTGAAAACGGCGTCATAAATAATAAGCAGTGGAGACTGATGGTGAATAAACGGCAATTGTTGGTGGGTAGTTTGGCTTCGATGGCGCTTGGTAAGTTCTCGGCGAGCTGGGCTCAGTCAAATGATTATCCAAATCGTGCGATTCATTTGATTGTGCCCTCAGAGGCCGGCGGAGGCACCGACTTTACTGCGCGTACCATTGGTCTGAAGCTCTCAGAGCTGCTAGGGCAGTCGTTGATTGTTGATAATCGACCCGGTGCAGCAGGTAACATTGGCGTTGAGCAAGGTGCGCGGGCCGCGCCTGATGGCTATACGTTAGTGATGCCCATTACCTCATTACCGATGAGCCCGTGGCTGTATCCTAAGCTGCCTTACGATCCGGTTAAAGATTTTTCGCCCATTATTTTGGCCTGCGCTGCACCGCTCATTATGGTGGTCAACCCCGAGGTGCCCGCCAAGAACGTGCAAGAGTTTGTTGCCTTGG
>CALFXX010000069.1 GCA_937952975.1 uncultured Alcaligenaceae bacterium
TCTTACACCCCAAACCCCCAAGTGTCACAAGCACTTGGGGGTTTGTCTTTGTGCGAGAGGTTTTAAACAGAGGTCTCGACGGAAACGCATGGGTGCTGGCAGCAGCGGCTAGAAGGCGACGAGACTTTATCCGCACTAGGGGAAACCATTGAAAAGGCTTGAAACTTAGCCCTTTGTTTATGGTCTCAGGTAAGATGAAAATCGTTAGTATTACGGAGCTCTAATCATGACTGAATCCTCGTCCTCAACACCGCCAAACTCGGCAGCGTCCGTCACAGGTACCGCGATCGACTTAAAAATGCTGACCCATATTGCTTATGGGCTCTTTGCCATAGGAATTTTGTCGATGGGCATGTTTGGTGCCGCAGCTCTCGCTGCAGTCATTTTGCTTTTTGTTAAAAGGGCCGACGTTGCAGGTACAGTTTATGCGTTGCACTTTGACTGGATGCTGTATACCTTTTGGTGGGGAGCCTTATGGTTTGCTGTCAGCGCACTGGCCACGCTGGTACACATCGGTTGGGTCGGTGTGGTCGCAACCGGAGTATGGGTGATTTATCGCTTAATCAAAGGTTGGTTGGCGCTATACGAGTCGCGTAACGTGATTTAGCCAGCGCGAGCACAGGCCTTCGACCAAATCACTTAGTTGAGGGCGCGCCACGAACGGTAGCGAAGTAACGCCAAAGAATAAAAAAAACGATTAAAAATAAACGAATAAAGGCGCGCTTGTCGCCCGAGGTATAAAAAAGGGAAAAGACACGTGAGTATCTTCTCCCCTTTTTACCAATTTACTCCCAAAAAGGGCAGTAAGACCGGTTTACTTCAAGTGACCGCTGATGATCTTGGTCAATTCAAACATTGAAACTTGATTTTTACCAAACAATGGTTTGAGTTTGTCATCGGCATTGATGTTGCGACGATTTTTTGCGTCTTGCAGATCATGCTTTTTGATGTAGACCCAAATCTTTTTGGTGACTTCTGTGCGTGGCACTGGCGTAGCACCGATCACGGCAGCCAACAGAGCGCTTGGAGTCATCGGCTTCATGAAAGCAGCGTTAGGCTTACGAGCAACTTTTTTTGCAGCAGCTTTTTTGGCAGGCGCTTTTTTAGCGACTACTTTTTTTGCAACTACTTTTTTAGCAGGCGCTTTTTTTGCAGCAACTTTCTTGACTGCAACTTTCTTTGCGGCTGGTTTAGCGGCTACTTTTTTGACTGCCACTTTTTTTGCGGCAGGTTTTTTAGCAGCAGCTTTCTTTGCGGCAGGTTTCTTGGCGGTGGCCATGTGATTTCTCCTAGAGAGATAAATTAATGTGCACAACGAGCGCAGCATACCGTGTCTGCACAGAATAGACAAAGAATTTTGCGGTTTCTGCTATAGAAAAGCGATAAATGTCGCAAATATGCTCTAGAGGTAAACTATTCACACCTCCAACAGCAAGCATGGCCTCCGACATGTACCCACGTTCACCACTCGCCTCAATACAAAAATTTCACCAAGAATTGACCGAATTGCGCAGGGATTTACATGCTAATCCTGAGCTTGGTTTTCAAGAAGTACGTACCTCTAGTATCGTGGCGGGCGCCCTTGAGGCCTTGGGCATTGAGGTGCATCGCAACGTCGGCCGCACGGGGGTGGTGGGGGTCATCCGTGGGCAGCGCCATGATTCCGGGCGCTCGATTGGACTGCGCGCCGACATGGATGCGCTACCCATCACAGAAGAGGGCGCAGCTCAGTACTGTTCGACAGTGCCTGGCTTAATGCACGCCTGTGGCCACGACGGGCATACTGCCATTTTGCTGGGCACTGCCAAATATCTGTCGCAACACCGTCAGTTCAACGGCACTGCCGTGCTTATTTTTCAGCCGGCCGAAGAGGGCCTGGGCGGAGCAAAGGCAATGGTTGATGATGGGTTATTTGAGCGCTTTCCCTGCGACTCGATCTACGCCTTGCACAACTGGCCTGCACTGCCGGCCGGTACGATTGGCATCAATCCCGGGCCCATGATGGCGGCGTCAGACCGGTTCGAGGTCACAATCGAAGGACGGGGAGGGCATGGCGCCCATCCATACCAAACCATTGATCCGATCGTGGTTGCGGCTCATGTTGTAACGGCGCTTCAGACGATTGTCTCGCGCAACGTGCACCCAGTAGAGGCCGCCGTCATCTCGTTGGGCCACATTCAAGCGGGTAGCCCCAAGGCGCCAAGCGTCATACCGGGCAGGGCGCTGTTAGTGGGCACGGTCAGGACCTTTAGCGACACCGTACAGCAACTGGTTGAGTCTCGGATGCGTGCATTGATCGCATCAGTTGCGCAAGCCTTTGGGGCAACCGCTGAACTTAAGTATCAGCGTTCGTACCCCGCCACAATCAACTCAGCGCCACAGGCCAACTTTGTTGCTGATGTTGCCACAGATCTTTTTGGCGCCGAACACGTTGTGCGGGATTTGATTCCGTCGATGGGCGCTGAAGACTTTTCGTATATGTTGCAGAAAAGGCCTGGTGCATATTTTCGACTCGGCCAGGGCGGCGCTGAAGAGGGACGACTGTTGCACAATGCGAGCTTTGATTTTAATGATGCTGTGATCCCGGCAGGTTCTGCGATGTTTGCAGCGCTCGTTGAACGCAGTATGCCTCTCGAGAACTAAGATGACACAACACACACTCACTTTGACGCGCCCAGACGACTGGCACATCCACCTGCGCGACGGCGAGGCCATGCAGGCCATTGTCGGACACACTGCGAAACAGTTTGCTCGTGCAGTCATCATGCCGAATTTAAAGCCGCCAGTGACCACCGTGGCCCTTGCGCAGGCCTATCGTGGCCGCATCGAGCAGGCCCTGAGTGCCTGCGGGATCCCAACGGGCAGCTTTACACCGCTCATGACGCTTTATCTGACCGATAACACTGAGCCTGACGAGATTGCCCGCGCGCGCGAGGCTGAGAACGTCGTAGCCCTCAAGCTTTACCCCGCTGGGGCAACGACCAATTCAGATGCGGGGGTGACCGACCTGCTTGGTAAGTGCTCAAAAGTGCTTGAAATGATGCAGCGAGTGGGGATGCCGCTCTTAATGCACGGCGAGGTGACCGATCCAGAAACTGATGTCTTCGATCGTGAGGCGTTATTTATTGATCGCGTGATGATCCCGTTGCGCAAGAGCTTTCCAGAGTTGAAGGTGGTGTTCGAACATCTGACGACCAAAGACGGGGTGGATTACGTCAAAGACGCGTCAGGCCCAATCGCTGCGACCATCACCGCCCAACATTTGCTCTATAACCGTAACGAAATTTTCAAGGGCGGGATCCGCCCGCACTTTTACTGCCTGCCAATCTTGAAGCGCGAGGTGCATCGCCAAGCCTTGGTGGCTGCCGCAACAAGTGATAGCCCTCGTTTCTTTTTGGGTAGCGACAGCGCACCTCACGCGAAGGGGTTGAAAGAGAACGCATGCGGGTGTGCCGGTTGCTATACCGCAGTGCATGCGCTTGAACTTTATGCGACTGCGTTTGACCGAGTAAACAAAATCGATCGCCTCGAAGCTTTTGCTAGTTTTCGTGGCCCTGACTTTTATGGTTTGCCCCGCAACAAGGATGTGATCACTTTAGCGCGTGAGCCCTACACCGTGCCGCTAGAAGTGCCTTATGGCAACGAGACCTTGGTCCCCTTGGCTGCTGGTGAAACGTTACCCTGGAAAATGCTTTGAGTGAGATACAGGATCTGACACCAGTGACGGTGTCAGAGATCTGCTTACTGGTTGCGCGCCTCGAGCGCTTCCCAACGTTCAAACCTCTTTGCGAGCAAAGCATCAAGCTCTGCGACTCGAGCTTGAATGGACGCCAGTTTGGCTGAATCGTTCTTGTACAGTTCGCTGTTCCCAAGCTCAACAACTAACTGCGCCTGTTCTTGCTCGATCGCGTGGATTTCAGCGGGCAGTTGCTCAAGCTCTTTGGTCTCCCAAGGGGTCAGTTTTGCACCCTTGCCTTTGTTGCTGACTTTGGCTGCACCCTGAGTACTAACCGTTTGAGCATGTGTGCCGTTTGCACCGCTTATTTGGTTTTTAGACGCAGTAGTCGCTGTTAGCTTTTCGGGCTGAGAGGCTTTTTTTGGTGAAGCAGCCGCGCTTAACTTGTCAAGAGCAGAGGCCTTTTGTGGAATGGTGCGCTGGCGCTCCCAGTCGCCATAACCGCCAACGTAATCTTTCCATCCAGCATCGCCTTCACTGGCGATCGTTTGCGTGACAACGTTATCAAGAAAGGTGCGATCGTGGCTGACCAGCAAAACGGTGCCGGGGTAGTCTTGTAATAATTCTTCGAGTAGCTCTAGCGTCTCAATATCAAGATCATTGGTGGGTTCGTCAAGCACCAGGATATTGGCTGGCCGGGCAAACAAACGTGCAAGTAATAAGCGAGCACGCTCGCCGCCTGACAGGCTTTTGACCGGCGATTGCGCGCGGGCAGGTGCGAATAAAAAGTCGCCGAGATAACTCATGACATGCTTGCGGTTACCACCAATTTCAATCCACTCACTGCCTGGATTGATCACGTCGGCGAGGGTCGCGTTTTCGTCCAGTTGGCTGCGCATCTGATCAAAGTAAGCCACACTCAGATTTGTGCCTAGCTTGATGGTGCCTGAATCTGCTTGCAGCGTGCCCAAGATGAGTTTGAGTAGCGTTGACTTGCCTGCACCGTTGGGGCCAATGATACCGATGCGGTCGCCACGCATGATGATTGTTGAGTAGTCTTTGACGACGCAATGAGCGCCAAATGACTTGTTGACGTGCTCGAGTTCGGCGACCAGTTTGCCCGAACGCTGCCCTGCATCGACTGCCAGCTGAACATTACCTTGGCGCTCGCGCCGTGCGACGCGTTCAACGCGCAATTGCTCAAGCCTTCTGACGCGGCCCTCGTTACGGGTACGCCTGGCCTCAACGCCTTTGCGAATCCAAATTTCTTCTTGGGCCAACATCTTGTCAAAGCGCGCATTTTCAAGGCGCTGTGACTCAAGCCATTGCGCCTTATGAACTTGCCAGTCAGAAAAGTTTCCGGGAAAGCTCAACAGCTTGCCTCGGTCAAGTTCAACAATACGCGTTGCCACAGAATCCAAAAAGCGTCGATCGTGGGTAATGATGATTGCGCTACCTGGCCATTGCTTCAGCGTTGTCTCAAGCCATTGGATACCGTCAAGGTCAAGATGGTTGGTGGGTTCGTCTAACAGCAGCAGGGTGGGCTGATTGGCCATGGCGCTAATCAGTGCGACACGCTTGCGCATACCACCCGAAAGCGTGCCGACCAAGGCCTGAGGGGGTAGCCCTAGGCGATCAATCAAGGCGAGTACGCGCGGACCACGTTGCCAGTCTTCGTTGTCTGGATCATATTCGCCCATCACGGTCTGTTCGATCGTTAAGGTTTCATCGAGTATGGGTTCTTGCTCAACAGTGGCCACGCGAACATGCCCTGCAACGGTGATGGCTCCATCATCGGGTTGAGTGCGTCCATCGAGCAAGCGCAGTAAGGATGATTTGCCGGCGCCATTACGTCCGATCAGGCCGATTCTTTCATCGGATTGAATGGTGAGATCGGCGCGGTCAAGCAAGGGGTGGTGACCGTAGGCGAGTTGCACGGCACTAAGTGTGATTAACGCAATAGACATGTGGGGGGCTGTATGCGTGCAAGGCACGCGGTGGATTCATCAGACCGCTATTGTCGCAGGACAAGCGATTTACTGTTTGCAACGTACAATGTGCGGGCAAGACAGGTTGGGCAATCGCGGTGCCTTCGGGCAGCGAGGAAGGTCCGGACTCCATAGGGCAGGATAACGGTTAACGACCGTCCGGTCGGGTGTTGGCGCAAGCGAACAACGGGCTGAGGACTAGGGCCACAGAGACGAGTCTGCAGTGGGGGTGTGCTTTTGGGTGCACTCTGTCACGGTGTTGCCGTGATGGTGGAGCTGCTAGCCAGCTCCGACACTGCAGGGTGAAACGCGGCAACCTCTATCCGGAGCAACACCAAATAGGCATGCGTGTGACCTTGTGTCACGACGGGCGGCTCGCTCAAGTATGCGGGTAGGTGGCTAGAGCATGTCAGTAATGGCACGCCAAGAGGAATGATTGCCGGCCTAAGCAATTAGGCTTACAGAATCCGGCCTATAGGCCTGTCTTGCACTTTTTATCCCAATACACGCAACGTTTTTTCCAAATCACGCAAATGTCTATTTGGCGGATAGGGTAATCCCTTGCTCGTCATGTCATAAACGACATTTAATTACTCTTGCAATGCATTGATTTATTTGATTATTAGTTATAAGAATAAATTTCAAATAATGCGCTAACCCCTTGTTCCTATTGAAAAAAACTGAATTTACGCTTGACCGACCGAAACCATTCGCTTAAAGTGGTGAAAAGTAGGTTTTTGTGCATAAAAGTGGGGTTAATTAGTGTTTCAAGGCAGCAGTGCTCTCACGCTCGATGCGAAGGGTCGGATCAATGTTCCGACTCGGCATCGTGACGCTCTGATTGAGCAGGCTCGGGGCTGCCTCACACTGACTCGTCATCCGGATGGATGTCTCTTGGTCTATCCCCGTCCCGAGTGGGAAGTCAAGCGCGAGCAGATCGCCGCTTTTCCAATGTCAGCGCGCGCGCTTCAGCGTTTGCTGCTCGGCAACGCTCAAGACGTAGAAATTGATGGTTCGGGGCGTGTACTCGTAGCGCCTGAACTGCGCTCGGCCGCTGGTTTTACGCGCGATGTGATGTTGCTAGGGATGGGTGCGCATTTCGAACTATGGGATGCAGCGGCATTGGCGCGCCGTGAGGCTGCTGATTTGTCGCAAGGCATGGGTGATGTTTTAAACCAGTTTTCGTTTTAAGCCGTGACCGAATTTGCCCACCGGCCCGTGTTGCTCGAGCCGACAGTCGAGTCTTTGGTGCAGACCGATTATGGCAAAAGATCAGTGTTTTCTGACGATCTTATTGCTGAGCAAGCGAGGCGAGCGTCAGGGGTGTATGTCGATGCAACGTTTGGACGAGGTGGTCATTCGAGGGCGCTTTTATCCAGATTGAGCGCTGACGCAAGGCTGGTGGTATTTGATAAAGATCCTCAAGCGATTGAGGTCGCAAGGAAGTTGGCGCAAGCGGATCGCCGTGTCACGGTGATTCACGAAGCGTTTGGTGATATGCGTGACGCCTTGTCGGCCTTGGGGATTGAGGCCATCGACGGTGTGATGTTGGATCTGGGGGTTTCGTCGCCGCAGATCGACGATGCAGGGCGTGGATTTTCATTCATGCGGGATGGCCCGCTTGATATGAGGATGGACACCACGCGAGGTGAAACAGCTGCGCAGTGGTTAGCGCAGGCCAGTATTGAAGAGATGCGGGAGGTCATAGTCCGATATGGC
This sequence comes from uncultured Alcaligenaceae bacterium, assembly GCA_937952975.1. Lineage (GTDB taxonomy): Bacteria > Pseudomonadota > Gammaproteobacteria > Burkholderiales > Burkholderiaceae_B > Zwartia. The sequence continues at coordinate 7,384 of CALFXX010000069.1, forward strand.
GAAGAACGGTTTGCTTTTCAGATTGCAAAGGCGATTGATGCTCGCCGCGCAGAACGTCCGATCAACACCACGCTCGAGCTCGCCGAGCTCGTGTCAAGTGTCGTCCGTACGCGCGAAAAGGGTCAACACCCGGCTACACGCACCTTTCAGGCTTTACGGATTTACCTCAATCGTGAACTCGAAGAACTCGAGAGCGCCCTCCAGGCAGCTCTAAATTTATTAAAAACAGGCGGACGTATGGCCGTGATTAGCTTCCATTCTCTGGAAGATCGCGTCGTCAAGCAGTTCATCACCGCAGCTTCTAAACCTGAAGCTGCGTACGCCCGCCTCCCTCTACGTGAAAGTGAAATGCCTCAGCCAGTGTTGCTGGCTCTTGCGCGTGTACTGCCCACTGATTCTGAAATCACAGAGAACACCCGTTCGCGCTCGGCGGTATTGCGGGTTGCAGAGCGCACGTCCACCGCCTTGGGTGCGCAGGGAGCTGCGGCCTACTCGCCTGTGCCTAAGCGCGCAGCCAAGCACGGCAAAAAAGGGGCGCATTGATGGGGCGTCTCTGTGTTCTGGTCGCAGGCGTTTTGATGATCTCGGCGATCTCTCTGGTCACTGCACGCTATCAGGCAAGACAACTCTATGTTGAGCTCGACCGTTCAAAAACGCAGGCGCTTAACTTTGATATTGAATGGCGACAATTGCAGCTTGATCGCGCCGAGCAAGCGCGTAACGCAAACGTTGATAAGCTCGCCCGCGAGCAACTAAAAATGACCTCGATTGTGCCCGAGCGCACAATTTATATTAATCAGTCTGCCTCAAGCGCGACCTCGCGAGGCGAAAAATGAAGCGGCTGCCATTTTTTGATAACCCCGTGCTGCGCGTGCACTACCCACTTTGGCGTGGACGGCTCGTATTGATTTTGCTGGGATTGTCATTTTTGGCGTTAGCCGCACGGGCACTTTATCTTCAGGGTATTACGACTGACTTTTTGCAGGCGCGTGGCGAACGAATTTATGAAAGTACGCTGACCCTGCACGCTAGTCGTGGAAAAATTTTAGATCGTAACGGTGTTGTGCTCGCGGCGAGCGTACCCGCGCGATCAATCGCTATTCGTCCCAAAGAGACCAGAGAAGCGCCTGCAAAAAAACTGCAACAGCTCGCTGAATTGCTTGAATTATCTTCTGACGAATTACGTAAAAAAATTGCAGATGAAAAACCTTTCGTCTACCTAAAGCGCCAGGTGCCACTTGAGATCGCGCAAAAAGTTAAAGACCTAGGGATCCCCGGCTTGATTCAGCAACCGGATAACCGGCGTCTGTATCCCGAAAGCGAAGTCATGGCCAACGTCGTTGGCTTTAATAATTTAGAAGACCGGGGCCAAGAAGGGGTAGAGCTTGCGTTTAACGAACAGCTCTCAGGGCAGGCGGGTAGTCGTCGCATTATGCGAGATCGGCTCGGCCGCACGATCGAGGGTATTGGCGACGTCGATTTTCCGGTAGATGGTCACGATATTAAGTTGTCGCTCGATACTCGCATTCAGTATCAGGTTTACCGCGCCTTGCAAGAGGCCATGGTCACAAACAAGGCGAAGGGTGCTGCCGCAGTCGTGATTGATGTGAAGACGGGTGAGATCCTGGCGTTGGGAAATATGCCAACCTATGACCCTAACCACCGTGAATCATTTCGAGGTGGCAATCTTCGCAATCAGGCGCTCACAGATACGTTTGAACCCGGCTCAATCATGAAGCCCTTTACTGTGGGTCTGGCGCTTGATCTCAAGCGCATTACACCGGCCACGTTATTCAATACGGGTAACGGTAAGTTTAGTTATCAAGGGGCAACAATCAGTGACGTGAGTGCGAACGGCACGCTCGACCCAGCAGGTGTGTTGCTCAAGTCCAGCAATATTGGGATGACGTTAATCTCAGAAAAGCTTCAGGCACGTGAAATGTGGACCCGGTTCAATGAGCTTGGTCTGGGGCAGGTGCCTCAGACTGGTTTTCCGGGCGCTGCAGCAGGCAGGCTTCGGCCACACGAGCGTTGGCGGTTAATTGAAAAAGCAACGATGTCTTACGGATACGGGCTCTCCGTTTCGCTTTTACAAATGGCGCGTGCCTACACTGTATTTGCACGCGACGGCGATATGGTTGGACTCACGTTGGTCAAGCGCGACGATCAGCCCACCACGACTCAGATCTACCCACCCGAAGTGGTACAAAAAATTCGCTTATGGCTTGAAGCTGCCGCTGGGCCCGAAGGGGCAAAGGCTGCGCAGGTGCAGGGCTATCGGGTAGCGGGTAAGAGCGGTACGGCGCGCAAAATTGTTGATGGCAAATACAGCACAAGCCGTTATCGAGGCTCGTTTGTTGGCTTTGCCCCGGTATCAGATCCGCGCATCGTTGTGGCGGTCACGATTGATGAGCCCCAGGCTGGTGTTTATTATGGCGGCAAGGTCGCGGCACCAGTCTTTGCGGCAATTGTGGGCGGTACCTTACGCACGATGAACGTGCAGCCAGACACTGCGCTCGAATCGGCTGTCGTGGCTGTTGGGGGAGGCTCGCGATGATACGCGCGGTTCTACTTGACACGCAATTGTCGAATGCCAACATTATTGCGCTGCTGCGCAGCAAAATTGAGTGCGGCGCGCATCTGCAGCTCGACTCGCGGGCCGTGCGTGCCGGTGACGTCTTTGTCGCGCGTCCAGGGTTGGCTGCAGACGGTAGAGATTTCATCCTGACTGCGATCGAGCAGGGCGCGGGCGCGGTGCTGATGCATGTTGGCTCGACGGTGCAATGGCAGCCGAGTGACTTCAGTGTGCCGGTGCTCGGGCTGACAGACTTAAACGAGCGACTCGGTGACTTGGCTGATCTTTGGTATGACCAGCCCTCTGCGCATATGAAAGTGATGGCGGTGACTGGCACCAACGGCAAAACCAGTTGCGTGCAATGGTTGACCGATGCGCTCCAAGGGGTTGGTTTTGCGGCAGGGGCGCTTGGCACACTGGGTGTGCGGTTTCCGGATGGGTCGGTTCGTACAGGCGCGCTCACAACCCCCGATGTGATCTCGATGCACCGAAGCCTGGCAGCTTTGCGCGAGGCTGGCGCAGAGTATGTTGCACTTGAGGCCTCGTCAATCGGTTTAGAGCAAGGTCGTCTTGCCGGCGTGCGAATCTTTGCAGCCGGGTTTACCAATCTTTCGCGTGATCATCTCGATTATCACCACACCATGCAGGCGTATGCAGCGGCGAAGGCACGTCTCTTTGCCTGGCCAGGGCTGCATGTCGGCGTATTCAATGCAGATGATGTTCAGAGCGCCAGCTTAATCTCAAGTGCAACCTGCCCTATTGTGACGTATGGCATCGAGTCCGAGTCAGGCTCGGCCCCGTCCGCACTTCGCGCCGAGCTCTTGGCTGACAGCGTGAGCACCGGGCATTGGCTCTTGCACGCTAAGAACGAGCGGGTCGCCGTGCAAACGCGCGTGTATGGTCGCCACAATATTTCAAATCTTTTATGTGTCGCGGCTTTACTTAAAGCGCTTGATTGGCCTTTGGCGAATATCGCCGCTAGCTTCGCCAAGCTTGCGCCCGTCGATGGACGACTGCAAAAAGTCGGATCCTTTTTAACTGACCACGCTGTGCCGACTGTGCTGGTTGATTATGCGCATACCCCAGACGCGCTCGCTCGCGCGTTAGAGGTTGCACGAGAGTTGGCGCAAGCGCGTAGCGCAAACGTATGGTGCGTCTTCGGCTGCGGCGGTAATCGCGATGCTGGTAAGCGGCCGATCATGGGTGAGGTCGCACAGCGACTCGCCGACCGTGTGATTGTGACAAGCGATAACCCGCGCGATGAAAATCCGCATGCGATCATTGCCGAGATCGTTGCTGGCTTACCAGGTACGTGCGCAAACGTGGCAATCGAGCCAGACCGGGCTCAGGCAATTTTGGCCGCCATCTTTGGCGCAGCCCCCGAGGATGTCGTACTGATTGCAGGAAAAGGCCACGAGACCTACCAAGAGGCTGCCGGCGGGCGTACCCCTTTTGATGATCGTCAATGGGCGCAGGCCGCCTTCTTACTCAAGCAACACAGAGCGATTCAAACTGACTCGAGACGCCTGGAGGCGGGCTCGATATTTTTGGCACTCAAGGGCGATAACTTTGACGGTCACGACTACCTTGAACAAATTCAGAAGGCGGGCGCCTGCGCTGCAATCGTAGAAACCTTGCGACCCGTGCACGGTCTGGCTCAGGTCGTGCTAGGGGATACGCGTGCCGCGCTGCTACAGCTCGGACGAGCTTGGCGCCGTCAATTTGCCATTCCTTTGATTGCTGTGACCGGTAGCAACGGGAAAACGACTACCAAAGAGATGATTTCCTCGATCTTGGCTGCGTGGCTAGGTGAGGCTCATCGGTTGGCGACCGTTGGTAATTTGAATAACGAATTGGGTGTTCCGTTGACCTTGTTACGCTTGCGCCACGAGCATCAAGCGGCGGTGCTCGAGTTAGGCATGAATCACCCAGGCGAAATCGCAGTCTTGGCGCAGGCGGCTGAGCCAACGGTGGCGTTAGTCAACAACGCACAACGTGAGCATCAAGAGTTTATGGTGAATGTTGAAGCGGTCGCGCGTGAAAACGCGGCGGTCTACGCTTCGTTGATGCCCGAGGGGATTAAAGTGTTCCCGAGCGCGGATACTTTTTCTCAGCTGTGGCTTGAGCTTGCGAGCGAGCACTCTAGCCTGCGCTTTGGCACGACCTCTCAGGCTGAAATTTGGGCCAGTGATATTCAAGCCGACGCCTTAGGCACAAGCTTCATTGTTCACACACCGGTAGGCGAAGGCCGCGTGGTCTTGGCAGTGCCGGGTAGGCACAACCTGCTGAACGCTTTGGCTGCCACGACTTGCGCTGTGGCGGCGGGTGTTCCGCTGTCGGCGATCGAACAAGGGCTTGCGGCTTTTCACGCTGTGTCTGGTCGCATGCAGCCGCATCGTCTCGCCAACGGCGTCATGCTCATTGATGACTCGTATAACGCAAATCCTGATTCGGTACGTGCGGCGATTGACGTACTCGCCTCGCTACCGGCACCACGCGTGCTGGTCTTAGGTGACATGGGCGAGGTGGGTGACAACGGGCCCGCGATGCACGAAGAAGTCGGAGTCTATGCCCGCGAGTGCGGTATCGAGCATTTATTAACGCTTGGGCAAGCAACACAGTTAACCGCAGTCGCGTTTGGTTCGAAAGCAGTGGTATGTGATACGCCCGAAGAGGCAAGTGATTGGATCGTGCAACATCTGCCGAAAAGTATCTTGATCAAAGGGTCGCGCTTTATGCGCATGGAAAAAATTGTGCGCGCTTGCTTAGAGCGCCTTGAGGCAACAGATAAAGACCGGGTGAAGCATGCTGTTTGAACTATTCGGTTGGTTGGCCGACAACTATGCACGTGGTTTTGCTGTCTTTGAATACATCACGCTGCGAGCTGTGCTCGCGTGTGCGACGTCGCTGTTGATCGGTTTAGTGGCTGGGCCGCGAGTCATCCGCAAGCTTACCGCTTTGAAAATTGGTCAAACTGTTCGCAGCTATGGCCCTGAGACTCATTTGGTCAAAACGGGTACGCCAACGATGGGTGGCGCGCTTATTCTCATTTCGATCGCCGTCAGCACGCTTCTATGGGCGGATTGGCGCAACCGTTATGTGTGGGTGGTGTTGTTGGTGACGCTTGGTTTGGGCTGGGTGGGTTGGGTTGATGACTATCGCAAAGTGGTGCATCGCGACCCAGAAGGGATGCCTGCTCGCCAAAAATTCTTTTGGCAGGCTCTCATTGGTGGGGTCGCGTCGCTCTATCTCATGTTTGCGATCTCGGCGCCTAGCTCTGCCAATTTGTGGACAGTGATAGCAGACTGGGCGACAGGTGGTTTCGCGGTGACCTTGCCTGCACGTGCTGATCTCATTGTTCCATTTTTTAAAACCTTCAGTTATCCATTGGGTGCACTTGGCTTTGTGGCGGTGAGTTGGTGTGTGATTGTTGGGACAAGTAATGCAGTGAATCTTACCGACGGTCTCGACGGCTTGGCGATTATGCCAACTGTGATGGTTGGCTCGGCCTTGGGCGTGTTTGCCTATGTCGTGGGTCGCGTCGACTATTCACGCTATTTATTGTTTCCATATGTGCCAGGCGCTGGAGAATTAATGGTGTTGTGCGCAGCACTTGCAGGGGCTGGCCTGGCATTTTTATGGTTCAACGCGTACCCCGCCCAGGTGTTTATGGGTGACGTGGGCGCTTTGGCGCTAGGCGGCATGTTGGGCACGATTGCAATTATCGTTCGGCAAGAAATCGTCTTATTCATTATGGGTGGCGTCTTTGTCGTTGAAACGCTATCGGTGATGTTGCAGGTTTCATGGTTTAAATACACCCGCTATCGGTACGGACAGGGGCAACGTATTTTGAAAATGGCACCGCTTCATCATCACTTTGAAGTGGGTGGCTGGAAAGAAACGCAAGTCGTCGTGCGCTTTTGGATCATCAGCATGATGCTGGTGTTGGTAGGTTTAGCTTCACTGAAGATTCGATGAACGAAACAGTTTTGTCCTCTGCGCTGCCTTCACGCGTCCTGGTTGTCGGACTCGGGGAGACCGGTGTTGCTGCCGCGCGTTGGTGTGTACGCAACGGTGCAGCCGTGCGTGTAGCCGATACGCGCCAGGCGCCGGCCGGGCTTGACGCCTTGACAGCTTCAGTCGATGTTGCGGCCTTAGACTTACATCTTGGTTGTGAGGTGTTTGACGCTTCACTGCTCGAAGGGGTGGGCTTGCTTGTGCTGAGCCCCGGGCTGGCACCGGGCATGTCGCCCGTCAAAGAGTTGCTTGAACAGGCCGATGCCGCTGGCATTGAAGTGATTGGTGAAATTGAATTATTTGCGCGTGCTTTACAACAGCTGCAGGCGGTGCAGCAGTATGCGCCACGCGTTCTGGGTGTGACGGGCACAAACGGTAAGACAACGGTGACGGCGCTGACTCGCCATATGTTGGCAGCTTCGGGGATTCGCGCACGCGCCGCTGGCAATATCAGCCCAGCAGCGCTTGAGTCGTTGATCGATGCCTTAGATACCAATATGTTGCCCGACGTCTGGGTGCTTGAGTTGTCGAGCTTTCAACTTGAAACAACCCGGACTTTGCGCATGACCGCAGCCGTTGTGCTCAATGTCACGCAGGATCACCTCGACTGGCACGGCAACATGCAGGCGTATGCGCAAGCAAAAGCCCGTATCTATGGCATGACGGATGTGTTGATTGTCAATCGCGATGATGCGTCGGTGATGGCAATGTGTGAGTCACTCGCAAGCATGAACGTACGAAGCTTTGGTCGCGACGCACCGATGTTTACAGGCGATGTCGGGCTTGAAAGCAGCCACGATGTTTTATGGCTCACGACCTCTGAGGCAACTGAGTTTGAAGACGACCTGCCAACGCCGGTTAAGCGCAAAAAGAATGCACCCCCCCCTGAGCGTGCCTCGGGTCGTTTGGTGCGTTTGATGCCCATCGATGCGTTAGGCCTGCGTGGTCTGCATAACGCGCTCAATACTCAAGCCGCGCTTCTCTTAGCCCGTTCGGTGGGCGCGGGCCTGGGCCCAATGCTGCGTGCCGCCGGTGACTACGTGGGCGAGCCGCATCGCATGGAATTTGTCCGAACTATTCGTGGTGTTGATTTTTTGAACGATAGTAAAGGCACTAACGTTGGTGCGACGGTCGCTGGCTTAGAAGGATTAGGGCGACGCTCCGTGTTGATCGCCGGCGGCGCCGGAAAAGGGCAGGATTTTTCGCCCTTAGTTTCGGTTGTGGCCCGCCATACGCGTGCCGTGGTTCTGATCGGACAAGATGCGCCTTTGTTGTTAGATACGCTCGCGCCAACTGGCGTGCCATGCCTGCTTGCGCAAACGTTGCCGCAGGCCGTTGAGTTAGCCTTCGCTCAAGCTCAAGAGGGTGATGCGGTCGTGTTATCGCCCGCTTGTGCCAGTTTGGATATGTTTCGCAACTACGGGCACCGCGGGTTGGTTTTTGTTGAAGCAGCACATGAATTGGCGCTCAGCCAAGGGGAGGTGGCATGAGCCTCTTTGCCGAGTTAACGAATAGTGTGAACGCGGTGCGCCCAACCCGCACCACCATGCGCAATTACGATTTGCCGCTGGTTGTGGCGACGAGCCTGTTAGTCGCGATCGGCATTTTGATGGTGTATTCAGCTGCGATCGCATTGGCGGATGGCCCTCGTTTTACAAATTATGGGCGCTACTACTTCGTGATGCGTCAAACGCTGTATGTATGCGCGGGTCTGTTTGTTGCAGCCTTTGTGTTGACCGTACCAATTGAGGCTTGGCAGCGCGCGACCGTCTGGATTTTTATCATCACGACACTACTGCTGGTGGCGGTGCTGATTCCTGGAATCGGTCGGCGTGTCAATGGTGCCATGCGATGGCTGCCCATTGGGCCAGTTACTTTTCAGCCATCTGAGTTAATGAAGATTGCCGCCTTGTTATTTACGGCGGACTACACCATACGTAAGCAAGACCAAATGCACAGTACTCTGCGCGGCTTTTTACCGATCGCAGTGGCCTTGGCTGTTGTAGCGGGGCTTTTGCTAAAAGAACCTGATTTGGGCGCCGTGATCGTGGTTGTCGCGATTTCAATGGGCATCTTGTTCTTAGGAGGGATCAATGCGCATATTTTTTCAGGCATCGCTCTGCTCTTAACCTCGGCCTTTGCACTGATTATCTGGTTATCCCCGTTTAGAACGCGGCGCATCTTCGCGTACTTGGATCCTTGGAATCCAGAAAATGTTCTGAAGGATTCCTACCAGCTTTCTCATTCGCTGGTGGCGATTGGTCGAGGACAGTGGACCGGCGTTGGGTTGGGCGGGAGTGTTGAAAAGTTGCACTATTTGCCCGAAGCGCACACCGATTTCATCATGGCAGTGATAGGCGAAGAACTCGGATTCGTCGGCATATTGTTGATGATTTCCTTGTTCGGCGTGTTGGTTCATCGTTGTATTGAAATCGGGCGTCAAGCGATTGCTATGGAGCGTCCGTTTGGCGGGCTCGTGGCGCAAGGTGTCGGGATTTGGTTTGGTGTTCAGTCGTTCATCAACATTGGCGTGTGCCTGGGGCTGCTGCCGACCAAGGGGTTGACGTTGCCGCTGGTGAGTTACGGTGGCACTGGGATCGTCATGAATTTGTGTGCAATCGCCTTGGTGTTACGAGTCGATTTTGAAAATCGCAACATGATGCGAGGTGTTCGCTCATGAGTACACGTTCGCCTGTGGTGTTGATCATGGCTGGTGGCACTGGCGGACACATCATGCCCGGTCTGGCCGTTGCCGAGGTCTTACGGGCTCGTGGTTGGACGGTTCGCTGGCTGGGCAATCCTGACAAAATGGAAGGCAAACTCGTGCCAGCAGCCGGGTACACGCTGGCCGCCCTGCGGTTTGCGGGTTTCCGTGGCAAAGGCCTTTTGGCTAAGCTGCAAGCTCCTTTCTTATTGCTGCGCGCGTTGGTTCAGGCATGGCGACAGTTCTCAGTCATTCGTCCGAATGTGGTACTAGGAATGGGCGGGTATGTCGCGTTTCCCGGTGGAGTTGTGAGCGCCTTGCGTGCCACGCCGCTGGTGCTACACGAACAAAATGCGATTGCCGGGATGGCGAATCGCTGGTTGGCACGTATCGCGCAGCGCGTCTTGGCGGGCTTTCCAAAGGCCTTAGAGCAGGCCGAGGTGGTAGGCAATCCGGTGAGACAGGATGTCGCTGCGCTGGCAGAGCCTGAAAGCCGCTACGCGCAACGTTCGGGACCCTTGCAGGTGTTAGTACTTGGCGGCAGTTTAGGGGCGACAGCCTTGAATGAGCTCTTGCCCCAGGCTCTGGCCAAGATCCCGCTCGAGCAGCGCCCCAATGTCACCCACCAAGCTGGCGCATTACATCTGGATACTCTGCTTTCAGCCTACGCGCAGGCTGGCGTGAGCGCGCGTTGCGTCCCTTTTATTGAGAATATTGCAGAGGCACTTTCTCAGGCTGATTTATTAATTTGTCGAGCAGGTGCGATGACGGTTGCCGAAGTTGCAGCAGCTGGTGTGGCTGCACTGTTCGTCCCTTACCCCCACGCAGTGGACGATCACCAGTCGGCCAACGCTCGTTTTTTGAGTCACGATATGGCCGCCTGGCTGCTTCAGCAAAAAGAATTAACACCAGACACACTCAGTCAATGGTTGCTTGCGCGTAGCCGTCAAGAACTCAGTGGCGTGGCACAGCGTGCACGAGCACATGCACGTCCTCGGGCGGCGCAACGTATCGCCGATATTTGCGAAGAACTCGCTGGGGTATCTGCATGAAGCACCGCATTGAACACATCCACTTTGTGGGCATTGGTGGCTCGGGGATGAGCGGTATCGCTGAGGTGCTGTTGAACCTCGGTTACCGCATCTCAGGGTCAGATCTCGCAGATTCGGCAGCAACGCAGCGCCTGGCGAGTTTGGGCGCACGCATTGCGCTTGGGCATCAGGCCGAGAATATTGCCGGGGCCGATGCGCTGGTAACCTCGACGGCTGTTGCGAACAATAACCCCGAAGTAATCGCCGCACGTCAGGCGCGAATTCCTGTGGTGCCTCGCGCTGTGATGTTGGCCGAACTGATGCGTCTGAAGCGAGGCATCGCCGTGGCGGGGACGCATGGCAAAACGACTACTACGAGCCTAGTCGCGAGCGTGTTGGCAGCGGGCGGACTCGATCCAACCTTTGTGATTGGTGGTCGACTGACGGCGGCCGGCGCCAATGCTGGGCTGGGGCAGGGCGACTTTATCGTCGTCGAGGCGGACGAATCAGACGCGTCGTTTTTGAATTTGCTACCAGTGATGGCGATCATTACAAATATCGACGCCGATCATATGGATACCTACGGACATGATTTAGCGAAACTGAAAGGCGCTTTCGTTGAGTTTACGCAACGTCTGCCGTTTTATGGCAGCGCGATCGTCTGCGCCGATGACGCTAACGTTCGTGAAATTATTCCCTTCATTTCGCGCCCCGTGACAACCTACGGCTTGTCGCCCGACGCTCAAGTGGTCGCGAGCAATGTCAAGGCGCTGGGCACACGTATGCAATTTGATGTGCGACGCCAAACGCGCGAGGGCGAGCTCAGTCCAATAGCGATTAGTCTCAATCTTCCGGGCGTCCATAACGTGTTGAACGCCCTGGCCGCCATTGCAGTGGCGACAGAGCTTGGCGTGAGCGATGAAGCGATTGCCAAAGGGCTCTCTGAGTTCAAGGGCGTTGGACGTCGCTTTACCCAAATTGGCGACTTCAAGGCCGCTAAGGGCGGCACCTTCAGGGTGGTGGATGATTATGGTCATCATCCAGTCGAGATGGCTGCTACGTTAGCTGCCGCGCGTGGCGCCTGGCCTGATCGCAGAGTGGTGCTGGCGTTTCAGCCGCACCGTTACACCAGAACGCGCGATTGCTTTGAAGACTTTGTCAACGTCTTGGGTTCTGCGGATGCCGTCTTGTTGACTGAGGTGTATTCCGCTGGCGAGCCGCCGTTAGTGGCTGCCGATGGGCGTGCGCTCGCGCGTGGTGTGCGTGTTGCGGGCAAAGTTGAGCCTTTATTCGTAGAAGACGTCGCAGCCATGCCCGAAGCGATCTTAAGTTTTGCGCAAGATGGCGACGTTGTGATCGTGATGGGCGCAGGCTCGATCAGCAAAGTGCCCTATCAACTAGGAGTGCCAGCATGACACAGGCTTTCGGTAAAGTCGGCGTGTTGTACGGTGGGCGCTCGGCAGAGCGTGAAGTGTCGCTGATGTCTGGAGCGGGCGTACATGCAGCCCTGTGTGGACAGGGCGTGAATGCGCATTTGTTTGATACGGGCCAAAGTAGTTTGGCCGAGCTTGCTGCGCAGCAATTCGATCGTGTATTCATCGCTTTGCACGGGCGTTACGGCGAAGACGGCGCCTTACAGGGCGCACTTGAGTTATTGGGAATCCCCTACACCGGCAGCGGACCGATGGCATCGAGCCTTGCCATGGATAAGGTGATGACAAAGCGAGTGTGGTTAGAGGCTGGGTTGCCAACGCCGGGATACCGAGCGCTAACGGATGCCAGTGAGGTGGCTGCGGCCGTGGCTGCCTTGGGCTTACCGTTGATGATGAAAGCCCCTCATGAGGGCTCGACGCTGGGCATTGTCAAAGCGACTGCAGCCTCTGAGCTTACTGAGGCCTACCAGACGGCTGCCCAGTTCGACGAGGTGGTATTGGCCGAGCAGTTCGTGGCCGGGCGCGAATTGACCGTTGCGATCTTGGGGCGAGGTAAAGGCGCACGTGCGTTGCCGATAATCGAAATCGTAGCCCCACAGGGCAACTACGATTATCAGCATAAATATTTTTCAGACGACACACAGTACCTTTGCCCTGCGCCGCTAGACCAAGCCTTGGCGACTGAAATCGCAGAGATTGCTGTGCAGGCCTATCGTGCCGTGGGTTGCGAAGGCTGGGGGCGTGCTGATTTGATGCTAGATCAAAATAATCGACCCTGGCTGCTTGAGATAAATACTTCGCCAGGTATGACTGGACATTCTTTAGTGCCGATGGCGGCCAAAGCGATCGGTATGAGTTACCCTGAGTTGTGTATGCAAATTCTGTCAGGCGCCCGCTGCAAGATTGGGCACCTGGGTGACGACCAGAAAGAGCGAGGCTGATTGTGTGGAATGAAGCTCGTACGATCAACAGACTTGCCAACACCCTCGCGGTGATGGCGGTGTTGGCCGTGCTTGCCGGGTGCCTGCACTGGGTGATGCAGCGCCCCATGTTTAGTTTGCAGGCGATCGAACTCGAGCCGACGCGCAACACCAACCTGCGCTATGTCACGCCCGAAAACGTTCAAGCTTCGATTGCAACCAAGTTAACAGGCAATTTTTTTACAATCCGCTTATCCGAGGCGCAGGCTGTATTCGAGGCAGTACCCTGGGTGAGAACCGCTTCTGTTCGGCGAATTTGGCCCAACACGTTGCGCGTAACCGTCGAAGAGCATCAGCCCCTTGCACTCTGGAACGAAAATCAGATGATTAACACCTGGGCGCAGGTGTTTACCGCCAATCAGGGCGAACTCGACGACGATGTGAGCTTGCCTCAGTTTGAGGGACCCGAGGGCAAAGAAGGCTTGGTTGTGTCTCGCTATGCCGAGCTTGAGCGCTGGTTCGCGCCGCTTGGGTTAACGGTAAAAGAGTTGTCTCTGAATAACCGCCTGGCCTGGCAGGTCAAACTCTCAAGTGGGATGACTCTGGCCCTGGCGCGAGATCCTGGCGCAGAGGCCGCTGATTCGCAAGGTGGAATCCCTGGCGCTTTGCCCTTTTCGGAAGGGATCGAGCGTTTTGTGCAAGCGATGCCTCAAATCAATCAACGAACGGGTGGGCGTGCCTTGACGCATGCCGACCTACGCTATCCCAACGGCTTTGCGATCACGCTCGCCGCTCTCCCCGAACCTACTCAACCGAAAAAGAAACGATAACGCTATGACCCGTGACATCAAGGATCTGATCGTCGCTCTCGATATTGGCACCAGCAAAGTTGTTGCTGTGGTGGCCGAGATTCTGCCCGAGGGCCGTTTTGAAGTGCTTGGCTTAGGCCAACATGAATCAAGCGGCATGCGAAAAGGTGTTGTCGTGAACATCGAAGCCACGGTGACTGCAATCCAACGCGCCCTAGAAGAAGCCGAACTGATGGCGGATTGCAAAATTCGCGATGTGTATACCGGGATTGCCGGTAGCCATATTCGAAGCTTTAACTCGAGTGGGATGGTCGCGGTCAAAGATAAAGAGGTGACGGCCACCGACGTCGCTCGCGTCATTGAGACAGCAAAAGCGGTGAACATCCCGACCGATCAGCAGGTTCTGCATATTTTGACCCAAGAATTTATTGTTGACGGACAAGAGGATATTCGCGAGCCGATCGGTATGAGTGGTTTGCGCCTTGAGGTCAAGGTGCATATTGTGACGGGCTCTGTCAGCGCGGCACAAAATATTGTCAAGTGTGTCCGCCGCTGCGGACTTGAGGTGCAAGATTTAATTTTGCAGCCTTTAGCTTCAAGCCAAACGTGTTTGACCGCAGACGAAAAAGACCTTGGCGTCGTGCTAGTCGACATCGGCGGGGGGACAACTGACGTGGCGATCTATACCGGAGGCGCGATTCGCCATACCGCAGTGCTGCCCATCGCCGGCGATCAAATTACTAACGATATTGCGCAAGGGTTGCGTACGCCTACGCCTGATGCCGAAGAAATCAAATTGCGTTATGGCGTTGCAAAAGAAGTGCTTGCAAACCCTGACGATACAGTTGAGGTGCCTGGCTTGGGCGATCGTGCTCCGCGTTTGGTCAAGCGCCAAACCCTTGGTGCGATTATCGAACCAAGGGTTGCAGAGTTGTTCGATTTGGTTCAAGGTGTGGTTCGGGATTCAGGTTATGAAGATTTGTTATCGTCGGGCGTGGTGTTGACGGGTGGCACGGCCTTACTACCTGGTATTGTCGAGCTCGCTGAAGATATCTTTTTAAAGCCTGTGCGCGTTGCGGTGCCCGAATATCAGGGTAGTTTGGCGGATGTCATGCGCAACCCGCGTTTTTCGACGGTGATGGGTCTGCTGAGCGAGGCGCGTATGCAACGTTTGCGTGGCCGTAAAGCGACGCAGCAGTCTGGCAGTTTTAAGGCGGTACTGATTAGAATGAAAGAGTGGTTTATGCATTGAATTGGCGTCATCTGACGCCAAACAGATGGGCAGCTACCTTTTTGTGCTGCCGGTCTGCTAGAGAGGCGTTTCAAACTCGGTGCGGATACGATCGGCATCGCGTTTGAAACGATTTCTAAAACATGTAGTTGGGGACTTTTAGAAACGTTTTGTAGTTACGACTTGAGGGAGTCAATCATGATGTTTGAAATGCTAGATAACGCAAAAAAATCCACTGTTATTAAGGTGGTGGGTGTGGGCGGCGCGGGCGGCAATGCCGTCTCGCATATGATCCGTTCGGGCGTGCAAGGGGTCGATTTCATTTGCTGCAATACCGATGCGCAAGCATTGGCTGCAACCAATGCACCCGTGCAGATTCGCTTGGGTAATTCGGGGCTCGGTGCAGGCGCCAAGCCTGATCAAGGCCGTGCGGCCGCTGAATCGGCACGCGAAGAAATTCGCTCGGCGTTGGCGGGTGCGCATATGGTGTTTATTACCGCAGGTATGGGTGGCGGAACAGGCACAGGCGCAGGTCCGATTGTTGCCGAAGTTGCAAAAGATCTTGGTATCTTGACCGTTGGTGTGGTCACCAAGCCTTTTTCGTTCGAGGGTAATCGGCGCATGAAAATGTCTGAAGAAGGCATTGATGAACTTTCAAAACATGTGCACTCGCTGATTGTCGTGCTCAATGAAAACCTGTACGAATTAATGGACGAAGATGCGACGCAGGCCGACTGCTTCAAAGCAGCTGATGATGTCTTGCACAACGCATGTGCGGGTATCGCTGAGATCATCAACGTCGAAGGTAACGTAAACGTCGACTTCCAAGACGTTAAAACCATTATGGGCGAGCAAGGTCAAGCCATGATGGGTACAGCGATTGCTAGCGGACCTGATCGCGCCAAGATCGCAGCTGAGCAAGCGGTTGCTTGCCCGCTACTTGAAGGCGTGGATTTGAACGGTGTGCGTGGCGTGCTGGTGAATATCACCGCAAGCAGCTCGCTGAAGATGAAAGAGACGCGCACGGTGATGGATCATATCCAGAGCTTTGCATCGGCCGATGCGACCGTTATTTTCGGTACAGCTTATGACGAATCAATGGGCGACAATCTGCGTGTCACGGTCGTTGCAACCGGTCTGGGTCGAGCTAAGCCAAAGTTAGTTCAGGTGCCAGAGGCTGCAGTTGGCTTGCGTAACGGAACAGATGGCCTCACCATGGCCAACGGCGCCGAAATCAGTGCTCCGACCGTGATTCGCGGCCGTGGCGCGCATGCTCAGGCTCAGGTTCGTGCTCTTGAAACTTCTGGTATGGAGCACTACGACATACCGGCATTTTTGCGTCGACAGGCTGATTAAGTCAGGATTGAAGCGTGCTAAAGGCAGTTGTTAAAAAGTTTTATTTAGCTCGCTTAGATCGCTCCCTCTGCCAGTCGCCCTCATGGGGCGGTTGGGCACACACCCGGGTTCCCCGACTCGGGTGTGCTGTCGCCTGTCATTTGCAGCGCAGCAATGACTAAAAGCGTTACAATTGACCAAGTTATATTAAGAGTTTTTGGGCCCTATGTTTCGTCAACGCACTATCAAGCAGCTTGTTAAAACCACTGGGGTTGGCCTGCACTCAGGTCGACGGGTTGAGTTGACTTTGCGCCCAGCGGCACCCGATACCGGAATCGTCTTCCATCGAATCGATTTGCCTGAGGTTGTCGATCTCCCTGCGCAGGCAGCGATGGTTAAAGACACGCGCATGGCCTCGGTTCTGTCAAACGGACAAGCACGGGTCTCGACCGTTGAGCACTTAATGTCTGCCCTTGCCGGTTTAGGCATTGACAATTTGCATGTTGACCTCACGGCCGAAGAAGTGCCCATCATGGACGGCAGCGCCGCCACTTTTGTTTATCTGTTGCGTTCCGCAGGGATCCAAGAGCAGGCCAGTCCAAAACAGTTTTTACGGGTTTTAAAGCCCATCGAAGTGCGTGAAGGCGAAGGAAACGATGCTAAATGGGCTCGCCTTGAGCCACACGAGGGCTTCGCAGTCGCGTTTTCAATCGATTTTCGCCATCCAGCAATCGACTCGACCGCCAGCTTTGCCGAAATCGATTTCGCAACGGACTCTTACGTTAAGCAAATCGCTCGGGCGCGCACGTTTGGCTTTGTCAACGAGGTCGAGGCTTTGCGTTCGGCCGGCTTGGCCCGAGGTGGCAGCTTTGATAACGCCATTGTGATGGACGAGTATCGAGTCTTAAATTCAGATGGCTTGCGCTACGACGACGAGTTCGTTAAACACAAGATTCTTGATGCAGTGGGCGACCTATACCTGATCGGTAAGCCTCTAGTCGCCCGCTACGTGGCGTGCAAGTCGGGTCATGCGTTAAACAATCAGCTGGCGCTTAAGCTGTTAGCTCAGCCCGACGCCTTTGAAGTCATCACTTATGAGTCTGCGGCACAGGCGCCTCAGGCGTTTCGCCATGAGTGGAAGCTGGCCTGAGCCCATGTTCCTGTTTCTGCCCCTGTCCCTGACTGGGCTGGTGGTGGGCGAGTAACCGGGCGACAGCGTCGGCGAGTGGTCCGGGCCGCAACTGATGGGTTAGCGCCTCAAACGTTTTCAAGTCTTGTTGGTCGAGCGCGCGTGCCTCTCTTGGCGGTTGAGCGGCCACAGGAATTCCGAGCCCTCCCTGTACCCGTAATTTGATTTCAAGCAAGTTCCAGCCTGCTGCCTGTATGTGTGTAATCACTCTTGGCGCTAATTGACGAAATTTCGCGGCAAAGGCTGCGCTTGAAACCATCAAGGTCAGCGTACTTTGTTCGATTTTTAAAACGTCGAAGGCTCCGCGCATGGCCGCCGGCAAGGCCTGCTCAACGACTCCGCGTAACTTCAGGTGAAGTTGAGCCGTTGCGAGCACGCTTGCAGCCTGCGTATCGTGACCAAGCCATCCGATCAAGTGAGCCCCTTTGGTGGGGTTGCCGGAAGGCCTGCGAGGAGTCGTAGCCATAAATGAGAAGGAATTTGTATGAAGGTCATCATTATGCCTCGCGAGCGGGCGGTTCACGGCATCTTAACGCTGAGTATTCGTCGGTGTGTGCTGATTGGTCTGACCCTGCTGGCAGCGGCCTTTTACCTGGGCGGCGTACTGCTGCGTCCCACCGGATCTGCTTTTACCGAGCGATCGGACGCAGTTGGGTATCGTGCGCGTATCGCTCGTGAAATGTTCAACGCAGACCGACAGGCACTTGACGCGTTGTTGACACAGCTTGGGGTCTTGCAGGCAAATTATCAGCGCCTTGACGTGCTAAGCCGCCGAGTCGCTGGTTTGGCGGGTTTGCCTGCCGCCCAGTTGCAGATCGTGCCCGGAAAAGCTCAGATGAGCACATCAAAGACCGACACCGACAAAAGACTTTTAGCCCGAATGGGTCAGCAACTACGCGACTTTCAATCAGATCTCGCCAACCAGACAGAGCAGTTTCGACTGTTGGATGTGGTGCTGACCAAGCATTCTGCGACGCTTGCCCGTCAGCCAACTGCCATGCCGGTCGGCACCTTGTCACAGCTAAGTTCTACGTATGGTTGGCGCAAGCACCCGTTTAACTCCGAACCCAGTGTGCATGAGGGTTTAGACTTCGCTGCACCCTCAGGAACCCCAATTTTAGCGGCCGCTGGAGGCGTCGTGCGCACTGCTGCCAGACACAGTGGCTTCGGAAACCTGATCGAAATTGATCACGGTGACGGCCTGCTGACCCGTTACGCGCATGCCGAGGTGCTTTTGGTTAAAAAAGGGGATTTGGTGAGCCGAGGTCAAATGATTGCGCGCGTCGGTTCGACCGGGCTGTCGACGGGGCCACACCTGCATTTTGAGGTCCGCCAGAACGATAAATCGTTAGATCCGAGGGCCTACCTGACCGGCAGCCCCCTGGCACCTGATTTGATCGGCAGTGAATCTGTCCGTCTGCCTAAGGGCGCTTGGTAGTGCCGCCGCCCCGAGTCAGAGGGCGTTCGACACCTCACCCTGACGGGAAAGCCCCGCCTGCGTTAAACTGCGAGGCTTACTGGCAGCAAGCTGCTTTAACTCTTTTTGGCGCTGACAGGTGTGCAGTTTGCACGGGTCTGTGTGGGTCTGACGCGTATGTTTTCACTACTTAAAAAAATCTTTGGTAGTAGCAATGATCGGTTGCTCAAGCAGCTACGCCGTCATGTGGTGCAGATTAATGCTCTCGAGCCTCACATGCAGGCATTGTCTGACGAACAGTTGCAAGCG
>CALFXX010000070.1 GCA_937952975.1 uncultured Alcaligenaceae bacterium
TAATGTACTCAACTTATTTTCAACGCAAGGCGGCCACGCATGATGTCGATCGTCAATCAACCGGTAGTCGTTAATCTCAAACAGGGCTCGGTCACGGGCGTGCAAGGCGACGGCGTTGCACGCTTTTTCGGGCTTCGTTATGCCAAAGCCCCCACGGGCGCCTTGCGGTTTGCTGCGCCTCAGCCTTTGGGCGCTCAACCGCCGTTTGACGCGACACAGCCTGGGCCGGTTTGCCCACAGCGCCCGTCACGTTTGCGTAATGTGATGGGCGACTTCGAGGCGATCCAAGATGAAGACTGCTTGCGTTTATCGATCTGGACACCCGGAGTCGATCAGCACAAACGGCCTGTTGTAGTGTGGCTGCATGGTGGTGCCTGGCAAAGTGGCGGCGGTGCTCTGCCCTGGTACGACGGCACGCGTCTCGCCGCGCGTGGCGACTGTGTGGTTGTTGGCGTGAATTACCGGCTGGCCTCACTCGGGTGGCTATTTGTGCCAGGTCAAACGGCTAACGTCGGGCTGCTTGATGAAGAGGCCGCCGTGCGCTGGGTGTTTGAAAATATCGAGCATTTTGGTGGTGACCCTGCGCGCGTCACCGTTATGGGGCACTCTGCCGGCGGCTTTAATATCGCCGCAATGCTGGCACGCAAGCCTCTTTTTAAGCGTGCAATTTTGCATAGTGCCTCGCTTGGTCGTGGTTTTCGCGAACCCGAGCAAGCCGCGCACTTAAGTCGCGTTTTTTTGCAGGCAGCTGGTGCACAGACACTTGAGCAGGCTCGCGCCTTGCCGGTGGCTGCGTTACTGGCCGCGCAACAAGCCGAGGCGGTGATTGCCGCGTTGCAAGAAGAAGGCGCCAATCGCAGTTTGTTTTGCCCGGTGATCGATGGTGAGATCTTTGGGTCGCCTGTTGGGCCTCTGATGCAGCAAGCTGCTATGCGTGCGGATGTATTGTTGGGTTACACGCGCGACGAAATGGCAGCGTTTCCGGGTACCCAGCGTAACGTCGCGAGTCAACAGCTTGGTGAAAAAATCTTTGGCGCGCCCTCGCGGCAATGGGCACAAGACGCCCGTGCGGCCGGGCGCGAGGCTTGGGTCTTTGAATTCGCGTTTGGACCCAACCCAGAATTTGGCGCGTGCCATTGCAGCGACTTGCCGTTTGTCTTTGGTAACCTCGACAGCTTTACTGGGGCCGCAATGTTGCAAGGGATGACGCCTGAGCAGGGTCGCCGCCTGGTCGACACGATGCAGACTGCGTGGATTGAGTTTATTCATGGTCGCGCGCCCGGCTGGGAACCTAGCCCCGCCGTCCGTGTCTTTGAATAGCACTGTAAAGGATGATGAAGATGAACGTTCAATACCAACGGTTGCGCGTTGCTTTCTGGTTGTGGCTAGTAAGCACCCTAGGCTTTTGCTCTTTAGGTTTTAACCAGGCGCAGGCCCAATCCCAAGGGGTTTATCCAGATAAGCCGGTCAAGATTATTGTGGCGAATCCGCCAGGCGGGCCCATCGACGTGATTTTGCGGGTGTTGGCCACGCGATTGAGCGCTGTCTGGGGTCAGCCAGTGATTGTCGAGAACCGTCCAGGCGGTGCAGGCATTGTAAGTACGACCGCAATCGTGAAGGCTGCGCCCGATGCGTACACGATTGGAATGGTGGCGGCGTCATCGATCACGATCATGCCGTTTGCGGTGGATAGCTTGCCCTACGATCCCATCAAAGATCTGCAGCCAATTTCTCTGGTTGCGCGTACGCCCTTTATTTTTATTGTGCGTCAAGATAGCCCGTTAAAAACGTGGCAAGATTTTGTGACTCAGGCTAAGGCGCGCGACCTCACCATTGGTTCGTACGCGATTGGCTCGGCTTTTCACTTGGTGTGGGAGCAAACCGCAAGAAAAGTGGGCATCAAGGCGGTTTACGCGCCCGCCAACGCGGCGAGTAAAACGCAGGGTGACTTGGTAGGCGGGCAACTTGATATCGTGCTTGAGGCACCTTCTAGCGCAAAGGCGATGCTCGATGGTGGCAGAGTGCGAGCAATCGCAATCACAAGCCCTGAGCGCTTTGCAGGACTGCCCGATACCCCCACGCTGTCAGAGTCAGGTCTGGCAGGTTACTCGTCGCTGCCTTGGTTGGGGCTCATGGGCCCTGCCGGCATGCCGCCCGAGCGTGTGGCGTTCATTCAAAAAACAGTGGCTCAAGTGCTGCAAGAGCCGGCCATGCTTAAGCAACTCGAAACGATGGGCATGATGCCGGTTGCCAGCACTGCGCAAGAGATGGCTGATACCATAAAAAATGAGCGCTCAGCGATGCAACCCTTAGTAAAAGAGCTAGGCATCCGACTGCAATAGTTTCGAGCGCAATTGACGCGCGAATTAAATTATTTGCTGGTTATTGCGTTATTTGCTCGTTGTTGCGGTGGCTTTAGTTTTCGGCTTTTTGTCTGAAGCCCAACGATTGCCTTGCGCGGAAGTCGTGCGCTTAAGTTCTACACCGTATTGATAGAGGTCGGGTCTGTACTGCACGCAGATGAGCTCAACGGGTCGTTCAAAACGGTCGTAGACGATGCGCTCAGAAAGCAGCAGGGCGGTGCCCGGCTCAACGTGCAGCGCTCGCGCAACTTCTGGCGTAGCCTGTACGGCTGAAATGACTTGCTCGGCGCGAGCGATCACGATGCCAGCACTTTCAAGTAGATCAATGAGCGGGCGTGTCGACATCTGTTCGGTTTTGACTTGTCGACTGACAAAGGCGGGCAGATGTGTAACAGCGTAAGAAAACGGTATGTCGTTTAAGCGACGCACGCGCACCGACCAGAGTACGGACGCCTTGTGCTTAACTTTAAGTTTGGCAGCGACCTCTGTGCTTGCGGGTATGTGCTCGTGAGCCAGTAGCTCAACTGTGGTCGAGTCGCCCATGCGTCGATTGTTTTCAATCATGCCTTCGACGCCCGCGACCAACTGCGTGCTGGGGCGATACAGTGCGACGATTGACTGCTTGCCCTGTGTTCTGATGATGAGTCCGCGCGCAGCCAGTTCTTCTAATGCTCGCCGCGCCGTAATACGAGAAACGTTTAGCGCGGCCTCAAGCTGACTTTCGCTCGGGAATACAGTGCCAGAATCAAATGCGCCCGCCAAGATCCGATCGCGTAAGAAAGAAAAAATTTGATGGTAAAGCGGGCTGGGCAAGTTTTTGTTTGTACGAAAACTTGTCCAGTCTGTCCTTTTTTTAACGCCAGCCGACAGAGGCTTTTTCGCTACGGTGTCTTTGGGTAGCGCTTGACTCATCTCTTCAGGTGCCCGCTATCTCGACATGGCGCGTGGTAACCACACGGCAATTTCTGGCCAGATGACGAGCAATGCAACCACGAGAAACATGATCAGGTGAAAGGGAATGGTGCCATAGACGACTTCAGAAATTTTTCCTTTCCAGATGCTCTGTATCACGAATAGATTGATTCCAACCGGCGGCGTGATTTGACCCATTTCAATAAACAATACCAAAATGACACCAAACCAAACAGGGTCAATGCCGTACTTAAGCAATACTGGATAGAGCAACGGAACGGTAATCACAATCATCCCGATACTTTCAATTAAGCAACCCAGAATGGTGTAAAGAATAAACAGACAAGCTAAAAACTCAAGACGACTTAAATTGAGTCCGCCCAAAAAATTTGTCAGATCGCGTCCAACGCCTGCCATTGAAATTGCGTATGAAAATAAAAAGGCGCTGTAAACAATAAACAAGATATTGCCGCTGACCAACACGGTTTCAAACATGGCCTCACGAAACGATTGCCAGTCAAGATCGCCCCAAATGCGTGCGATGATGATTGCAAACAGACAGCCTACGCCCGCAGCCTCGGTTGGTGTGACGAGGCCCAAATAAATGCTCCCCATCGTGCCGCCGATGAGCAAGACAAAAGGCATGAGATCAAACAGCGCACGTGTCCATTCTTGTCTGGTGATTGCGGCGGTTTCACGCGGGGCGATTTCTGGTTTGAGGATGGCATGAATCGCGACATACAGCATGAACAGCCCAGTGAGCACAAGCCCTGGAACCACTCCCGCCATAAATAGCTTGGCAATCGAGGTTTCTGTGAAGGTGCCATAGATAATAAAGGCCAGGCTCGGGGGAATCATGATCCCAAGTGTGCCACCCGCGGCAAGGGTGCCGGCAGATAGCTTGCGGTCATACCCTCGCTGTAACAGCTGGGGTAAGGCAACCGAGCCGATCGCAGCGGCGGTGGCAACGCTAGAGCCACTAATCGCAGCAAACAAGGCGCACCCTGCAACGTTGGTTTGTAAAAGACCGCCAGGGATGCGTTTCACAAACAGCGATAGCGCCCGATACACGCTGAAACTTAAGCCGCTTTTCTCCATGATCAGTGCAAGCATGATGAACAGCGGGATCGCGGTGAGCGTAAAGCTATCCATACTGCCCCAACTGACCAGGCCCATTGCCTTCAGGCTACCAAAACCGCCATGTGTTGCAACATAGAGCAACGAGGCAACCGTGATGGCAAAGGGTACCCAAAGGCCTGAACACAGCAGTGCAACAAAAATACCAAAGATCAAAATAATTTCTGTGCTCGAGCTCATTATTTTGCTCCTGTTGCGTGTTTGATGACCCGCTTGACGTCACGTAATAACATCACGACCAGTGCCATACATAGCAGTGTGATCCCAAGCGGCATCACGAGTCTGGGGATCCAGAGCGGCGTTTCTAACAAGGTCGGCGCAAGATCATTGCGCACGTAACTAGCGATGACAAAGTTAATGAGGTGATAGTCCAAGATCACAGAGGTTGCCAAGGCGATCAAAATAAAGATCACCATCAGTACGCGGTTTTGCTGCGCGGACAGGCGACTGGTGATTAATTCAACCTGGTGAAAGCTGTTGTGCATCGCACAACCAGCCAAGCTTAAAAAAGAGACGGTCACTAACAAATAGCCACCGAACTCTTCAGATAGTTCGAGATTAAAGCCCAGTAGTCGCGCGGCGACTTCGGCCACGACCAACAGCATCATCGCAAGCATGGCGAGTTGACAAAACACCATGGTGCCGTCGATAAAGCCCTTGCCCCAGTAATGCTCTTCTGTACTGTTCGTCGTGGTGTTCATGGTTGACCTTTAGCGACCAATGGCTGCGCGGATTTTGCCAAGTGCTTCAACTGCGCCTGGGCCTTGCTTCTCTGCCCAGGTTTTCCAATAGGGTTCCATCAGCTTCGCGCCCAACGCCATATCGGCAGCTGTTGGCTCAGTGATCTTCATTCCCTTGGCGCGTAGCGCAGCGGTGACTTGATCTTCTTCTTCAAAAAGAGTCTTGGTGTTCCACGGCATGACATCAGCGACGATGTTTTTGAGTTTGACCTGAGTGTCTGGCGTGAGCTTGTCGTAGGCGTTTTTGTTGACGATGATGAAGGCGTTGAAGAAATTAGGTCCTAAGCGGTAGCTATATTTCAGCAAGTCACCCCAGATTTTTCCTCCGCCTGAACTGGCAGTAAAGACGCCGCTGATGACACCTGTGTCTAAGCCTGAGGGCACCTCTTCAGCACCTAAGGTAGCGGGTACGCCGCCGAATTGGCGCACAAAGGCAGACTGCTCGGGCGAGGTCACCCGCATTTTTTGGCCTTTTAAGTCTGCCAAGGATTCAAGCTTGTTGCGCGACCACGAGACTTGTAGCGGGTAGTAATAGCCGCCGATCACTTGCACCCCTTTTGAGGCGTACGCTTTTTCAATGTAGGGCATCATGATTTTGAGAGCGATCTCAAGATGCTCGGTCGTGACCAAAAGCATGGGCAGCTGCAGTAAGCCACCGATTGGAATATTGCCTTGGTAGAGACCATCATCACCGAGTTGCATGGTGCCCTCTGCAACAGCCTGGGTAATCGTGGTCGTTTTGATCGGAACGGCGCCCGCCAAATGGTAATTAATTTTTAATTCACCGTTCGACTCTTTGGCGACTCGTTCAGTAATGGTCTGTAAACCACGCGCGCCTGCCAGGGTTGCGGCGGGGGCATAGGTGTAGGCGTTCCACTCAACCGCATGTGCCGAGTGTGTGAACGAGAATCCTGCTGAAACAATGCTGATACTTGCTGCGAGTGCAATGCGAAGGCTCTTCATTTTGTTGATTCCTCAGAGGCGGTGGATTGGACATAACGGCTCTCAAGCTCCATAAAAGCCGGGTACTCAAAAAGATTCCAAAGGCTGCGATGGTCGACCATGCGATCCGAGAACGCCGCACTAGAGCCATTGCGTGCTAACTCTGTGTATAGCGCCTTGCCGACCGAAGCAATCACGCGAGTCATCGAATTTGGAAAGATCGCGATGCTGTAGCCCAAGTCGGTGAGTTGATCAACGGGTAGCATTGGCGTGCGCCCCCCTTCAACGAGATTGGCGAGTGTGGGCACCTTGAGTTGTTGGTTGAGTAGACGCATCTCATCGGCCGATTCAGGCGACTCTAGAAAGCACACGTCAGCCCCGGCCTCGGCGTAGCGCTGCGAGCGTTCAATCGCCGCGTTGATGCCCAGATCACTGCGAGCGTCGGTGCGCGCGATGATGACGACATTCGGATCGTGCCGCGTATCCACTGCAGCTTTAATACGCCCAACCATTTCTTCGATTGAGACGATCTTACGGCCGGGCTCATGCCCGCAGCGCTTGGGCCACTGTTGATCTTCGATTTGAATGCCACTGATGCCAGCGCGCTCGAACTCACGAACAGTACGAATCACGTTCAGTGGCCCGCCATAACCGGTGTCAGCGTCGGCAATGATGGGGATGGTTGTGACGTCGGCCATACGCTTAGCCTGATCCACTATTTCGGCAAAAGATAACAGGGCAACATCGGGTGCGCCCAAACGCGTAATCGATACGCCTGAGCCGGTCATGTAAGCCGCCTTGCAGCCGGCCTGTTCGGCGAGTCGAATCGTCAGGCAGTCAAAGGCGCCAGGCGCGACTAAGAGCGCGGGGTCAGCAATGAGTGCGCGCAGCTGTTGATTTTTGCCAGGATGAATACCCAGAGAGAGAGGCATTGAGAGACTCATGCGAGGGCCTTTTGTTTTGCAGTTTGAATGGCCGCGAGAACGGTGTCACAGGTAAAGATGGGATAGCGCGCGCGGAAAAAATTTAAAGAACCTTCGTGGAGTAACGCATTGGGTGTTGCCACCGCATCTTCGAGTACGACCACGTAATAGTCGTGATACGAGGCAGACCGTACTGTGGATTCGACACACCCTTCAGTGACGGTACCTAAAATAATCACACTCTGAATGCCTTGTGTACGCAAGATGTGGTCGAGATTGGTGCCAACAAAGCCGTCAGGGCGAAATTTTTCAACGACCCAGTCGGTGCTTTGAACCGTTAAGCCGTCTACAAATTCATAGCCCCAGGTGCCAGGCTTGGTGTAATCGGGCGCCTTGCCGTCGCGCGTCTTAAAACGTAGCCATGCCGGTGAGTCCATGCGGGCATCGGGCAGTGAGGCTTGACGTAAAAAAATCGTTCGCATTCCTAGCGCCTGAGCTTTAGTGACGAAATCAACCATTTTTTTGACGGCAGGTGCCATGCGCGCGACATCTTTTCCGAACTTTGCAAAGTGGCCGTCGACATGGCAAAAATCATTTTGAACGTCGACGACGATGACCGCAGTCCAGCGCGGATCAACAAGTTCGTCAAGGGTATCTAACACTTCGCGGCCCATGATAGTTTTCATTTAAGGCATCCTGTAGTGAGGCGTGTTTTGTCGAGCGTCGACGCGATTAAATTTGTTCGATTGAAACGGGAAATAATTGTTCGTGATCATCAGCGGGCATCACGTGATACGCCGCAAAACGGTAAGCGGGGCCACCAACCAACTCGGGCGGCGTAAACGGAAACGCAATGTTGCCGCCCGTGCACTGCCGACCTGAAAAGCCCTGATGTAGAAAAAATTGTTTGAAGGTTTTTGCCGCAGCCATGGCGAGGTCAGGTGTGCGTGCAATGATTTCGATCAAGACGAAGACCTCGCGCGCGGCTTGTACGCCGGGTGTTTGAGTCCAGAGTGCCACGCCATCTAAGCCGTATAGTCTGGGATAAATTTCGTAGTCACCGGCGACCAGTCCGCGCGTTGTTTGTTCGACAGTGGCAAGGATTGGTCGCAGCTGCTCGATGAAGCGTGGGTCTGCAGTTCCTGCAAGGAGCACGGCGCGATGGCCCACCAAGGCGCTTCCCTCGACCTTGATCGTTGTGCGTATAGCAGGTTGCCAGGTGGCGCCCGTCACATGGGTTCGGCGCTCGTCAACCGCGGTGTAACGTGCGGCGTCTACCTTCAGTGTGCCGTCAGGCTCGGTAAAGCTAATCGGATCGGCTTGCTCATATAGGCTGTGTGCAGCGACTGAAAGTGGGGTGGCTCGCCGTGCCGGGTTCATGCTTTCGAGGGTAAAGCCCTTTGCATCGAGTGTGGCAAGCATCGCATCGCGCCCGCCGGGTTCGCAGCAAATAGATGTGCATTCAATAATTTTTGCCATGTGCATGACATTTGCCATGTCAAAGCCCAGCATTTTTGGCAAACTTGCAAATACCGCGGTATCGCAGGCTCTGCCAGCGATAATGACGTCTGGCTCGAGCGCGAGCGCTCGCTCGAAGGGCGCACAGCCAATTTGACCAACAAGATGTGCGCAGGCATTTAAATCTGCCTGAGTGACAGGCAGATTACCGCCAAGTGCGTTGAGCTCGCCCGCAGAAAGCGCTTGACCCACGCGTGCGGCAGTGAGATCAGAGCGAATCGTGGCAAGGCGAAAATGCAAGCTGTGCTCGCGTGCAATCTCGCGAACCATATCAAGGGTTGCCTCAAGGTGCGGCGCCGCGCCCGCGGTGCCTGCCGTGCCGATGATGAGGGGTACGTTAAGCCTGCGCGCACCGAGGAGCACGGCAGCCAGATCGCGTTTGGTAATAGATGGGCTCGTTGCCATCTCACCTGAGCCCAAATACACCGGACCTGGGTCAACCGAGCCCATGTCACAGCCAATGAAATCGGGTTCGCGGGCTAAGCCGGCGGCGAGTGCTTGCTCAGGGATGCCGTAACCTAGTTGCCCCGAGGCCGAGAGCACCTTCAAGACCGAGGGTTTGCGCGCGAGTAACGCTTTGACGGCGCTCATATTTCAAGATCCAGTAAAGGTACATGTTGTTGCGCCCCGTATACATCATGGTCGCCTGGAGAGCCCGAGACGATGGCACGTGGCATAGCAATTTTGATTGCCCGCGCCGCCTGATAGGGGGTCACAATGATATCGGCAGCTAACACGTTATAGAGCTGTGCTAAAGCGGCAGGCTGTAACGTTGGTGCGCGCTTAGCGGCCTCAAACGCCTCGTCAGTCGGAAACATCAAATCAAAGGATAAGGTTAACGGCCCTGCATTTTTACTGCGTATCACTGTGGCAATGTCGGTGAGTCGGGGCACGTGCGCTCCTTATTATTCGATTTATGAACTTGTTATAACAAGTTACTGAAGTCGTGACAAGTGAATCATTAAGCTCGAAACTGCGCCCAGTTAGATCTTTGAGATGAGGATGATCAGTGATTGACCGTTCAGCCTGATTCTGTTGATATAGAATCGATTTAC
Organism: uncultured Alcaligenaceae bacterium; assembly: GCA_937952975.1. Classification (GTDB taxonomy): domain Bacteria; phylum Pseudomonadota; class Gammaproteobacteria; order Burkholderiales; family Burkholderiaceae_B; genus Zwartia. The sequence goes on from CALFXX010000070.1 coordinate 9,591, forward strand.
TCAATAATAAAATTCCATGCAAGTTTGTCGTGTTGTTTGTATCCCTGACCGTCAATCTTGTCGACCCGCAGCTTTAGAGACATCACGGAGATGAAATGAACCGTCGCCACTTTATAGAAGCAGGCCTTGCACTAGGCGCGAGTATTGCTGCGCCCGTGTTCGCACAATCTAAGTCGATGTATCCCACACAGACGATTAAGATGATCGTCGCGTTTGGACCAGGTGGGTCAACTGACGTGACGGCCCGCATCATTTCAGCCAAGCTGTATGACGAACTCGGTCAGCGCGTCGTCATCGAAAATAAGCCCGGAGGCGGTTCGAACATCGGAAGCGAGCTTGCGTCGCGTTCTGCACCAGATGGATATACGGTTTTTTTAGGAACGGTTGCGAACGCGATCAATATGTCGTTGTATAAAAATCCGGGGTATGACATTGTTCGCGATTTTGAACCCATTTCTATTTTGACCTCGGCGCCAGCTGTGTTGGTGGTGACGCCAAAGCTACCCGTGAATAATGTGCAAGAGTTAATTGCGCTGGCTCGGGCAAAGCCCGATACATTGAACTATGCCACCTCGGGTGTTGGTACGACGCCGCACCTGGCAGGTGAGATGCTGTTACAGCGGTTTAATATCAAAATGACTCACGTTGCGTACAAGGGTGCGGCACCTGCCCTAACAGACACGATTGCAGGTGTCACGCAGCTAGGTTTTAAAACCGCGCTGTCGGCGATTCCCAGTATTCAGTCTGGTCAGTTAAAGGCGTTAGCAGTTTGTTCTGCCACACGCTTGGCGCTGTTGCCTGATGTGCCAACCATGGCCGAGGCGGGCGTGCCTGATTTTGAAATTACGTCTTGGAATGGCCTGTTCGCCCCAAAGGGTACGCCTGCCGACATCATCGCAAAATTGAATCAGGCCTGTGCAAATATTTCGCGCATGAAAGATGTGCAAGACACCCTGGCGGCTCAGGCGGCTGATAGTCTGACCAGTACGCCAGCGCAATTCAAAGCCTTCATCCAGGCAGAGATCACCAAATGGGGTGCGGTCGTGAAGTCAACCGGTGCACAAATTTAACGTGGTTGTGCAAGGTTGATCTTAATAACTTGATTTTTGAAAAGAGGTTTCGATGTTTGTTCAGCAACCACCAACTATTCAGATGCTCGAAGTGTTTACTGAGATGCCTGCCGAGTTTCGGCGCACTGGCGTGCGGTCAGAGTGGGCAAACATCAATCGAGGTGGAGCTGCGCTGGATTCGTTTCTCGAGGGCCCTGTTTTCGATGCGTCGAATAATCTTTATGTCACAGACATTATCTTTGGTCGTGTGTTTCGCATTGATCCTCAGGGCACCTGGAGCTTGATCGTTGAGTATGACGGCGAGCCCAACGGGATGAAGTTTTACTCAGAAGATGAGCTACTGATTACAGATTATAAAAATGGTTTGATGCGCTTGAATATCCATACGGGTGCGCTAGCCCCGCACTTGGTCAGGCGAAATACCGAGGGCTTTAAGGGTGTTAATGACTTGACCTGTGATTCACAAGGCAATGTTTACTTTACTGACCAAGGCCAGTCGGGGATGCATGACCCAACGGGTCGCGTGTATCGTTTGCGTCCTTCTGGACAGCTCGACTTGTTGCTAAGCAATGTTCCCAGTCCAAACGGCATTGTGCTTTCACCAGACGAAAAAGTTCTATGGATCGCTGTCACGCGAGGTAACTGTGTGTGGCGGGCGCCCTTGATGCCCGACGGTAGTGTGGCGAAGGTTGGGCAGTTTTTTACCTCCCACGGACCTAGCGGTCCAGATGGTATTGCTGTTGATACACAGGGTAATTTGGCGATCGCCAATCCGGGCCTAGGGTACGCGTGGTTGGTGAATCATCGGGGTGAACCGGTTGGCGTATGGACGAGTCCGAGGGGCTCAACCGTGACAAACCTTGCGTTTGGCGGTAAAGATCGCCAAACCTTGTATTGCACCGAATCCGAGACCGCAACGATTTTGATTGCCCGTATGCCGCATGCTGGGGCAGTCGTGCATCGCGTTAAGTAATTGAGCGTGCTGACAATATTTTGGATGTGGCGTATTTCTTTAGTGGTGCTTATGCGAAAATAGACCGATCAGCCTGAGCTCTTTCGGCTCGTTAAACTGTAGGTCTTTCATGCACAACTGCTCTCTTTTTATTCGCCATTTTTTCGTTGCGGCCTTGGTCATGTCCGGTCTGTTTGTTGGCTCGACGGCAAGCGCCGCCCCTCCGATTTTGGTGCTGAACTCTCTGAACGCCAACGTCAGCGTGATTGATCCGGTCAGTTACAAAGAAATCAAACGTATTCCCGTTGGTAAAGAGCCGCATCATCTGTATCTGACACCTGATAACAAATCGGTGATGGTGGCCAACGCGGCAAGTGACTCCATTACGTTTTTAGATCCTAAAACGGGCGAAGTGCAGCGGACGCTCAAGGGGATTTCAGATCCCTACCATTTACGTTTTTCGCCCGACATGAAATGGTTTGTGACGGCCGCCAATCGGCTCAATCATGTCGATATCTACCGGTGGGAAAACAAAAACGGCGAGTTTCAGATGCAATTGGCTAAACGACTGCCTGCAGGCAAAACGCCCAGCCATATCGCGATCGATAGCAAGAGCACGGTTGTGTATTTCAGTTTGCAAGAAAGTAACGAGTTGATGGCGGTCGAGCTGGCTACGCAAAAGCCCTTATGGACCATACCGGTTGGTAAGACCCCGGCCGACCTATACTTGGCACCTGACGATAAAACTTTGTTGATCGGGATGACCGGCGCTTCTGAGGTCGAGGTGTACGACGTTTCGGGCCCCAAGGCTGTCTTGACCAAGCGCATTGCGACCGGTGAGGGCGCGCACGCGTTTAGGTCACAAGGCGATAAGCGTCATGTGTTTGTGAGCAACCGAAGCGCCAACACGATCAGCCGGATTGATTGGACGACGCTGACCGTTGTTGATACCTACAAAACCCCCGCAGGTCCCGACTGTATGGAAATGCTCGCTGACGGTAAAACCTTGTTGTTTACAGCGCGTTGGGCAGGCAAGCTGGTGGCATTGGATATTGATAAAAAAACGATCACGCAACAGGTGCCCGTCGGCAAGTCACCGCACGGCGTGTGGACACTGAATCATGCGAGCCGCCTATAAGGTTTTGCTAGGCTTAGGGCTGTCGTCTTGTGCGACTGCCCTGTTTGGTTCGTCGACTCTCCCGACTTCGCTAGCATCGTGCGAGCGACCGGTCTACTTAACGTTTGATACCGGGCATATGCAGGTCGCCCCTTTAGTGGCTGAGGTCTTGGCGCGGCAACAGGTGCGCGCGACTTTCTTTTTGGCAAATGAGCCGACACGCACGGGTGGCACCAGCCTGGATGAGGTGTGGTCACCCTGGTGGAAATCGCTGACTCAGCAAGGCCATGCGTTTGGCTCGCACACGTTTGATCACGTTTATTGGCTGGGCGATACGGCAGACGGTCGCTTTTTGATGAGACCGAGTGCTGGCCCTCAGGCCGGAAAAAGCTTTACCTGGACGGCAGCGCAATATTGCGAAGAGCTTGGTCGGTCTGCCACGCGGTTCGAACAGATGACTGGACAAAAGATCTTGCCCTTGTTTCGGGCTGCAGGTGGTAAAACGTCACCGTCCTTGGTGCGCGCCGCGCAGGCCTGCGGGTATGAGCACGTTGGCTGGGCCCCTGCCGGGTTTTTGGGTGACGAATTACCAAGCGATCAGTATCCCAACGCGCTACTGCTTGAGCGCGCCCTGCGTAATATCCGTAGTGGCGATATTTTGGTGGCTCACTTGGGTATTTGGTCGCGTCAAGACCCTTGGGCGCCAGCGGTGCTTGAGCCTTTAATTGAAGGTCTGAAGAAAAAGGGTTTTTGCTTTGCAACGATGGACACGCACCCCGCTTACCGTGCGAAAATTCAAGCGTCTTTGCCGCTAAGCACGAAGGCTCCTAGCGCAGCAGTCGTACCACTTGTCAGCGAATCGACCGCCCCAACTGCAGGCGCGGCGGCGCCAGAGAGTCCTGCTGTGATTGAACCCCTAGATGTAAAAACCAATGAATCAAATGATTGAATTCTTTGACCAAGCGCAACAGTGGCTCTTTGAGTTAGTGGTGCAGCCGTTGCTGTTCCATACCGGGATGGGTAGTGTGATCGAGGACGCTTACGACGGCACCATGTGGCTGTTGATTGGCTTATTACAAATTGCCTTGTTGGTGGTTGTATTTGGCACGATGCAACGGGTATGGCCTGCTGAGCCTGTGCGTGATCGCCAGCAAATTCGCATTGATTTTTTGTATACGCTGATCCATCGCCTGGGTGTGTTTCGGCTCGTTTTGTTTTTTACGCTTCAGCCTGTGTGGGACACCTTGTTTGGTCAGGCTCATATCTGGGGTTTTTCGCCGTGGCATCTTGATGAGCTTTGGCCAGGTGTCACTGATGGTGCGGTAGTGAGCCTGTTGATGTACTTATTGATCTTTGATGCCGTTGAATACTTCTACCATCGCGCACAACATCGCTTTGAGTGGTTTTGGGGTTTACATTCGGTTCATCACAGTCAGCGTCAAATGACGATGTGGAGCGATAACCGCAATCATCTGCTCGATAGCTTGCTGCGTGATGTGGTGTTAGTGTTGGTTGCCCAACTAATTGGTGTGAAGCCAGGGCAGTTTGTGTTGATTGTGGTCTTCACGCAGTTGGTTGAAAGTTTTTCGCACGCGAATGTGAGGCTGTGTTTTGGCAGATGGGGTGATCGGCTATTGGTCAGCCCTAAGTTTCATCGGTTTCACCACTCGTTAGCGTACGATGAGTCAACCGCCGGGCCTGCAAAAGGACACAACTTTTCAGTATTGTTTCCAATCTGGGATATTGTGTTTAAGACTGCTAAGTTTGACACGGCTTATGTGCCAACCGGTGTGCACGATCAACAGCCTGAGGCGGGCGGGCGAGACTACGGCCGAGGCTTTTGGGCGCAACAAAAGCTCGGCTTACAGCGGATGTTTGGTTCAAAAACGGCTGGCTTTAATCGCCACCCAACGAAAGATTATTAGGCTGACGCTTTTCGATCGACCATTTCAACAAGGCTGCGGTGCGATAAATGCCGTGCGCAAATTTGCCGTAGGGCAGGGTCAAAAACAAGGCCATCACAACGCCTAAGTGAATCGCCAACCAAAGTGCCATGTAGCTGGTGTCGCGCCAAATCATCAGGGCCAGGCCGGTTAGACTGACCATAAACAGCAAGGCGATAAACCCGCGGTCCATTGGCTTTTGCGCGGCGTCACCGTGCAGGGGTGAGCGGCGTAGATTTAACCAAAGCAGTCCTGCAGGCCCAACCAACAAGCCCAGACCACCCAGGGTGCCAAGCACCACTGGCAAGCTTGTGTAAGCGTAGGGCGCTTGTAGCCCAAGCACGTAGTGATAAAGCGTCGCCACCGAGGTTGCGGCAAAGCACAGCATAAAACCATAAAAGGTTAGATGGTGAAAGCGCCGACGGCGTTGCGTAAAACGGTCGTCTTCGTCGTTACAGCCTTGCCCATGACCGCCATCCAAATACTTGAGGCGCAAAACGTTGTGTGTGGTTTCGCCTAACGCAATGGCACTCGCAGCACCTGGGGTGATTTCTTTCCAGAAGCGCGTGACGCCGATGCCAAGCGCCAACACGGCAAAGCCGAACACTGCACCAAACATTAAGGCCAACGTATTGTGGGGGAACACTGCATAGAAATTGCCCGCGAGCGGCTCGTGCACGAGCTTGCCGGTCGCCATCAGCGTGAGTAACAAGAACAGGGCCAAACCAAAGGCAGCGGCTAACGACAGTGTGAGCCCGTTATTTTTGTACAGCGAGCCCATCGCCGCGGGCCAGGCAAAATCGGTATAGGTTTCTAACCGAACCTTGGCCATGGCTTGTGGCACGTTCACGGCAAACTCATGCGGAGGTGCGTATTGGCATGCGTGTAAGCAGGCGCCGCAGTTGTGACAAAGATTGGCGAGATAGTTGATGTCGGCTTTACTATCGACTTGCAGGCGTCGTGCCATGGCCGGAAACACGGCACAGAAGCCCTCGCAATAGCGGCAGGCGTTGCAGATCTGCAGTTGACGCGCAACTTCAGTCTCGTTGGCGCTCAGGCCTTTGCTGTGCCAGGTGATTGAATGTTCAGAGGCACCGGCGAGGCCTTGTGCCTCGCGGGTTAGGGATTCAAGCGATTGCATGTGAGGATCCTTCTTTCATTTTTTGTGCTGCCAGTGCTGCCTGTGTGCCCGCGATACGACCGAAGGCTGTGCCGATCGACATGCCGACGCCGGCGGTATAGCCTTTGCCTAAAACGTTACCAGCGTTAATCTCGCCAGCGGCAAACATGTTGGGGCTCGCTTTGCCGTCAAAAAAGACGCTGGCTTTTTCGTCAGTGGTTAAACCGAAATAGGTGAAGGTCACGCCAGGCCGAACGGGATAGCCATAGAACGGACCTTTTTCGATGGGTAACGCCCAGTGGGTTTTTTCTGGCACAAGACCCTTCGTGTGGCAGTCATCTTGAATCGTATGATTGAAGGTGCCGGGTTGGCAGGCCGCGTTAAAGTCTTTGATGGTTTGCATAAAGACTTCAGGATCAAGCTCGAGTTTTTGCGCAAGTTCAGGCAAGGTGTCGGCTTTGATGTTTTCAAACACGGCGGGCATGAAACGGCCCACCGATTTGGCATCGATAATTGAGTAGGCAATTTGCCCTGGCTGCAAGGCGACTAAACGACCCCACAGTGCGTAACGCTTTGGCCAAAAGTCTTCGCCTTCGTCATAAAAGCGTTTGGCTTCGCGATTCACCACGATGCCAAGTGATACACAATCAATGCGGGTGCAGATGCCACCGTCATAGAGTGGTGAGCGTGCATCGATGGCCACGCAGTGTGCTTGCGTGGGGTCCCCCATGGTGTCAGCACCTTCGCGCATCATGACTTTCAGCACAACGCCCATGTTGTAGCGTGTGCCGCGAATCAAAAAGTTATCGGCAGGCCATTCGCCAAGTTCATTTTGACCCCAGGCCTCGCGTAACCATTTGCGATCTGATTCAAAACCGCCACAGCCTAAGACGCAAGCTTTACCGGCGTAGCGCTTGTCGCCAACTTTGGCCGCGATGAATTTGCCGTCTTTGATTTCTAGGTCGTCAACGGGTGAGTCGTACAAAATATCGATACCTAGTTTTTCGGCGCTTGCGTAATACGCGTTGACCAGGGCTTTGCCGCCACCCATAAAAAACGCGTTGGTGCGGGCGACATGTAACGTGCCTGACAGGGGTGGTTGAAAATGTACGCCGTGCTTGCGCATCCAGTCGCGGCACGAAGATGATTCGCGAATGACCATAC
>CALFXX010000071.1 GCA_937952975.1 uncultured Alcaligenaceae bacterium
CGATCTAAATAGTAAAAACGCATCAACGAACCTTGCTGTTTGCCCAGCGATCCCCAGGGGCTCTGTGGGGTCAATATCCAAGCAGCGTACTTCGACATATTGGATGCCGCGTTCGGCAAGCGCCGTGATAGGACGTTCACATGGACCCGTTGTGCGCTTGGGCCGAATGCTTGAGTAAAACTCATTCTCGATCTGCAAAATGTTGCTGTTCAGTTGAATCCATTGGCCGTCGCGGCGGGTGCCAATTTTTTGATACTCAGGCCAAGGCGTTGTGACGGCTTCGTAGAGCCGTTCTAAGAACATCGTGAGATCGTTGTAGCAAAGCTTCAGACTGGCCTGGGCTTTATTTTGATAACCCAGATCGCTCATGCGCAAGCTCGTTGCGTAGGGCAGATAAAGCGTATGGTCGCCGAGTGACTCTAAGCCCGATGTATTGCCTCGCAAAAAGTCGCGCGACACAGCGGGCGATGAGCCAAACAAGTACATCAGTAACCAGTTATAGCGCGTGAAGTTACGGATGAGGGCGATATAGCCTGCTGAGCGCCGGTCTTTAGCATCGGCGTGAGGCAGGTCGAGTGCGCTCCAGAATGATTCGTCAAAAGAAAAGTTGTAATGCACCCCAGCAATGCATTGCATTGTTTTGCCATAACGCTGTGCTAGGCCTCGGCGGTATACGTGCTTGATCATTCCGGTATTCGATGTGCCGTACCACGCAATCGGGATGTCGGCCTCAGCAGGTAGTTGCGCGGGCATCGAATGATTCCAGAGCAGTTCGTCGTGCAGGTTGGTTGCTACTACACGATGCACCTGATCAAGTTCACTGATTAGGGCGTCAACATTATTATGTGTGCCTGTGATCAGCTCAAGCAAAGCCTCTGAATAGTCGGTCGTAATGCTTGGGTGCGTCAATGCCGAGCCAAGCACGGTTGGGTGCGGCGTGGTCGATAGACGGCCTTGCTGGTCAACCCGTAAACCTTCTTTCTCGATGCCACGCAGCGAACGCCCTAAAATCTGTGGGTCGGCTTGCAGTTGGGCCAAATGTTTGGACAGCGTTGAGGTCACAGACAATCCTAAGGTCAAGCAAAAACTGATTTTAAGGGAATTGCGAGCCAACCTGTTTGGCGGCAGAATCAACGACAATATAGAAGGTAGCGCGTGCCGCCGGAATCAAAAAGTCCATTGCGGATGAGAACAATCCAAGAGTCTAAGAGCTGGAGATTAACCCTTGAATGCTAAAGAATGACTAAAGTTAAATTTTTATTAGTGCTATTGAGCCTCTTGGCGTTGGCGGGTTGTACGCCTGAATATAACTGGCGCGAATTGTCTGTTGCTGACGATCGCGCGGCCGTGTTGTTTCCCTCGCGGGTACAAACCGAGCAGCGCACAATTCGGGTTGAGGGTGTTGAATTGGTTTTTTCGCTGACCTCAGCCGCGGTTGACCAGTCTGTGTTTTCTGTAGGCTATGCCCCGTTAAGTCCAACACTTGACTCTGCCCAAACTGAACGACTCGTACGTGCGTTTGCAGTGGCGCTTGCTGCCCGTGTCGGTCAGCCTCTTGCTCCCCAAGCACTGAATGGCGATGTGTTTGAACTTGAGTCGGTCGTCGCGGGTCAAGCCTCGCGGCTCATGGGGCGAGTCTTAACGCACCGAGGCATGCTGATTCAAGTGGTTGTGTCGGGCCCTAAAAAATCATTGTCGAAAGAAAACGCAGTTGAATTTATGCGCTCGTTGGTTCTGCGATAGAGTCTAGGGGTCGTGAGTGTTCAATGACCGTAGACACAGCCTGGCCGGGTGAGCCATGTAAAAGATTTTGCCGCAGCGCCAGTGCCACCGCGGCTTGGCGACCGTAAACGTTTAGCTTTCGGCAAGCGTTTAACAGATGAAAATTGATGGTTCGTTCGCTGACGCCCAAAATAATGGCGGTCTCCCAGCTCGTTTTGCCAAACGACACCCATTCGAGGCATTCGCGTTCTCTTTCAGAGAGCTTAGGTCGGGTCATGAGGCGTCAAGCTCCTGCAGCTGCTAAATTCAAACGCACAGTGTGCCTTGATCCATCGCGTCTGAAAATTCGCATAACCCCTGTAAAACAATAAAAATTTGTAGCCATTTGTAAGAAATTGAGTTGGAATTGCTTCGAATTGTTAGCAATGTATGCGTCTGTACGCGGCAACTGTATTGCAATGCTAAAATTTGACGGAGTTGGCGCCGATTTGCTCGATCCGCTTGCGGGCGCCTCATAAATCCCGCTAAAGAAGGTCCGTATGACCACACAGTTCGTTTCACAAGACGCGCACGCGTCAAAGACGCCCAACGAAGCCGAGGTAGGCTCGGTGGGCGTTGTCCATACTCAGTTTTTGCCGTTTCACGAGCCTCTGCCTCTGAGCAGCGGGCACACGATCAATTCTTACGAGTTGGCGATTGAAACCTACGGTACGCTCAATGCTCAGGCCAGTAACGCTGTACTGATTTGTCATGCGTTGAACGCCTCGCATCATGTGGCAGGTCGCGCCGCTGAAAACCCTGAAGACATTGGGTGGTGGGACAACATGGTTGGCCCAGGTAAGCCCGTGGACACCAACGTATTTTTTGTCATTGGCATTAATAATCTCGGCTCTTGTTTTGGTTCGACAGGCCCGGCTTCCGTTCGCCCTGAAACGGGCAAGCCTTGGGGGGCTGCGTTTCCGGTCTTGACCGTTGAGGATTGGGTGCGCGCGCAGGCGCGCGTGGCAGATAGGCTGGGTATCAAACGGTTTGCTGCAGTCATGGGGGGCTCCCTCGGTGGAATGCAAGCCCTCAGCTGGGCGATTACGTTGCCCGAGCGTGTTGCGCACTGCGTGGTGGTCGCGTCTACCCCCAGACTATCGGCACAGAATATTGCTTTTAACGAGGTGGCCCGACGCGCAATTATTACCGACCCCGAGTTTCATGGGGGCGATTATTACGCGCACAATACGGTGCCTCGCCACGGGTTGTCGGTGGCGCGTATGGTGGGCCACATCACCTACCTGTCAGACGACGATATGGCTGAAAAGTTTGGTCGAACCCAGCGCGAGCCTGCGGCAGGCGGCGCGTTTCATTATGGCTATGGTGTCGAGTTTGAGGTTGAGTCTTATCTGCGTTATCAAGGTGAAAAATTTTCACGCTACTTTGATGCCAATACTTATCTGTTGATCACTCGTGCGCTTGATTATTTTGATCCTGCGCGTGCAACCAACGGTGATTTAGCCAAAGCGCTGGCGCCAGCGACCGCAGATTTTTTGTTGATTTCGTTTACGACAGATTGGCGGTTTGCGCCTGCGCGCTCGCGTGAAATCGTACAGGCATTGCTCAAAAACGAGCAGGCTGCTACGTATGCTGAAATTGACGCACCTCACGGGCACGACGCGTTCTTGCTTGACGACGCCCGCTATCATAGTTTGATGCGCGCATACTTTTTGCGGATTGCTGCGACATTGACCGAGGCCAGCATTCCTACTGGGGTACAACCATGAGTCCACAGTCAGCCGCGATGTCGCCAGCCGCAGAGTTGCGCGGTGATCTTGCTCGTATCGCGCAATGGGTGCAGCCACAGACGCGCGTACTTGATTTAGGCTGTGGTGATGGGGCCTTACTTGCGCATCTTAAGAGCAGTAAAGGTGTGCAGGGGGTTGGGGTTGAGATTAGCGATGAGCGTGTGCTGAGTTGTGTGCAGCGAGGCGTGCACGTCATTCAGCAAAATCTTGAAGATGGCTTGGCCATGTTTGACGATCAACAGTTCGATACTGTGGTGCTTTCGCAGACCCTACAGTCGATGCACAACACAGAACATATCCTGCGAGAGATGACACGAGTTGCCCGCGAGGCAATTGTGTCTTTTCCAAACTTTGGTTATTGGCCGCATGGCTGGTCGATTCTTTTAGGGCGGATGCCGGTGACAGGGCAAATGCCCTATGACTGGCATGACACGCCTAATATTCACTTATGTACGCTGAAAGACTTTGAACGCTTATCGCATACGCTTGGTTTCAGCATCCTAGAGCGTGCAACATTTAATGATCAGCGCGAAGTCAAACTTTTGGCGGGTTGGCGCAGTACGCTGGCGGCCTATCGGTTCACCGCCGATCCCGCTTCGTCGTTACGCCCCCGGGTATGACCCAGCTAGGTGCGCAACCCGTTGTGAAGGTCCCGGCATCAAAGCTGTACACCAGCCCGCGCGTCGCGCCTTTGTTGGCGCTTGGTTTTGCTAGCGGCTTGCCGTTGGCCTTAACGGGCGGTACCTTGCAGGCCTGGGCGACCATTGAACAAGTCTCGCTTCAAGAAATCGGTTTCTTGACGTTAGTGGGCACGGCCTACACGCTAAAGTTTTTGTGGGCACCGCTCGTTGACCGTTATGCCCCACCGTGGTTGGGACGCCGGCGGGGTTGGATGGTTTTAATGCAGGTACTGCTGGCGTTAGGGCTGCTGGCCATGGGGTGTCTGTCACCCGGTCAAACGTTGTTGCCACTGGCGTTGCTCGCGGTGTTGGTGGCATTTTGTTCGGCGACGCAAGATATTGCGTTCGATGCCTATCGCAGTGACGTTTTGCACAAAGATGAACGTGGAGCAGGGGCCGCGCTATCGGTATTGGGTTATCGATTAGCAATGTTGGTTTCTGGCGGCTTGGCTCTGATCCTGGCTGACCAATGGTTAGGTTGGGGAACAACCTATATGTTGATGGGGGGCTTGATGTTAGTCGTGGCGCTGGCGAGCTTTTGGGCGCCCGAGCCTGACGTACCAGCGCAAACGCCAAGCTCGTTACGACAAGCCGTGCTCGAACCTTTTTATGAGTTTTTCAGAAGACCCGAGGCCATCACGATATTAGTTCTGATCGTTTTGTATAAGTTGGGGGACGCGTTTGCGGGTGCATTATCGACGACGTTTTTGATTCGTGCAGCAGGGTACACCGCAACAGAAGTCGGCACGGTCAACAAGTTATTGGGGTTGGCAGCGACAATTGTGGGGGCGTTGGCGGGCGGCGCGTTGATGGCGCGTCTTGGCTTGTATCGTTCGCTGATGTTGTTTGGCGTATTGCAGGCGGTTTCAAACTTAGGGTTTTGGGTGATCTCGGTGGGCCCTCACAGTGTGTGGCTCATGGCAGCAGGCGTTGGCATCGAAAACTTGTGTGGTGGCATGGGGACTGCAGCCTTTGTGGCACTCTTGATGGGGCTTTGTAATCAGCAGTTTTCTGCAACGCAATTTGCGTTGCTTTCAGCGTTGTCGGCCGTAGGGCGTACTTATCTTGCGGGCCCGTTGACGCCTCAATTGGTACAGATTTCTGGTTGGCCCACTTTCTTTTTGTTAACGGTATTGATCGCGTTGCCTGGCCTGTGGTTGTTGCACTGGCGCAGGCAAGATATTGATCGCATTGATGCCAGTGGTGCGTAAGAAAAATGATCGTGGCATAGCTGTCGGTCTAGGGTGTGGGTCTTGCGTGCGAACGAGTTGCCGACTGGATTACTTCAACGCAAAGTCATAGTCGATCGTCAGTGGTGCGTGATCAGAAAAGCGTTCGTCTTTGTAGATACTGGCGGCTCTTGCCCGTGCTGCAAGGCCGGGCGTGACCATTTGGTAGTCTAGACGCCATCCAACGTTTTTGGCCCAGGCCTGACCTCGATTGCTCCACCAAGTATATTGTTCAGCGCGTTGGTCTAGTTGCCTGAAAACGTCGACAAATCCTATTTCGTCGATGACCTGTGTGACCCAAGCGCGCTCTTCGGGCGTAAAGCCCGAGTTTTTCTGGTTCGACTTCCAGTTTTTCAGGTCAATTTCTTTGTGCGCGATATTCCAGTCTGCGCAAATAACATACTCGCGTTTGGTCTTTTTATGATCGTCCATCAGACCTTGCATCCAAGGGCCAAATTGGTCGAGAAAGCGAAACTTGGCCTCTTGCCGCTCGGGTCCACTTGAGCCAGAGGGCAGATAGGCGCTGATCACTGAGATATTCGACCAGTCGGCCCGAATCACGCGCCCCTCAAGATCGAACTCTTCACAGCCCATCCCTTGGATGACACGCTTGGGTTTGTCTTTTAAGTAGAGGCCAACGCCGCTGTAGCCCTTTTTTTCAGCAGCATAAAAGTGGCCGGTATAGTCGTGTGGATGTTGAAAATCTTCTTGAATGTCAGCGAGGTGTGCCTTGAGTTCTTGCAGACAAAGAATGTCGGCCTGATGCGTTTTTAACCAGTTCGCGAGCCCTTTGTTATAGGCTGAACGAATACCGTTTAGATTTAATGAGGTGATACGCAGCAAGGTCAGACTCCTGGTCAATGAGATAATTCAATCCATCGAATACTTAAATCGCGAGGTTAGCAATGTCGACGGGTTCAGAACGTAGTGCGTTTGTACAGTTTGCCTTAAATGAAGGCGTGCTGCGATTTGGCAGTTTTGTGACCAAATCGGGGCGCACGAGCCCCTACTTTTTTAATGCTGGCCTGTTTAATTCTGGCGCTTCTGTAGGCCGTTTGGCTCAATTTTATGCCCAAGCACTCGTTGATTCTAAACTGCCCTTTGATATGCTGTTTGGCCCAGCGTACAAGGGGATTCCGCTTGCGACCGCGACCGCTGTCGCCTTGGCGGCTCACCCTGCCTTGAATGGGCGTTCAATCGACTTTGCTTACAACCGTAAAGAGGCTAAAGATCACGGTGAAGGCGGGGTGTTAGTGGGTGCTCCACTGAAGGGGCGCGTGGTGATCATTGATGACGTGATCACCGCTGGAACCTCGGTTCGCGAGTCAGTAGAGATCATTCGCGCAGCAGGCGCTGAGCCGTGCGCTGTGCTCATTGCAATGGATCGCATGGAGCGTGCCGGCGCTGATGGGCAGCTATCGCCTCATTCAGCGGTGCAAGAGGTGCAGCAGCGGTATGGATTGCCTGTTGTTACCATCGCTTCGCTTGACGACATCCTGATGCTGCTTGCGCAGAATGCCGAGTTTGCACAGTATCGCGACGCGGTACTTGCGTATCGCGCGCGGTACGGTATTCAGTAAGTTTGGCGGTTTACGCCTGATCGAGTTTTGCCTTAAGCAAATCGTTCACCTGCTGAGGGTTGGCCTTGCCTTTGGCGGCTTTCATAATTTGGCCGACGAGCGAGTTAAAGGCTTTTTGTTTGCCCGCACGGTATTCGGCCACAATCGTAGCGTTCTGTGCCAGCACAGCATCAATCATTGCCTCGATTGCACTTGAGTCATTGATTTGGGTAAGTCCCTTGGCGGCGATGATTGCGTCGGGTTGCCCATTTTCTTCGCCAGCCCACATGGCGGCAAACACGTCGCGCGCAATTTTGTTTGAAATGGTGTTGTCTAAAATACGCTTAAGCAACGCCGCCAATAAGGGGGCCGTTACTGGGCATTGCGTAATGTCTTTCTCTTCGCGGTTTAGTGTGGCCGAGACTTCACCCATCAGCCAGTTCGCTGCAAGTTTGGCTTGACCAGAGGGTAAGGCATTGACGACTTCTTCAAAATAAGTGGCCAGTGCGCGACTGCTCGACAGTTGAGCTGCGTCAATGGGTGCGATCCCAAAGTCATTGACAAAACGCTGCCTGAGCGCATCGGGTAGGGCAGGCATTGATTGTTTGACTTGATCAATCCAGTCTTGCGCAATCACCAAGGGGGGCAAGTCGGGATCAGGAAAATAACGGTAATCATGCGCGTCTTCTTTGCTGCGCATGCTGCGTGTTTCGTCTAAATCGGCATCGTAGAGGCGTGTTTCTTGAACAACTTGGCCGCCGTCTTCGATCAGTTCAATCTGACGGCGCACCTCGTAGTTGATTGCGCGTTCGATAAAACGAAAAGAGTTTACGTTTTTGATTTCGCAACGCGTGCCAAATTCTTTTTGACCGACGGGGCGTACCGAAACGTTGACGTCGACCCTAAACGAACCCTCTTGCATATTGCCATCGCAAATCCCTAGCCACATCACCAAACTGTGCAGAGTTTTGGCGTACGCAACGGCTTCGGCGGCCGAGCGCATCTCTGGTTCAGAGACGATTTCTAGCAGCGGTGTGCCGGTTCGATTGAGATCGATGCCAGTGGATAACTCGCCATGAGGACCAATGTAATTGTCGTGCAGTGACTTACCGGCATCTTCTTCGAGATGGGCGCGAGTCAGGTTAATGGTGGTTTCTTTGTCGCCGACGAAAAAGGTCAATGAACCACCCAACACGACAGGTATTTCGTACTGGCTGATTTGATAGTTTTTAGGTAAATCTGGATAAAAATAATTTTTACGCGCAAAAATCGAGCGTGGAGCAATCGTTGCACCCACAGCTAAGCCCAAGCGAATTGCATGCTCAACCGCAGCGCGGTTCATGACAGGCAAGGTGCCAGGCAGCGCCATATCCACTTCGTTTGCCTGAGTATTGGGTTGAGCACCATAGCGGGTGCTACTGCCTGAAAAAATTTTGGTCTGGGTAGAAAGCTGGGTGTGTGTTTCGAGACCAATGACGATTTCGTAAGTCATGATGCTTGCCCCGCACTACGTTGATGCCAATCGGTGGCGAGTTGATATTGATGCGCGATCGCCAGCAGTCGACCCTCGTCAAAATAATCGCCAATAATTTGTAAACCGATGGGTAGGGGTTTGCCTGCAGCGCTTTTGCCAAAACCGCAGGGTATAGACATACCAGGCAGCCCCGCAAGGTTTAAGCCTAGCGTGTAAATATCGGCTAGCCAGTCTGCCGTCGGGTCGTCTGGGTTATCGCCAATTGGTTTAGCAACTGTGGGCGTAACAGGGCCCATGATGACGTCGCATTTTTGGGTCAGTGCAGCTTGAAAATCATCGGCAATCATGCGCCGCAGGCGTTGCGCCTGCAGGTAATAGGCATCGTAATAGCCATGCGACAGCACATAAGTACCAACCAAAATTCGGCGTTGCACCTCAGTACCGAAGCCCTCGGCACGTGAGCGGCCGGTCATGTCAGCCAGGTCGGTGTACGAGTCGCTGCGGTGTCCATAACGAACCCCATCGTAGCGTGACAGGTTGCTCGAGGCCTCGGCAGGAGCGATCACGTAATAAGCTGGAATTGACAGACGCGTGCGGGGTAACGAGATCGAAACACGCTGCGCGCCCAGTTGTTCGAACTGCACCAAGGCAGTCTCAATGGCAGCACCAACCTCAGGCGAAAGCCCTTCGCCAAAGTACTCGCTGGGCACACCAATCCGTAAACCCTTCAGCGGTAACGAAGTTTGAGACAAAAAGTGAGTGCTCGCTTTGTTGAATTCGCTTTGAATACGGCCTGGTGCGTTGGGTACGCCTCGACACTGTTCGGCACTGGTAGCGTCGCGTACGTCAAAGCCGCTTATCGTGTCGAGCAGGGCGACAAGGTCGGCCGCTGCGGGTGCCATCACGCCGGCCTGATCGAGGCTTGAGCCGTAGGCAATCATGCCGTAGCGCGACACAGCGCCGTACGTTGGCTTGATACCACTGACCCCGCATAGGGCGGCGGGTTGTCGCACCGAGCCACCGGTATCGGTGCCTGTGCTTGCAAAAACCAATCTAGCGGCCACGGCGGCGGCTGAACCGCCCGACGAGCCGCCGGGTACGCAGGCAAGATCCCAGGGGTTGTGGGTTGGCCCAAAGGCAGAGTGTTCGTTGCCCGAGCCCATGGCGAATTCGTCGCAGTTTAGTTTGCCCAAACTGACGCAGCCCGCCGTCAGCAACTTGTTCACGACCGTTGCGTCGAAGGGGCTGACGTAGTTTTTAAGCATATTGCTGCCGGCAGTGCTGCGCCAGCCTTGGGTCACAAACACATCTTTGTGGGCAATAGGAATGCCTGACAAGGGGCCCGCCGTACCTGCAGCCCGACTCGCATCGGCCGCGCGCGCCTGCACCAAGGTCAGGTCCGCGTCGACGTGCACAAACGCATTGAGCGCCTGCTGGGATTGGATCTGAGCGAGGCAATCTTGGGCAAGTTCGGTCGCGCTGAGTTTGCCTTGCGCGAGGGCAGCCTGCAGACTAGCCAGGGTTGGAAAGGCGTGGAGTGCAGCGCTCATTTATTCGATGACCTTTGGAACCAAAAATAGCCCCTCAGCTTGACCAGGTGCGTTGGCCATCAGGGCCTCGCGCCGCTCTGGCGAAGACGATTCGGTGATGACGTCCTCGCGCAGCCGCAAATGGACATCTTTAAGCGCCGACAAGGGATGAGCCAAGGGCTCGATTCCCTTGGTGTCGACCGCCTGAAGTTCTTGGATCAGACCAAGAATTTTAGTCAGATCGCCTTGCGCCTGTGCGCGTTGCTCGGCCGACAGTTTGAGCCGTGCCAGTCGTGCAATACGTGTGATTTCTTGTTCGGTAATAGCCATAAGTCGCTGCTTTTTGAGGAATAGAGAGGCTCGGGTAGGGTAACTTTGCGAGCTTGACGTAAGCTTGTTTTGCCGATCTAAACAGAATTATAAGTTATGATGGCAGGCTATTCACGGCATGTTACGTGCGTCAACTTTTATTCTGGCTGGGCTCTCATGTTCGGATTCCTGCGTAGTTATTTTTCAAGTGATATGGCGATCGATCTTGGTACCGCCAACACGCTCATATACGTTCGTGGCAAAGGTATCGTGCTCGACGAGCCCTCAGTGGTTGCGATTCGTCACGATGGTGGCCCCGGCGGTAAAAAAATCATTCAGGCCGTGGGCCGCGAAGCTAAACAGATGTTGGGTCGTGTGCCGGGCAACATCGAAGCGATTCGTCCGATGAAAGACGGTGTGATCGCCGACTTCACGGTGACCGAGCAAATGCTCAAGCAGTTCATTCGCATGGTGCACCCGCGAAATATGTTTGCACCAAGCCCGCGCATTATCGTGTGCGTACCTTGCGGTTCAACCCAGGTAGAGCGCCGTGCCATTCGCGAATCTGCTTTAGGCGCTGGCGCCAGTCAGGTCTACCTGATCGAAGAGCCGATGGCTGCCGCGATTGGCGCTGGTCTGAACGTATCAGACGCGAGCGGCTCAATGGTGGTTGATATTGGTGGCGGCACGACCGAAGTGGCGGTGATTTCGCTTGGCGGTATGGTCTACAAAGGCTCGGTCCGAGTGGGCGGTGATAAGTTTGACGAAGCGATCGTGAATTACATTCGTCGTAACTACGGCATGCTGATTGGTGAGCCAACTGCTGAGCACATCAAAAAGCAGATCGGGTCTGCTTTCCCTGGCTCTGAGGTCCGCGAGATCGAGGTAAAGGGACGCAATCTAGCAGAGGGGGTTCCGCGCAGTTTCACGGTCTCTTCCAACGAAATTCTCGAGTCCCTGACTGATCCGCTGAACCAAATCGTTTCGGCGGTCAAGATTGCACTCGAAAACACTCCGCCCGAACTTGGCGCAGATATCACCGACAAAGGGATCTCGTTAACCGGCGGCGGCGCGTTATTGCGTGACCTTGATCGGTTGTTGCAAGAAGAAACCGGCTTGCCTGTGATTGTGGCTGACGATCCCTTGACGTGCGTGGTGCGTGGGTGTGGCGATGCCCTTGAGCATCTTGAAAAACTTGGTGCTATTTTTATTGACGACTAGTCGTGCGGTGCATCGACGGGCGCTGAGGCGCCACGGTTGGCGTCTGCACGAAACCCGCACCGCAGCGGCTGACTGTGCCCAAGTGGTGAGTGATTAAGTACCGAGCCATCATGCAACGACCCGCCACTCTTCGGCTTTTTCGACGCGGACCAGCCGCTGAAGTCAAACTGACTCTGCTCGTGCTGGTGGCGTTCGCGTTGTTGTTTACTGACGCGACTTACAAAAGCACGAACCCAGTGCGTGAGCTATTTTCAGCAGCGCTCTACCCGTTTCAACGTTTTGTCATGTTTCCGCGCGACATGATTTCAATCAGCAACGACTGGTTTGATGCTGCAGCCTTGATTAAGTCTGAAACTGAGGCGCTGCAAAGACAGCGAATCGAATTGGCTCAGGTGACGACCAACGCCGCATTATTGGGTGCTGAAAATGCGCAGTTGCGTCGCTTACTCGGGGTGTTTGAAAAAGCGGCCGAGCACCCGAGCGTGGTGGTCGAGGTCTTGTATGAACCGGCGAATACGTTTAGCCGCAGGCTGGTCTTTAATAAGGGCAGTCGCGCCGGCATCTCAGTAGGAATGCCTATCCTTGATGAAGGAGGCGTGGTGGGCCAGATCACACGCGTGTCGCCGATGACTTCAGAGGCTGCCATGTTGACGGACGAGATTATTTCGATTCCGGTACAGGTGTTACGAAATGGTTTGCGCTTGATCGCCTTTGGCTCAACGACTCCTGGCAAGGTCGAAGTTCGCTATTTTTCGTCCGATGCAGATATTCGCGAGGGAGACGTGCTGGTCACCAGTGGAGTAGGCGGGGTGTTTCCTCCGGGGCTTTCGGTCGGACGTATCGACCAGGTTCAGCGCAGTTCAGCTTCAGGCTTCGCGCGCGCCGAAGCGTTGCCGTCCTCGCACCCAGAGCGCTACCGACAATTTTTGGTCTTGCAAGTACCCATCGAGCCCGACCTAGCAGCCAGTGCACTCAAGCCGGCTACCTCAAAGGAGGTTCCTCGTGCAGGCACTAAATCGAAGTAAGGCCACACGGTCCTCCCGCACAGGGGGCTCTCCGCCCCCTGTGCCTTTGCCACGCCCAGTGGGGCCAAATCCAATCGACCACGCGGCCAGTTTGGGTTTTGTGTGGGCGACCCTGCTTGGCGTTTGGCTGCTGTCTTTGTTGCCCTGGCGCGCTTGGCCTATGTCGCCTGACCTTCTGTTGCTAGTCATCCTATTCTGGTCGTTGCACGACGCGCGCCGTGTCGGTTTATTGACGGCCTTTGTTTTTGGGTTGGCGATGGATGTGCACGATGTTGGCCCGCTGGGCTTGCAGGCGCTGACTTATACGCTCACAGTGTTTGGGGCGCAGTCACTACAGCGGCGCCTGTTGCGATTTGAACTGGTGAGTCAAGCGCTGCATTTGTTACCTCTGCTCGTCGTGATTAAAGCGATTGGCGCGTTGCTGGGCGCTTTTCTGGTGAGTGCGTGGCCTGGTTGGTCGTGGTTGGTTGCGGCGCTCTTGACTGCGGCGCTTTGGCCTTTGATTGCATGGCTGTTGCTTTTGCCTCAGCATCGACTGCAAGACCCTGAGACGACGACGGGCTAAAGCCAGGCAGACATGTTCGATTTTAAGAAAAACGATCAGCAACAAAAAAATAACTTTACGCTGCGCGTTGTCGTGGCGGGGTTGTTTGCGCTGTGCTGTTTTGGTTTACTGTCTTTACGCTTTTGGGTGTTGCAGGTTGATCGGTACGAGGGCTTGTCTGCCCGAGCAGATAGCAATCGCTTGGCGGTGGTGCCGATCGCGCCGCGTCGCGGCGAAATCGTCGACCGAAACGGAGAAATCCTTGCGCGAAACTATTTGAGTTATACGCTTGAGGTCGTACCCGCTCGGGCAGGCAATATCGATGAACTATTCGAGGCACTCACCCCAATTGTATTTGTCAGTGCGGCTGATCAGCGACGCTTCAAAAGACGTGCCGCTGAATCAGGCAAGTATGCCAGTATTGTGTTGCGTAATAATTTAAATGAAACAGAGGCCGCATTTTTTTCGGCGAATGCTTTGCGTTTTACTGGCGTGGAGTTGCGAGCGCGCTGGGTCCGCGAATATCCGCAGGGTAAATCTGCCGGACACGTTGTTGGTTATGTCGGTCGTATTTCAGAAAATGATGTTGCTGCGCTCGAAGAGCGTGGTGAAAGCGGGAACTACCGCGGCACTAATATCATTGGTAAAAAAGGCATTGAAAAAACCTACGAGGCAGCTTTACATGGAAAGGCGGGTCTTGAAGAGCTAGAGGTCACCTCGCGTGGCAAGCCGGTGCGAGTACTCAGACGTGTGGATCCAACGCCAGGTTCGAATTTGGTGTTGTCGCTGGATATGGGCTTACAACGCGTTGCCGAAGAGGCCTTCAAAGACCTGCGTGGCGCACTGGTGGCGATTGAGCCAGCAACGGGTGATGTGTTGGCGTTTGTCTCGCAGCCATCTTTTGATCCAAATCTCTTTATTGATGGGATTGATGTTGAAAGCTGGCGATTGTTGAACGAATCACCCGATCATCCACTGATTAACCGACCCGTATATGGCACTTATCCAATCGGCTCGACGTACAAACCTTTTGTGGCCTTGGCGGCCCTTGAGTTAAATAAGCGACGAGCGACCGATTTGATTTCAGACCCCGGATACTTTGAATTTGGTGGGCAGCGATTCAGAAACTCTGGCTCGACGGCTTTTGGTACGCTGGATATGCATCGTGCGCTTGTCGTGTCATCGGATACGTATTTTTATTCTCTTGGCCCTGAAATCGGGGTGAACAATCTACATGATTTCATGAAGCCCTTCGGGTTTGGCCAACTTACGGGTATTGACATCGAGGGCGAGCGACGCGGGGTCTTACCTTCGACAGACTGGAAGCGTGGGGCGTATAAAAATCGCGAACAACAACGATGGTACGCAGGCGAGACAATATCGATTGCTGTGGGGCAAGGCTATAACGCCTTTACGCTGATGCAACTGGCACAGGCAACGGCCGTGCTGGCGAACGATGGCGTTTATATGAAGCCACATCTGGTGCGCACCATTAAAAATCCACGTACCGATGAACAAGTTCAGACTGTGGTCGAGGCCGCTCACAAAATCCCTTTAAAAAAAGAAAATCTCCAAGTTGTTAAACGCGCGTTAGCTGAGGTCACTGTATCGGGTACTGCGGCAGGAGCGTTTGTTGGTGCGCCCTACACAACGGCTGGTAAAACTGGTACCGCTCAGGTGTACAGCTTGCGTGGAGCTAAATATCAAAGCAGTTCGATTGATGAGCGTTTGCGTGACCATTCGCTGTTTATGGCTTTTGCACCGCTTAATCAGCCAAAAATTGCGATTGCGGTGATTGTTGAAAACGCAGGCTGGGGCGGGAGCGTTGCTGCACCCATTGTGCGCAAGGTCTTCGATGCCTGGCTGTTGCGTGATCTAAAATCCAAACCGTTACCGAGCGGCACGCCACCTACCCGACGTACTGAGACAGTTGTGCCTGAGGCGTCCCGTGCAACGCTTGCAGCGAGGCCGACGCCATGAAAATTATTTTTAGAATGGTGTTTCGCTGCCTCACTTCGATCGATTGGCCGTTAATGCTAATTTTGTTGTTGCTCGCAGCGGTCGGAATGGTGGTGATGCATTCTGCCGTAGGTGGCACCGATGCTCGTTTTGCAGATCAGGCGCGTAATTTTTACGTTGCATTTGTCGCGATGTGGATTGTTGCAGTGACGCCACCGCATTTGATTTTAAAACTTGCGGTGCCGTTTTATGTGCTGGGTGTCATTTTGCTTTTAGCTGTGATGTTTGTAGGTGAAACCAGCAAAGGGGCGACGCGCTGGTTAAATTTGGGCATCACACGCATCCAGCCTTCTGAAATGATGAAAATTGCTGTGCCGCTGATGCTGGCTTGGTATTTTCACAGTCGTGAAGGCCCGATGAAGTTTTTAGATTTGTGCGTTGCAAGCGCATTGTTGTTGGTGCCGTTTTTGTTGATCGTGAAACAACCCGATTTGGGCACTGCCATACTTGTCTTTGGCGCCGGTTTTTTTGTGATTTATTTTGCTGGGATATCTTTCAAATTTTTGATCCCGGTGATGTTAATTGGCGCGATTGGTATCGGTACGATCTATGTCAACCAAGACCAATTATGTGATGATGATTTTGATTGGGTAGTTCTGCACGACTATCAAAAGCATCGAATTTGTACGCTGCTTGACCCGAGTACCGATCCGTTGGGCAAAGGTTTTCATACAATTCAATCGACGATTGCGGTCGGTTCCGGCGGCGTATACGGTAAAGGTTATATGAATGGCACCCAAACCCACCTAGACTTTATCCCTGAGCGAACAACTGACTTTATCTTTGCCGTGTTTGCTGAAGAATTTGGTTTGTACGGCGGGGTGACGTTGCTGGTGCTGTACTTACTATTGCTTTTTAGAGGCTTGGCGATCGCGATGAATGCTCCTCAGCATGGTGAGCGGTTGCTCGCAGGGGCGCTCACCATGGTGCTCTTCATTTATGTATTTGTGAATGTGGGGATGGTGACAGGCATTCTGCCGGTTGTAGGCGTCCCTCTGCCGTTTTTGAGTTACGGCGGTACTGCTTTGTTGACGCTCGGGATCGCGTGTGGCATCTTGATGAGTATTAGCAAGTACCGGCCGCCTCAGCCCTAACTCTAAGCAAGCAAGTGTGCAGCGAGCAGCCCGTCCAATAGCTTGCGCACGGGTGCGGGCAATCCGCGTTCATGAAGGGTTTTGATCGAGACCCACTCACAGTCTTTAGGCAAGAGGTCCGCTTTTTCGGCGCGCGCGTGAGCGCTTTGTTCAACCTGTACGAGATGCGGGCGAATGGTCAGTCGATAATGGGTAAAAACGTGTAAAAACTCAGCGAGCGTCTCAGTTGCTTTGGCCGCTAGCCCAAGTTGTTGACACGCAGTGGTCGGTTCGAGTTCGTAATCACACTCGGGTAGGCTCCAAAGGCCTCCCCAAATCCCTGTTGTTGGACGCTGAATGAGCAGGACATAGCCCGCCTGGTGCGCAATTAACACTGCGGTGCTGCGCTCAGGCAATACTTTGCGAGCACGTGGCCAAGGTACTTCGTCGCATCGCCCTTGCTGAAAAGCCAGACAGTCTTTTTTAAAAGGGCAGACTGAGCATTGAGGGCGACTGCGGGTGCAGACTGTCGCACCAAGATCCATTAAGCCTTGGGTATAGGCCGACATGGCGTCAGGGTCTTGTGCACAGGCGCTTACCGATGGGACGAGGTCGCGCGCCTTTGACCATAGCTGCAATTCAATAGGCCGGCTAGTTGGATCACCCTCTATCGCAAATAGTCGCGCTAAAACACGTTTAACGTTGCCGTCGAGTATCGCTGCGCGCTCTCCATAGCAAAAGGCAGCGATCGCAGCCGCAGTCGATGGGCCGATGCCAGGCAGGGTGGCTAGTGCGGCTGCGTCGGGTGGAAATTTTCCTTGCCAGAGGCTCATGACTTGTTTGGCGCAGGCGTGCAGGTTACGGGCACGGGCGTAATACCCCAAGCCCGCCCACTGCGCCATGACTTGGTCGGCGGGCGCTTCAGCTAATGCCTTGACCGTTGGAAATTTGCTTAAAAATCGCTGGTAGTAATCGAGCACAGCAGCGACCTGAGTTTGTTGCAACATGATCTCAGAGAGCCACACCCGATAGGGGTCGCGCGTGTTTTGCCAAGGTAGGCCATGGCGGCCGTGCTTGCGTTGCCACGCTACTAAGCGAGGGGCGATTTTCATCATTTCTCTTTTGTCACATCAGCGCTCTTTGGCGCGAAGGTATTAGCGTTGCATTATGCCTGTGTCAGACGGGACTTGCCGCAGCGCGCAGACAAGGTTAAAACAGAGCTGACGTCACTGAAATAAGACGTAGCCCTGAGCCTTATACCCTTGACCCGAGGTTGACTAAGTTTCTTCACAAGAGCGATCGACGTCAATCGCAACGGGCCACACTACTCACAAGGAGTCGAGATAAATGAATGCGCCGTTTTCAGATCAGCAGTTGCAGGCCTTAAATGCAGTTAAGTTAGACGACAAATACGATCTTGCCTCAGGTCGCGCGTGGCTCAGCGGAGTGCATGCTCTCGTGCGCTTACCGATGAACCAACGTGTTCGCGATGAGCGTGACGGGTTCAACACCGCAGGGTTTATTTCTGGCTACCGAGGTTCGCCGCTAGGCGGTCTGGACCAAAACCTCTGGAAGGCCGCCGAGCGACTGAAACAACACCATGTGGTGTTTCAGCCCGGGGTGAATGAGGATTTGGCCGCGACCTCTGTATGGGGTTCGCAGCAGGTCAATATGTTTGAAGGTGCCAAATATGATGGCGTTTTTGGACTTTGGTACGGCAAGGGCCCCGGCGTTGATCGCTGCGGAGACGTGTTCAAGCATGCTAACGCTGCTGGCACCTCCCCGCTAGGCGGCGTGCTGGTCGTTGCAGGCGATGATCATTCGGCAAAGTCGTCGACCTTGCCTCATCAAAGCGACCATATTTTGAAGGCTTGCGGTATCCCCGTTTTGTTTCCGTCTAGCGTGCAAGAGATCCTCGACTATGGGGTGCTGGGCTGGGCAATGAGTCGTTACGCGGGTCTGTGGGTGGGGATGAAATGCATTACTGATATTGTCGAAGTTTCGGCGACAGTTGACGTGGATCCTGAGCGCGTTCAGGTCAACATCCCGCAAGATTTTTCTCTGCCAGAAGGTGGGTTGAATATCCGCCTAGGTGATACGCCGCTTGCGCAAGAGGCGCGTCTGCTTGACCAAAAACTGTATGCTGCGCTGGCCTTTGCTCGAGCTAACGGTTTGAATCGTCAGTTGTGGTCGGTACCGGATGCGCAAGCGCGATTTGGCATTATTACGTCAGGCAAGGCGTATTTAGATACGACGCAGGCCTTGCTCGATCTAGGTTTGACGCCAGAAGTGTGTCAACAAATCGGCGTGCGGCTCTTCAAAGTTGGCATGGTTTGGCCCCTCGAGTCGACTGGCTTGCTCAGCTTTGCAGAAAATCTTGACGAGATCTTGGTCGTCGAAGAGAAGCGGCAGATGCTCGAGTATCAGGTAAAAGAAGAGCTCTTTGGTTGGATCGGGCGTGGTAAAAAAATCCCGCGCGTGGTTGGCAAATTTGACGATAAGGATGGTGGCGAGTGGGCGGTACCTCAAAGCCCATGGTTGCTGCCGGCCCATTACGAATTTTCTCCGTCAATGGTGGCGCGTGCAATTGCTACGCGCTTGCTGCGCCTAGAGTTACCCGCGCAGGTTCGCGCACAGATTGAAGCCCGCTTAGCATTTATCGCTGCGCGTGAACTTGAGTTGGCACGCCCTAGGGTGGTGGCTGAACGAAAGCCTTGGTTTTGCTCGGGCTGTCCGCACAATACCTCGACGCGTGTGCCAGAGGGTTCGCGTGCCATGGCGGGGATTGGTTGTCACTACATGGCGTTGTGGATGGATCGCAGCACACATGTCTTTACGCAGATGGGGGGCGAAGGCGCACCTTGGATCGGACAAGCTCCGTTTACAAACGAAAACCATGTGTTCGTCAACTTGGGTGACGGCACGTATTTTCATTCAGGTTTGTTGGCGATTCGTGCTGCGGTGACCGCAAACGTCAATATCACCTACAAGATTTTATTTAACGATGCTGTCGCGATGACGGGTGGCCAGCCAGTCGATGGTCAGATCACCGTGCCGATGATGGCGGCTCAGGTGCTCGCCGAAGGTGTGGGCAGGGTCGTGGTCGTGACTGACGAGCCTGAAAAATATGCGCAGATGCCTAGTCTGCCTGTTGGTGTGCCGGTCGTGCATCGCGATGAACTTGATCGACTCCAAAAAGAATTGCGCGAAGTCGTTGGGGTGACTGCCCTGATCTACGATCAAACGTGTGCCACCGAAAAGCGCCGTCGTCGCAAGCGTGGCGCCTATCCTGATCCTGCGCGTCGCGTCGTGATTAATCAACGCGTCTGCGAGGGCTGTGGCGACTGTTCGACACAATCAAACTGCTTATCCATCGAGCCGCTTGAAACAGAGCTGGGTCGTAAGCGTGTGATTAATCAATCAAGCTGCAATAAAGACTTTTCTTGCCTGAAGGGTTTTTGTCCCAGCCTAGTGACCGTTGAGGGTGGGCAATTACGTCGACCAAAGCTGGTCGAGGTGAGCGAGCCTGAGGCAAACGCACTGCCAGATCCTGAGCAGATTGAACTGACTGGCTCATACGGTATTTTTGTTGCGGGAGTGGGCGGTACGGGTGTCGTGACGATTGGTCAGTTACTGGGGATGGCTGCTCATCTCGAGGGCAAAGCCGGATCGGTACTTGATATGGCGGGCTTAGCGCAGAAGGGTGGAGCGGTGTTTTCGCACGCGATCATTGCGCCGACTGCTGCAGATATTTTGAATACGCGTATTGCGATGGGTCAGGCCGACTTGGTCTTGGGTGCTGATTTGGTGGTGGGTTCAAGCGTTGAGGCGGTGACGCGGATGCGTCCGGCGCACACTCGAATGTTGCTCAACGCAGATGTTGCGCCAACAGCGGCTTTTATTGGCAACCCTAATTGGACGCTCGCAGCGCGTGAGTTGAGGCAAGAACTTGAGCAAGCGTGCGGTGAAGGTCGCATTCAAAGTGTGGATGCCTCTGAAATCGCAGTTAAATTGCTGGGTGATGCCGTGTACGCAAACCCGCTCTTGATGGGGTTTGCTTATCAGCAGGGCTGGATTCCTTTGCATCATCGCTCGCTTGAGCAAGCGATTGTTCTAAATGCTGTGCAGGTTAAAAAGAATCTCGAAGCGTTCAATTGGGGGCGTCGCGCTGCGCACGAACCGCAGTTAGTGACTCGTTTGCTTGGCGCAGGGCACGAGGCGGCTCTAATTGCCCCGCACGGTGCGACCGTGGTTGAGTTTAAACGCGCAGGTACTGAGCTTGAACAAGTGCGCGAACATCGGGCTGCTTTCTTGCGTGAGTATCAAAATGAGGCCTATGCGGCAGAGTATGTGTCGTTTGTGAACGCGGTGTCGGACGCTGAAATGCAGGCTTGCGGTACCCAGCGCTTGACGCTGGCGGTTGCGCGCTATCTCTTCAAGCTGATGGCTTATAAAGATGAGTACGAGGTGGCACGGCTCTATACCGATGGCGAGTTTCTGCGCGGCCTAGAGGAGCAGTTTGAGGGTGACTGGTCTGTGCACTTTCATTTGGCGCCACCGCTGTTCGCGAAGCGCGATGGCAAGGGGCATCTGATGAAGGCTAAGTTTGGGCCTCGGATGTTAGTGGCGTTCAGGCTTTTAGCAAAGCTCAAAGTGCTGCGGGGTACTCGGATGGATGTGTTTGGGTATGCGGCTGAAAGGCGTGCTGAACGAGCTTTAATTGTTGAGTATCGTGAGACGGTGCTGGCGATGCTCGGTAAGCTTTCGCGGGGGTCTCTTGAAAAGGCCGTTGAAGTGGCTGGTATCCCTGAAGAGATTCGGGGGTATGGGCATGTGAAAGAGGCTGCGTTGGTGCGGGCTCAAGCTGTCCGTGCGAGGTTGCTGGCTGAGTTTGAGGCGGCTGGAGCTGGGGCGGGGGGGAGTCGCGCTGCTTAAGCAATCTTCTTGCGCCCGCACTTTGCCCGCCCCGAACCGGTGATTTTTTGGCTGAGCAAAAAATACGCGGCTTCGGGTTGATCAAAGGGCTAGGGGTTGAGGATTGCCTCGGTGTTCAAAGTGCTTGAGGTTGGGGATTGCCTCGGGTGTTTTAGGCTGGGGTGAAGCGGCTGAGGGCGACTTCTGGTGTGACGTGTTCGAAGGTGACTTTGAGTGGCATGCCGACGTGAACGTTGTCGGGGGTGGGGCCGCTGAAATTGCTCACCATGATCGGGCCTTCTTTTAGTTGTACCAGGCAGGCGTCGTAGGGGATGTCTTGCATGAAACCATCCCAATAGGCGCGATGAAACTTGACCCAGGATAAGAGGGTGGCCTGGCCGCTGACGACGAGCCACTCTTGTTCGTCTGACAGGCACTTGGGGCATACGGGGCTGGGCGGAAACTGTAGGTGGCGGCAGTGGGTACAGGCTTGAACCGATAGGCGGTGTTCAAGAGCGTGATCCCAGAAAGGCTTTGTCAGTTCATCAATGATGGGTAATGGCTTGTCATAGGTATGAGTTGTCATGATTTAGCCTTTTGTGTAAATGATTGAACGGGTGCAAGGGGTTGAGGCGATGTATTGCACAACGTTGCAATCTGCCACTTGTCGTGCGCCGCATTCGCCGCGTATTTGGCGTACGGCTTCGACATTTAAGCCCCAACCTTGCATGTACGAATTTGAAAGATGACCACCGTCGGTATTGGTGGGCAGTTTATTACCGAGCTGTAGGGTGCCGCCTTCGACGTAGGCGCCAGACTCACCCTGCCCGCAATAGCCCAAGCCTTCAAGGCTAAACAACACGGTCGGGCTAAAGTTGTCGTAACACATCAAGGCATCGACATCGTCGTGTGTGACGCCAGCCATTTCAAAGGCTTGCGTACCGGCCTCTTTGATTTCTTTGTACCAAAAGTCTTGATCAAAATTTGAAATCGCGCTGCGTTCGAAGGCGTCGCGCGCGCCGACACCGGAGATGAGTACGGGTGGCTTTGCTAAGTCTTTGGCGCGATCCGCTGTGGTCAGGATCATGCACACTGCTCCGTCGTTGATCAGGCAGTAATCAAGCAGACCTAAAGGCTCTGTGATGCGTCTGGCACTTGCGTGATCGTCAGAGGTGATTGGCTTTTTCATGACGGCGTTCGGGTTCAGCAAGGCGTGCTTACGAAAGGCCACCGATACCTCAGAAAGTTGACGCGTCGTCGTGCCGTATTTGGCCATATGCATCCTAAACATCATGGCGTGTGCGGCACCGGGCGATGTAAACCCCCAGGGGTTCCAGAAGCTCGAGGCGTCTTCGCCGCCATAGTTCACGCGGCGCGAGCGGCCGATGTTGGTATAAATCAAGGCGACGTATTTTGCGGCACCGGTTTCAAGCGCCAACATGGCTTCGATAATCGACATGCCTGACATACGGCCATGGCCGGGCAGGGTCATGGTCCAGCGTGGGTTCAGGCCAAGTACTTCACCCATCCGGGCATAAGACGGCACGCGACACACCAACAGACCGTCAATTTCGTCTTTAGCAAGTCCACAATCTGAGATTGCAGATTTAAATGCCTGTGCGCCCAGGCCATAGTCACTGATTAAGGGGAAGTCGCCATAGGCCGTATTACCGATTCCGACGACTGCGATTTTGTTTTTTAGCGCGTGTAGTTCATTCACAGCGATGTCCTTTGGCGTTAAAGCTCTGATGTCTGGGTGCACCAGTGGCCGACGCCGGGATCAAACACACGGCGCTGTTGCATGATACCCATTTTGTGGGGCATGATGCTAGTGATCAAAATAAATAGAAACAAGGTCAGAACCCTGTACAAAGGTTGTTCGCCTTGAGACAAAACAGAGGACAACGTTATGTCGCAGTCGCCCGTTATTGCCGCCGAGTTATTCGCTAACCCGCAAGATAAGCCTGGAATGTTGGCCGGCTTGCGTGTGATTGAAGTTGCCGATGAGTTAGGCGAATATTGTGGCCTGTTGTTGGCTGGATTGGGCGCTGAAGTCATCAAAATTGAATCGGCTGCCGGTAGTCCGACACGCAATATTGGCCCTTACCTGGGTGAGCAGCCTGATCCCGAGAAGTCGATTTTCTTTTGCGCCTACAACCGCGGTAAAAAATCGCTACAACTCGATGTCAGTACCGCAGACGGTCGCGCCGCATTTTTAGAACTGTTAAGTACGGCAGATGTGTTTTTAGACAGCACTTGCGGTCAGTTTTTGTCAGAGCTTAAGCCTGCGCAGTCGTTAAACAAATTATTTCCAACGCTCATTACCGCGCGTATCACCCCTTTTGGAGATACAGGCCCTTGGAAAGATTTTAAAGGTTCAGATCTCATTCATCTAGCGCTGGGTGGCGTGATGATGTGTTGCGGCTACGACCGTAATGCCGATGGTCATTACGAGCATCCGCCTGTCGCTCCTCAGGTATGGCATGCGTACCACATCGCGGCTGAACAAATGGCTGCAGCGGTGGTGGCCGCTTTGATTACACGCCAATCAACAGGTGAAGGACAAGACCTATCATGTGCGGTGCACGAGGCCGTCGCAAAAAATACCGAGCTTGATGTGATGTCGTGGGTCATGCGGCGGGCGCCACTGTATCGCCAGACTGCTCGGCATGCAGTTGAAAAGCCAACCCCCATCCCTAACGTCAGTGCGACCAAAGATAAGCGCTGGAATATGACCTGGGGTGTTTCGGCGCGCGATAAGGCGAAACTCGTGCCGTTCTTGGATCGTTATGGCAAAGCAGCTGATTTACAAGCGCCGTCGGCGAACGCTGACCTGAAGGCACGCAGCACGCCCGGCTCTGCTGGGATGGACGCCGAAACCGTGCGCATGCTCGAAGTGATTCGTGATTTTGTTGGCTCGTATGACTATAAAGATTTGCCGTGGCGCGAAGCGCAAGACGCGGGCTTGTTGTGGGCGCCTGTGCGCAAGCCGCATGAAAATGCCTTAGACGAGCATTGGCTGTTACGTCATTCATTTACTGACATCGATCACCCTGAACTTGGCCGTGCGTTGCGTTACCCAACCAGCAAATGGCTGAGTACTGCGACGGCCTGGCAAGCAGGTAAGCGGGCACCGTTGCTGGGCCAGCATAATGCAGAGCTTAGCCAGTTGATCGCTGCGCCTAAAAATGCAGATACCGTTCGGGCTCAGGCCGCTGATAAAACTTTCAAGTACCGGCCCACAGTCAAAAATATTTCAGCGCGTGGCGCACCCTTTGCCTTACAAGGCGTCAAGATTTTAGATTTTTCTTGGTTTCTGGCTTCAGCTGGTGGGACACGTATTCTTGCCGCGCTGGGTGCTGAAAGTATCAAGGTCGAGTGGAAAGAAAATCCAGACACTCGGTTGGCTGCAATGTCGCCGGTGGGTGGTCGTGCGGCACGCGAGGTTGCGACCGCGCCTTTGCCGGGCGTGACTGATTCAGACATGGGTGGGCAGTTCAACAATAAAAACGCTGGCAAGCGCGGTATGTCGTTGAATATTCGACATCCCAAAGGCCTGGCCATCGCGAAAGAACTTGCACGTCAGTCAGATATCGTTGCTGAAGGGTTTTCTCCAGGGGTTCTGGAGCGTTTAGGTCTGGGCTATGGGGTACTTAAGTCGCTTAAGTCAGACATTATTTACGTGCAGCAATCGGGTATGGGTGGCATTGGTAAGTATGGGCGCTTCCGTACCGTTGGCCCAGTGGCGGCTTCGTTCGCAGGCACAACAGAAATGTCTGGTCGTCCTGATCCGGCAATGCCGGCTGGTTGGGGCTATTCGTACCTTGACTGGATTGGCGCGTATGGTTTTGCGTTAGCGACGCTCGGTGCGCTTTACCACCGCAACCGCACCGGTGAGGGGCAATGGATTGATGCCTCGCAGTGCGAAGCTGGCATTTATCAAACAGCAACCGCGGTGTTGGACTGGTCGGCGAACGGTAAGGAGTGGACGCGTTACGGTAATCGCTCACCCTATAAACCCGCGGCACCTCACGGCGCCTACCGTTGCGAGGGCGACGATCGCTGGCTTGCGATTGCTTGTTTTGATGACGTTGAGTGGAACGCCTTGGTGCGCGAAACCGGTCTGACCGAGTTGCAATGGGATCTACGCTTCAGTACGTTGGCCTTGCGTCTGCAAAATCAAGACGCCCTTGACGAAAAAATCAGCGCTTGGGCGGTGACTCAGGATGCGAGTGAGTGCATGGCGCGCCTACAGGCTGCCGGCGTGCCAGCCGGCGTCTGCCAGACGGCAGCGGATCGTTACGATACTGATCCTCAATTAAAAGAGCTTGAGTGGTTGACTGAGGTGACCGGCACCAAAATTGGTCGTTGGCCTGTTAACGAGTTTCCGGTCAAAATGAGTGCAACCCCCGCCTATGCTGGTGGCGTGATTGATCGCGGTGCGCCCGGTTATGGTGAAGACAACGTGCATGTGCTGACGCAGATGTTGGGATATTCAGAAACAGAGATCCAAGACTTGATTGAGCAGGGCGTGCTTTAAAAAATAATAACTGTTGGGGACTGGCATCATGAACATGAAGACATTGCACCGAGCTTGCTTGTTTGTATCGTTATTGATTGCGGGCCTAGGGACTCTGGCGACTCATCGCGACTTACTCGCGCAGTCGCAAACGGTCGTGCGTGCCGTGATGCACTCTGACTTAAAAATTGTTGATCCTGTCTGGACGACAGCGTATATCTCGCGCAATCATGGCTATATGATCTATGACACCCTGTTTGCAACTGATGCACAGGGTGCGGTACAGCCGCAAATGATCGATACGTACCAACTCAGCGAAGATAAAACGGTCTACACCATGACCCTACGTGAGGGTTTGTTATGGCATGACGGTCAGCCAGTGACCTCAGAGGATTGCATTGCGTCGATCAAACGTTGGGCGGCCCGTGATGTGGTTGGTCAAGAAATGATGGCTTATGTCAAAGACTTTGCAGTCGTTGATCAAAAGACGTTCAAAATTATTTTAAAAGAGCCGACTGCGGCGGTGATGATCGGCTTGAGTCGCGCTTCGGGCACCGCCTTTATGATGCCTAAGCGCGTTGCCGACGTCAGTCCGCAAGAGCAAATTTCTGATTACATTGGCTCAGGTCCTTTTGTATTCAAAACCAATGAATGGAAACCTAGCAGTAAGGTAGTGTACGAAAAATTTGCGCAATACAAGCCTCGTACTGAACCAGCTTCAGCGATGGCAGGCGGTAAGGTTGTAAAGGTTGATCGGGTTGAATGGCTTGCAATCGCCGATCAGCAAACTGCGGTGAGTGCGCTGTTGGCCGGAGAAATCGACATCATCGAGCAGCCTTCACACGATCTGTTGCCGATGCTAAAAAAGAACTCCAATATTCAGTTCAGTGACTGGAGTTCGATGGGTAATCAGTATGTGTTTAGATTTAACTCGCTCAACAAGCCGTTCGACAATGTCAAAGCGCGGCAGGCTCTTTGGTATGCCTTTAATCAAGAAGATTTTTTGAAGGCAGTCATTGGCGACCCTGACTACTACAAAGTTTGTAAGTCGATGTTCTTTTGCGGCACGCCGATGGGCACCACAAAAGGGACGGAGGCTTTGCTTGAATCGAATTTCAAAAAAGCGCGTGAACTTGTGAAAGAGTCGGGTTACGACGGCACGCCAATTGTGTTGTTGCATTCTACCGATCGCCACGTGTATGCCAATCTTGCACCGGTTGCAAAATCTTTGCTTGAAAAAGCAGGCTTCAAAGTTGATATGCAGTCAATGGACTGGCAGTCGGTGGTTGTTCGGCGAGCCAAAAAAGATCCCGTGGCAAAAGGTGGCTGGAATCTCACCATTACGTCGACCAATAATGTGCTCAACCCGCTTGAGTCCAGTTACCTTAACGCCGCCTGTGAAAAGACGACTTTTGGTTGGCCGTGCGATGCGCAAATTGAAAAATTGCGAAGCGATTTCTCGCGTGAAACAGATCTGGCCAAACAAAAGGCGCTTGCCGAAGCCGTGCAGCTGCGCGCGATCGAATATCCTGTCTACATTCCGTTGGGCCAGTGGTATCAGCCTATGGTTGCACGCAAGAGCTTAAGCGGTCTGATTGAAGCGCCAGCGCCTGTGTTCTGGAATCTCACGAAGACCGGTAAGTGACGGATTATTAAGCCGTGTTTCGTTACATTACAAAGCGTATCGCTGCCACCGTGCCAGTCATGGTGATGGTGGTTGTGCTGGTATTTTTGATGCTGCGTTTAAGCGCAGCCGACCCAGCCGCCATCATTGCGGGCGATAACGCCACCACTGAACAGATCCAAGATATTCGCGTCAAGCTTGGCCTGGATCAGCCAGTGTTGGTGCAATTTGGAGCTTGGCTAGCCAAAGTGTCTACCGGAAATCTCGGCGAGTCGTTTTTCTTTAAAAAGCAAGTGTCAGAGCTCATTCTTGACCGACTTGAACCCACGCTGTCGCTCGCGCTATGCACCATCATCATGTCGGTGCTGATTGCGGTGCCGCTGGGCGTCCTGGCGGCCTATTACACCGGGACTTGGATCGATCGCGTTGTGATGGGATTGGCGGTGCTGGGATTTTCGATACCCGTCTTTGTGATCGGTTATCTCTTGATGTATGTGTTTTCGATTGAGCTCAGCTGGCTACCTGTGCAAGGCTATCAGCGCTTATCTGAGGGTTTTTGGGGGTGGCTACAAAAGCTATTGTTGCCGTGCTTTGCGCTGTCTGCTGTGTATTGCGCCTTGATCGCCCGAATCACCCGTACCAGCGTTCAAGAGGTGTTGGGTGAGGATTACATTCGTACCGCGCACGCTAAAGGCTTGACCAATCAGATTGTGTTGATGCGCCATGCTTTGCGTAATGCGGCCGTGCCGATTGTGACGGTGATCGGCATCGGCATCGCCTTGCTCATCGGTGGTGTAGTGGTGACAGAAAGTGTCTTTAGTATTCCGGGGTTGGGCCGGCTCACTGTTGACGCCGTGCTAGCGCGCGATTTTCCAACTGTCCAAGCTC
This sequence comes from uncultured Alcaligenaceae bacterium, assembly GCA_937952975.1. GTDB lineage: Bacteria > Pseudomonadota > Gammaproteobacteria > Burkholderiales > Burkholderiaceae_B > Zwartia. The sequence continues at coordinate 28,120 of CALFXX010000071.1, forward strand.
TTGTCTTGTTGTTTTCTTTGACGTCCGTGATGATTAACTTGCTCATTGATCTGTCTTATACCTTGTTTGATCCGAGGATACGGTATTGAGTGCGGTCACAGAATCCTCGGGTCGCGTCACGGTCTGGCGCACGCTCATGCGAAGTCCAAGCGTGATGATTGGCGCGGGGATTTTGCTGTGCGTGCTGCTGATCGGTTTGGCCGCGCCGTTTTTACATACGATGAGCCCCGATGACATCAACCCGAGCGTGCGCAACAAGTTGCCAGGTTACGAATCGACCTTGCGCGACGATGACGGCAATAAAATTAAATTCGTACATTTGATGGGCACTGATTCTCTTGGGCGTGACATCTATAGTCGTGTGGTGTTTGGCGCACGGGTGTCGTTATTAATTGGTGCCACGGTCGCGGTGATGAGTGCGCTCGTTGGTCTGTTATTGGGGTTATTAGCCGGTTATTTCCGTTGGCTGGACGCCATCGTGATGCGCGTCATGGATGGGCTCATGGCCATACCGGCTATTTTGCTCGCACTGTCGATGGTGGCGCTACTCAATGCTGGTTTGTCAACCGTGATTTTGGCGATTGCAATCACTGAAATCCCACGGGTGGTCCGGCTGGTGCGCGCGGTGGTGTTGTCGGTGCGTGAAGAGCCTTACGTTGAAGCCGCGATTGCGGTGGGTACGCCAACACCTGTGTTACTTGTTCGCCATATCCTGCCCAATACGATTGCACCGCTGATTGTGCAAACAACGTATATCGCTGCGCACGCTATTTTGATCGAAGCGGTGTTGAGTTTTCTTGGTGTCGGTATTTCTCCTGAAACGCCGACTTGGGGAAACATCATGGCAGAGGGGCGGGCAATGTTTGTGATGTTGCCGCACAATATTTTCTTTCCTGGTTTGTTTTTGGCGTTGACGGTGTTGGCGGTTAATCTGTTTGGCGATGGTTTGCGTGACTTGCTTGATCCTCGTATGAGAAAGCGGTTATGACACAGCCCGTGCTCGAGTTACAAGCGCTAGATATTTCGTTACCCCGCGGGGCAGACCGTAGCCATGCTGTTGCGCAGGTCAATTTGACGGTCAATCCGGGTGAGATTGTTTGTCTGGTGGGCGAGTCAGGGTCAGGAAAGTCCGCGATTGCTCACACGATCATGGGTCTTCAAGCTAAGGCGCTCGTGCCAACGGCAGGTAAGATTTTGTTGCAGGGTGAAGACGTACTCACGATGTCGCCAGCGCGCTTGCGCCAATTGCGCTGCACGACGATGTCAATGATCTTTCAAGAGCCGATGACGGCGCTGAATCCGGTATTTGCTTGTGGCGAGCAAATCGATGAGGTCTTGCGTACCCACACAGCGTTGACTGCCTCAGAGCGTCAAGTACGCGTGCTCGATATGATTCAAAAGGTCGGGTTGCCCGACGCGCCTCGAATGCTGCGTTCGTACCCGCATCAATTGTCGGGTGGCCAACGGCAGCGCATCATGATTGCGATGGCTTTGGTGTTAGAACCGTTATTGCTGATTGCGGACGAGCCTACCACGGCACTCGACGTGACCACGCAGGCTCAAATTTTGGCGTTGATTCGGACCTTGCAGCGCGAACACGGTACCGGCGTGTTGTTTATCACACATGACTTTGGCGTGGTGGCTGAGATTGCCGACCGAGTCGCTGTATTGCGCCAGGGCGAGTTGGTTGAGTTTGGCCAGAAGCAGCAAGTGTTGGCGCAACCTGCGCACCCGTACACGCAAATGCTGATTGCGGCGGTGCCTAGTATGACCCCACGCGTGCGAGAGGCCGCGGTGCGAGGCGAGGTGATTTTGCGTACCGAGCGTCTGGTCAAGACCTATCCTAATAGTCAGACGCCAGCGGTCAATCAGGTCACGCTTGAGTTACGCCGTGGCGAGACCTTGGGTATTGTGGGTGAGTCAGGCTCAGGCAAATCCACCGTTGCACGCTGCCTGGCAAAGTTGATTACTACAACGAGTGGGTCGATCTTTCAGCATCAGCAAGATATCGCACCGTTGTCGACTCGGCAAATGCGGCCCTTGCGTCAATGCGTGCAGATCGTCTTTCAGGACCCCTATCGTTCTCTCAATCCCCGTCGCACCGTTGGCGATTCGATTGTTGAGGGGCCAATGAATTATGGCGCGACGCGGCATGAGGCCTGGTTGCGCGCAAGCGAGCTTATGAAATTAGTGCGGCTCGATCCCGCCATGCTGAAACGATTTCCGCATGAGTTTTCGGGTGGGCAGCGTCAACGGATTTGCATAGCACGATCGCTGGCGATGAAGCCTGAGATCTTGATTGCCGATGAAGCGGTGTCGGCGCTGGATGTGTCTGTGCAGGCGCAAGTACTTGGTTTGTTGGATGAGGTACGTGATCAACTGAACCTGGCCATGTTATTTATTACCCATGATTTGCGTGTGGCGGCGCAGGTGTGCGATCGGATTGCGGTCATGTCAAAGGGTGAGGTGGTTGAAACCGGCCGAACCGCTGATATTTTTTCAGCGCCTGCACATGCCTACACTCAAACCTTATTTGCGGCGGCACCTGGGCGCGACTGGTTATTTGAAGGCGGTCACGCACGACTCAAGTAGCAAGATGACCTTACTCAAATGCTAAGCCATGACTATTTATAAAGCTCGAGATGAATGATTTAAAAAATAAAGTAGTGTTGATTACTGGTGCGAGCTCAGGCATTGGAGCAGCGGCAGCCGTGGCGTTCGGTCGCCATGGCGCTCAGGTGGCGGTGCACTATCGCTCGCAGCGCGATGCGGCCTTGTCAGTGGTTGCGCAAATTGAAGCTGCGGGTTCACGTGCCGAGGCGTTTGGTTGTGACGTGATGGATTCAGGTCAGTTGACACAGCTCGTGCAAGACGTGCATCGTCGTTTTGGTCGGATCGACGTACTGATTAACAACGTGGGTGGCATGATGCGCCGGATTGCGTTGTCTGAGGCGAGCGATGCGGCGATTGACGAAGTGTTTCACTTTAATGCGCGTTCAATGATGGTGCTTTGTCGCG
>CALFXX010000072.1 GCA_937952975.1 uncultured Alcaligenaceae bacterium
GATTGGGAGGAGGAGGACGAGGACGATGACTTCGAAGAAGAGCTTCCACCTTTTGACTCTCGGGTTAGCCGTCGCAAAGAAATCCTGCCTGATCCAAAAGCACTAAAGCTCAAAGCAGCGCGTGCGAAGCGAAAAGAACTGTTAAGGCAGCTACCTGGGGCAAGCGTCTTTGCAATGATTTTTTGTCAAGATTACTTATTGCTGGCGATGGGTGAGCAGGGTGTCTGGGTGGCTAACACCGCGCCTGTTCTGCGCGATCGTCGTATTGAGCTCTCGGCTCGTTTTCGCCAAGTGACCTCGGTTCAGTTAATCAAGGCTGTCGGTTTTGAAAAGCTGGCGGGACAAGAGGGCGGGGTGTTTGTGCTTGGCCGAAACAGTGCTGAGGTTGTTTCGCATGAGTGGCTGAGCTTTGAGCAGATCGTGCTCAGTGCGAAAGCTCGTACAAGGTCAGTGCTAACCAATCGTTAGACACGTAGTCCTTGTCGTGTAAATTACGACTTTTATGAGTTACTTTGGAAAAAAGTCGCGACTTTTTTCCAAAGTTGTATAAAATAGTCGCATGAAACGCTATCTAGACGCTCAAATCCGCCAAGACCTCCAAAAGAAAATGGTGGTGCTGACAGGCCCCAGACAGGTCGGTAAGACGACCCTCAGTCAGCAATTGCTCAGTGAGTGTGAGGGCGGACAATACCTAAATTTTGATGTCCCAGCGCATCGTGCCGTGCTTCAGTCGCAGAGTTGGCGTCAAAGTGCACCATTGCTGGTCTTTGACGAAATTCATAAAATGCGCGATTGGAAAACCTGGCTGAAAGGTGCTTACGACGGCCGCGCGCCGGGTCAGTCATTATTAATTACTGGCAGTGCCCGCATGGATACCTTTCGGCAAGCGGGTGAGTCTTTAGCAGGTCGCTATTTTAGAATGCGCTTGCATCCGCTTTCTGTACGCGAGTGGTGCGATTCAACGCTCGCAACGCCTGAGATTGCGCTTGCGCATCTGCTTTCACGCGGCGGCTTCCCAGAGCCCGCGTTGGCGTCTGACGACATCCAGGCGCAACGCTGGCGCACTGATTACTTTGCGGGTCTGGTGCGCGAAGACGTTCTCGAGTTCTCGCGCTTGCAAGAAATGAACAGCATGCGCTTGTTTGCCGAGATGTTGCGTTCGCGGGTGGGGTCGCCTTTGTCTCTTGCCTCTTTGGCGCGTGATCTAAATCTCTCGCCGGTCACCGTTAGTAAATACCTTGATATCTTAGAGTCGCTGTTTATTGTGTTTGTGGTGCGGCCGTGGCATCGCAATATCGCGCGTGCCACGCTGCAAGCGCCAAAAGTCTATTTTTATGACACTGGGATGGTGCTAGGCGATGCAGGGCTTCAGTTTGAGAATTTAGTGGCGTGCCATTTACTTAAAAACGTGCAATGGCAGCAAGACACCCAAGGGGCAGAGGTCGATTTGCACTACGTTCGCACCAAAGATGATGCCGAAGTTGATTTTTGCCTGAGCCAAGGCGACACATTGACACATTTAATTGAATGCAAGTTGTCTGATACAAAGCCGCATCGCGCTTTAAATCGCTTTGCTGAGCAATGGCCGCAAGCGCAGGCGATTCAATTGGTTCGAGAGTGCAAGGCTGAGGTTGACCACGGTTCAATTGGCATTCGCGATGCTGCGCAGTGGTTGGCGGGGTTAGCGGTTTGAGTGCAGGTTAGCGTGCATTCGTCGTATTGATTAATTTTTTGTAGCCGGGTCATATTTGACTCTAACTTTATAGACTGATCTTCCGTTATCTTCATAGATAAACTCGACTTGGCCAGACGCCGCTTCGTTTTCTCGAAAGATGTCGCATGCGTAGCTTAGCTTCTCTTTTTTGGGATCAATCACACTCGTTGTATGTTCGACCTGACATAACTCTAAGGCGCCAAGCTGCTCAAGCGACATTCTTAATTCTTCAAAAACCACACCAGTTTCGGTCACCGTACCATTTTTGTCTTTAGTCTGAACAACTCCGACACGAACCCGTTCATTGATTTTCATCGTCTCTTTCGGAGGTACAGAAAACTGATAGTCACTCGTTTCCCCTTCGTCATCGGTACTTCGTATGGCTCTGAAGCTTGATGGATCAATCAGCGAAAGCGAGCTCATCTTAATGACCTCTGCGTTGGGGTCGCCTGGGTGAAGCGTGTGTTCGTTAGTGACACTCAGTAGTTGTATGCCATGTTCAGTTTGCGGCTTAGCGGCGCTAGAGTGCGAGGTGAGTTTTCCGCGATTAGGTTTCGTATCTTTAGACGATAACGACCAAAATCCTTGAGCAGAAGTCGGCTTGGCGTAGCTCTGTGAAACACTTTGCGAAATGATGTTTTTAAGGTTGATGGCTCTTGAGTTGCCGGCTTGTTGTTTAGGCATTTCGGTGATTGAAAAATGACTAGTCGTATCACTCATTAGATTTTTTTCTTGAAAGAGTGGATCCCAATCACGGGCTAAGTCTATTGCTCGGTCGATTGCGGCTTCTGGAAGCATGGCCAGTATCTTTCTGGCCGTCGATTGCGCGATGGCAGCGTTGAGACCGTCTGGCAGCGTATGCACGGCCAGTAAGGCAAATTTTAGAGCTTCGATTAGTACCTGTTCATCTTGGGATTCGTCGCTCAAAATAGTTGAAAGGCTTAAGTACCCAGTAGGCTCACCACGTTCAGCCGCTCGGGTATACCAATAAACCGCGAATTGTTTATTTTTTTCAACGTGTTCGCCGCTTTCATATGCATCGCCCAAATTATTTTGTGCGCCAGCAAAACCCGCGTCTGCAGATGACCGATAAAGTTTAATGGTCTCGTCGATTGAGGTTTTTTTATCAGTTTTGCCGGTGATCGCAAGGTTAAAGTCGGCGATAGCTTTTTTTCTGTTGTTGATAATCGAGACCGATAAGCCGAGTCTGTCGGCTCCGTCTTTATTCAACCAATTCACTTCGGTGGCTCCGGCTCGGGTCACAAACGCCACAATAGAATCGTTTAGACCGAGTGAATTTAAATACGAACCCACCAAAGCATTGCCAGTAGCTGTTGGGATGGTTTTTCCGTCTTTATCCTCAATGTAAGCTGCGTGAAACCCAACTTTAGAATTTTTGGCCATATACCTAATATCACCTGCTAACCATATTAGTGCGCAAGAAGAGACGCACTCGGCGTCGACAACGGCCGTTGCAAATTCTTTAATGCGTATTGTTTTACCGATTGCGATTGCGGGTCGAATTAAACCTCCAGGGCTATCTAGTACGACCGTAGCGAATTCGGTATTCAAGGCAATTTGTTTAAATGTTTTTTCGTCTTCGGCGGTGATATCGCCCTTGATGATAATGAGATCTGACGAACCATCTTTGCCCGCACGCATTGAAATATCAGCGGCTTCACTTTGTTGAAGTGTGCTAAAGGTAATGAACGCAGCAACGGTAAGGGCTCGATTTATTTTTTTCCACGCGTTCATAGCTGCATCCGTAAGTCATCGATTTTCTATTGATCGTTTGATGATAGAACTGAAGACCGCATCAATGCAATTGTTATATATCGGGTGTCAGGCTCACGCTGTGAGCCTCTGCTGTGATAGGTTAGTTCAAAGCAACCACAGGTCGCGCAACGACAACGCATAAAGAAAACATGACTGCACAAGTAACCGAAGTTCTGTATTACAAGGGTGAACAATTATCGATGCGCTCCGAGCCGCTGTCTGACTATTTTGCGCAGATGGGGCTTGCTCCTGAGTTTCAACGAAGCTCGACTGCCTGTTGGCGTCGATATGTTGGCAGATGGGAAATCCTGTTAGATCGTCTTTATCTTGTGGGTTTGAGTGCCACCTACGAAGATGGCGAAGCTGCCACCTTAGACAGTCTGTTTCCGGGTTTTGAAGGCCGTGTGTTTGCGCACTGGTATACGGGTGTCATCAATATCCCCCAGGGCAAGATGACTCAATATGTTCACATGGGCTACGCGAGTCGTTACGAGCGCGAATTATTTTTGGCCATCGAAAACGGCATCGTCGTCCAAACACAGTTGCGGGATAACACCCAGCAAAACACACAAGTAGGGGGGCGCGATGAATAATTTAGAACTTTACGCGGCAATATATTTTGGCGTTGGCTTAGCTGTTTGCTTGGTTGTTGTGACTGCGCATTTAGTAGGTAAGCGAAAAGAATCCAAATTTTCGCGTGACATCATGAAGGCGCTTAATCCCAAGCGTGAAGCTTTTTTATACCGAGTGCTTGAAGATTTTATCGTCCCCACGTTGGCGTTCTTTTTGGTTTGGCTTGTTTGGCCGGTGGTGTTTTTTTTAAAAATCAAAGATGCTTTAAAAAAAAAGGCGCTGGCCGCCGAGGCTGAGGCGGAGCTAGATCTCAGGCTGACTTCAAACTCAAACTCAAACTCAAACTCAAACCCCCAAGATCCAGAAGAACTTGCGTTTATCTTGAACGATTTCGAGTTGACACGACAAGTGACTATAGAAGAAGTCGAACGAACTAACCTTATCCAAGATCCAATGGAGGCTGTACCCAATATCCCCTTTGGTCATTGCAACGCGCGATGGGAAACCTTGAAGGCCTCACTTCAAGACAACGAGACGTTGTGGGAATTTGAATCCACGCGGTCTGAGCTTAAGGGAGTAAAAGCGATGTGGGGTTATGCGGTCAAGCGTGATGGAAAGGTTGATCGCTTCATGACTTCGGGGTGGAAGCTAAGTCATGTGCATATAACCAACAAATAGTTTGCCAGTTAAATGATTTGTTGTTACAGTAGAACCAACATCAAGACAAGGGCCGACGCCCTGACCAACCTGCCCCCCGGGCAAGGTGGACGCGAAAGCGGATGTGGCCTAAGGTTTAGGCAACCAAGCGGGAGTAGCGTCGGCCCTCCATAAACAGAGGGCTTTTTTTATGACTGACGCCACGCAAATCCACCCCGACAAGCTTCGGGCTTTTCATAACACGTCGTACCGCCTTGGCCACACTGAGCACGACCTTGTGCTGAAAATTGATCAGCACTCGCCTCGCTTGGCTGAGCTCTTTACCGCGCGCGGTGCCACGTGCGGCGCCTTTATCACGGCTTATAACCCGCGCAGTACGGTGCAAGCTGACGACGTCAATCATCAAGCACACTCGCAACTGGCTGTGCGGTTGCAGGGTCTAGGTGTTGACGTTATTGAAGGTTCGGGTAGCGAAGAGGGCACGGCTTGGCCAGCCGAGCGCAGCTATTTCGCTTTGGGCTTGAGCCTAGAGCTCGCCAAGTCTGTTGGCGTTCATTTTGCTCAAGACGCAATCGTTTGGGTGGGTGCTGATGCTATCCCGCAACTGATCTTATTGCGCTGATTTTTTGGTCTAGCCGACCTAAAGGGCGAGGGGGATTTGATCCAGCTTGCTGCCCCTGACACTTTGTCGAACGCAGCTAAAAAGGGGTAAATGATGTCTAAAAGAAAGCAACCGAGTATTACGTCAATCGTTACGACAAATGACACATGTGAAGTGACGTTGTCAGATGATGGCAAATATATTGAAACGCTCAGTATTAAGGCGATTGCGGCGCAGCCAGGCCGCGTTGAGCTTGTGGCACGTACGCAATTACTGACCGCAAAAAATCCAACTGAAACACGCGTCAAGTCGCGGACTTGCCTGCGGGTTGAGCGACTGCAGGCGTTGCATGAAACGCTTGGACAGTTTCTTGCGGGTGAAGCCGCGACCGCGCCTGCGGGTGTCAATCATGTAAACCAATAGAAGCAGTACGCGGTACGTCTGCGCTTGTGACAGAGATTTTGCACCTGATGAATTACAAAATTTAGAACAACGCAGCAGTACCGCTTACGGTGCGCCTGACACCTTTAAACAGGCCTCGCTGATTTAAGCCACAACTTGCAGGGCGAGTCATAAATTTTGCTAAAGCGTAGATGCGTCCCTTTCGTCTGGGCGACATCGCGCCCGCGGTGTCACAGACGATTAGGAGCACGACATGAACGAAGAAGCAAAGCAGAGCGAAAACCAAAGCACAAACCAAAGCGGCAATCAAAACGCAGGCTCATCCAATACCGGTTGGCTTGAACGCCTAGGCCTGATCGGCTTTTCTGCACTTGAGGCACCTTTACTCGCAGCCTTAGTCACAGGAAGCCCCTTGTTGCTGATAGGTGCCCACGGCACTGCGAAGAGCTTGTTATTGACAAGAATCGCCTTGGCCTTAGGCCTTGAGTTTAGGCATTACAACGCCAGTCTTTTAAATTTTGATGATCTGGTGGGCTTTCCGTTGCCTGGCAAAGACGGGTCGCTGCAGTATGTGCAAACGCCAGCATCGATTTGGGGTGCTGAAGCGGTGATCTTTGATGAGATTAGCCGTTGCCGACCTGATATCCAAAACAAGTTGTTTCCGCTGATTCACGAACGGCGCGTGCAGGGGCTGTTACTTGAGAAATTGCGCTACCGGTGGGCGGCGATGAATCCGCCTAGCACTGAAGAGGACGACAATGGTTACCTAGGCTCTGAACCGCTTGATGTCGCCTTGGCAGATCGTTTTGCTCTTGTGGTCACGATGCCAGGTTGGGCGCAATTTAGCGCCTCGCAACAACTGGCGGTGATCCAAGCACAAGAGCAACCGCTCGAGGCCGCAGAGGTCTTGAGGCTAAAGAACTTGCTTATCCTAGCCGAGCGTATTTTGGCCGGCTTGTCAGGGGAGTTTGCCACCTGTGTAGCGCGCTATGTGCAAACGGTGGTGGCCTTGCTGATTCAAGCCGGCA